>NZ_JBEZKI010000014.1:0-187941 GCF_040651615.1 Streptomyces sp. NPDC048417 | reverse complement strand
CGGGGTGGATGGCAGGGGCCCGCGATCTGTGCCGGACGGGGTGGATGGCAGGGGCCCGCGGCCTGTGCCGGACGGGGTGGATGGCAGGGGCCCGCGATCTGTGCCGGACGGGGTGGATGGCAGGGGCCCGCGGCCTGTGCCGGACGGGGTGGATGGCAGGGGCCCGCGGCCTGTGCCGGACGGGGTGGATGGCAGGGGCGTGCGGCCTGTGGTCGCCGTCGCTTCCGGGGCCGCCTTCACCTTCTCCTATGCCGAGCACACCGAGTTGCTCGCCGCCGCCGGGGCCGAGGTCGTGCCGTTCGATCCGCTTCGGGACGAGCAACTGCCGGACGGGACAACGGGGTTGGTCGTCGGCGGGGGTTTCCCCGAGGTGTACGCCGCCGAGCTGTCCGCCAACGAGCCGCTGCGCAAGGCCGTCGGTGCCCTCGCTCACAGCGGTGCTCCGGTCGCCGCCGAGTGTGCCGGGCTGCTCTATCTGTGCCAGGAGCTGGACGGGCTGGCGATGTGCGGCGTGCTGGATGTCCGGGCGCGGATGAGCGAGCGGCTGACTCTCGGCTACCGGGACGCGGTCGCCGTGAGCGACAGTGTGCTGGCCGTCGCCGGGACCCGGATGCGGGGGCACGAGTTTCACCGGACCGCGGTCGAGCCGGGGGCCGGTGCGGCGCCCGCGTGGGGTGTACGTACCCCCCGGCCGCGGGTCGAGGGTTTTGTACAGCAGGGTGTGCACGCGAGTTATCTGCACACGCACTGGGCGTCCGAGCCCGGTGTGGCCCGAAGGTTCGTGGAGAGGTGCCGGACGTCATGAGCAGCAGCAGGTTGATCGGAGTCGGGGTGGGGCCCGGTGACCCCGAGCTGGTGACCGTGAAGGGCGTCAACGCCCTGCGTGCCGCCGATGTGGTCGTCGTACCCGTCATGGCTGGGCCTGAGGGAAAAGACGTCGGTGAGCAGGGGCGTGCCGAGGCCACCGTGCTGCACTACGTCGGCGCGGAGAAGGTCGTCCGGGTCGTGTTCGCGCTGAACGAGCGCAGTGACCGGGGGCGGCGCGAGGCAGCCTGGGACGCGGCGGGGACCAAGGTCGCCGAGTTGCTGCGGGAGCGCGGGTCCGTCGCCTTCGCCACCATCGGGGATCCGAATGTCTATTCGACCTTCACCTACCTCGCGCAGACCATCGCCGGGCTGGTCCCGGACGTGGTCGTGGAGACCGTGCCCGGCATCACCGCCATGCAGGACCTCGCCGCCCGTTCCGGTGCCGTGCTCACCGAGGGGACCGAGCCGCTGACGCTGGTGCCGGTGACGGCGGGTGCCGAGGTGCTGAAGGACGCGCTGAGCGGGCCGGGGACGGTCGTGGCGTACAAGTTCGGGCGGCAGGCCGGTGCGGTCGCCGAGGCGCTGCGGGAGACCGGGCGGATCGAGGACGCGGTGTGGGGGTCGGCGCTGGGGCTGGACGAGGAGTCCATCCGGCCCGCTGCCGAGCTGGACGGTTCCCCGCTGCCGTATCTCTCCACGCTCATCGCACCGCCGCGCCGGGACGGTGGCAGAGGCGGGAAGCTGTGAGCGCCTCAGCCCGAGATGCCCACCACCAGCCAGATGAAGGCGGCCCCGGCCACCGTGCACAGCAGGGTGGAGCGCGCGGGGTGTTCGTGATGGGCCTCGGGGAGGATCTCGGCGGCGGCCAGATACAGCAGGACGCCCCCGAAGAGGCCGAGATAGCCGCCGAGCACGGTCTCCGGGATGGTGAAGAAGACGGTCGACAGGGCGCCCAGGACGGGTGCGCAGGCGTCGGCGATCAGCATGCCTATCGCCCGGCGGCGCGCGTTGCCGTAGAGGCTGGTGATGGTGAACGTGTTGAAGCCGTCCGCGAAGTCGTGCGCGATCACGGCCAGCGCGACCGCCGCGCCCATGCCGCCGCCCACCTGGAAGGCCGCGCCGATCGCCACGCCGTCCATGGCGCTGTGCCCGACCATCGCGCCGGCCGCCGTCAGGCCCACCTCGGGCGCCCGGTGACCGTGCTCGGCGCCGCCGTGCGCGGCCTGGCGCAGGGCCAGCGTGCGTTCCACCAGATGGGCCAGCAGGAAACCGGCCACGAAGAGCAGCAGGGCGGCCGGTACGCCGAAGATCTCCCGGCCGGCCGCGCGCAGCGCCTCCGGCAGCAGGTCGAGGCCGACCACCCCGAGCATCAGGCCGCCGGCCAGGCCCAGGACCAGATGGCGACGGTCGGTCACGCGCTGTGCCGTCCAGCCGCCGGCCAGCGTCATCAGGAACGCGCCGAGCGCGACGAAGACCGCCATGTGCCCTTGCTATCCGATCGACCCGCCCCAGCGCACATCCAGCAGCACCCGTAACACCCTTTGTCCAGAGAGGACCGAATTTCCATGGCCGATGCCGCTGCCTCTGCCGCTGCCGTCGCCGCTGTCTCCGGCGGCGCCCCCGCCGGCAAGGTGACCTTCGTCGGTGCCGGCCCCGGCGCCGCCGATCTGCTGACGTTCCGGGCCGCGCGCGCGATCGCCGAGGCCGACGTGGTGATCTGGGCCGCGAGCCTGGTCCAGGCGGAGGTCCTCCAGCACGCGCGCGAGGACGCCGAGATCCTCGACTCGGCCACGATGTCGTTGGAGGACGTCGTCGCCGTGTACGAGCGGGCCCGGGCGCAAGGACTGCGGGTCGCCCGTATCCACTCCGGTGATCCGGCCCTGTGGGGCGGTACCCAGGAGCAGGTCGACCGGTGTGCCGGGATCGGCGTCGAGGTCGAGATCGTGCCGGGCGTGTCCTCCTTCTCGGCCGTCGCCGCGCTCGCCCAGCGGGAGCTGACCATTCCCGAGGTCGCCCAGTCCGTCGTCCTGACCCGGCTCGGCGGCGGCAAGACGCCGATGCCGCCGGGCGAGGAGGTACGGGAGTTCGCCCGGCACGGCACCACCATGGCGATCTTCCTCTCCGCCGCGCGCAGCGGGCAGCTGGTGCGGGAGCTGCTGGAGGGCGGCTATCCGACGTCCACGCCGGTGGTCGTCGCCTACCAGGCGACCTGGCCGGAGGAGCTGGTCGTGAAGTGCACGATCGAGACGCTGGAGGAGACGGTCAAGGAGCACAAGCTCTGGAAGCACACCCTGTTCCTGGTCGGCCCCGCCCTGGACGCCCACGGCACCCGCTCGCACCTCTACCACCCCGGCCACTTCCACGGTTTCCGCAAGGCCGACCCTCAGGCCCGGCGGGCCCTGCGTGAGCGGGGGGCGAGTACGTGATCACGGTCTTCGGTACCGGGACGGGGGCGCCGCTCCCGACGGACGCGCTGGCCGGGGCCGAGCTGGTGGTCGGCGGGCGGCGGCACCTGGACGCCGTGCGGCTGCCGGAGGGCGCCGAGCGGATCGTCCTAGGGCCGCTGGCTCCCGCGCTCGACGCCATCGAGGAGTACGCCGGCAAGGACCGGTCCGTGGCCGTGCTGGCCTCCGGCGACCCCGGGTTCTTCGGGATCGTGCGGGCGCTGGCCGAGCGGTTCGGGCCGGAGCGGCTGGAGGTGCGGGCCGGGGTGTCGTCCGTCGCCGCCGCGTTCGCACGGGTCGGGCTGCCGTGGGACGACGCGGTGGTGGTGAGCGCGCACGGGCGGGAGCCGCGTACGGCGGTCCACGTCTGCCGGGCGCATCCGAAGGTGGCGGTGCTGACGGGTCCGGGGGCGGGCCCGGCGGAGCTGGGGGCCGCGGTGCCGGCGGACCGGCGGCTCGTCGTCGCGAGCGCGCTCGGTGACCCGGAGCGGGAGCGCGTCGAATGGGTCACGCCCGCCGAGGCCGCCGGCCGGGACTGGGGAGCGGACGTCAGCGTGGTGCTCTGTCTGGACCCGGCGCGGGCGCTCGGTGCGGTGCGTACCGTCGCCGGTGTTCCCGCCGGGCCCGCCCGATGGGCCCTGGACGAGCGGGAGTTCGCGCACCGGGACTCGATGATCACCAAGTTCGAGGTACGGGCGCTGGCGCTGGCCCGGCTCGGGCCGCGCCTCGGCGACCTGGTCTGGGACGTCGGCGCGGGTTCCGGGTCGGTGGCGGTGGAGTGCGCCCGGCTGGGGGCGGCCGTCGTCGCCGTGGAGAAGGCCGCGGACGGGGTCGAGCGGATCGCCGCCAACGCGCGGGCGCACGGCGTGTACGTGGACGTGGTGCACGGTACGGCGCCCGGGGTCCTGGCCGGACTCCCCGATCCCGACGCCGTGTTCGTCGGCGGCGGGGGCCGTGAGCTGCCCGCCGTGGTCGGCGCCTGCGCGCTGCGGGCCCGGCGGTCGGTGGTGGTGGCGCTGGCCGCCCTGGACCGGGTGCCGGCGGCGCGCGAGGCGCTGACCGGTGCCGGGTTCTCCTGCGACGGGGTGCTGCTGCAGTCCTCGCGTCTCACGCCGCTGCCCGGAGAGGTCACCCGGCTGGCGGCGGCCAATCCCGTGTTCCTGCTGTGGGGGAATCGAATCCCCCTTTCCGAAGAAGGAGTTGCTCAGTGATCGGCCTCATTTCCGCCACCGCGGCGGGGGCGGCGGCACGCGACCGGCTGGCCGCGGCGTGGCCGGACCGCACGCGGGTGTACGACGGTCCGGTCGGGGACGCCGTGCGGTCCGCGTTCGCGGAGTGCGGGCAACTGGTGTGTTTCCTGGCCACGGGTGCGGTGGTCCGGCTGATCGCCCCGCTGCTGGGCGATAAGACGGCCGACCCCGGTGTGGTGTGTGTCGACGAGGGCGGGCGGTTCGCCGTGTCCCTGGTCGGCGGGCACGCCGGCGGTGCGAACGAACTCGCCCGGGAGGTGGCCGAGGTACTGGCCGCGCAGCCGGTGGTGACCACCGCGACGGACTCCGTCTCACTGCCCGGCCTCGACACCCTGGGCTTCCCGGTCGAGGGCTCGGTGGCGACCGTGTCACGGGCCCTGCTGGACGGTGAACCGGTCGCCCTGCGCACCGAGTTGACGTGGCCGCTGCCCCCGCTGCCGCTGGCCGGGGAGGGCGCGTACACGGTCCGGCTGACCGACCGCGCGGTCGAACCCGCCGAGCGCGAGGTGCTGTTGCGCCCGCCGTCCCTCGTCGTGGGCGTCGGCGCCTCCAAGGGCGCTCCCGTCGACGAGGTGCTCACCCTGATCGAGGGCGCCCTGCGGGACGCGGGACTCTCCCCTCGTAGCATCGCCGAGCTCGCCACCGTCGACGCCAAGGCCGAGGAGCCCGGCATCGTCGACGCGGCCGCGCGGCTCGGAGTCCCCCTGGTGACGTACGCCGCCGAGGAGTTGGCCGCGGTAGCGGTGCCCAACCCCTCCGGCGCGCCCCTGGCCGCCGTCGGCACCCCGTCCGTCGCGGAGGCCGCCGCCCTCGTGCGCGGCGGCGAACTGCTCGTCCCCAAGCGGAAGTCGGCCCCCGAGAACGGCCGGCCCGCCATGGCGACCTGTGCCGTCGTACGGCGACTCGCGCGCGGCCGGCTCGCGGTCGTCGGGCTCGGACCCGGCGCCCGCGATCTGCTCACCCCGCGCGCCAAGGCCGAACTCCGGCGCGCCTCCGTGCTCGTCGGGCTCGACCAGTACGTCGACCAGATCCGCGACCTGCTGCGGCCCGGTACCCGCGTCCTGGAGTCGGGGCTCGGCGCCGAGGAGGAGCGGGCGCGGACCGCGGTCGCCGAGGCGCGGGCCGGGCATGCCGTCGCCCTGATCGGCAGCGGGGACGCCGGCGTGTACGCGATGGCCTCCCCCGCGCTCGCCGAGGCCTCCGACGACATCGACGTGATCGGCGTCCCGGGTGTCACCGCCGCGCTCGCCGCCGGGGCGATCCTGGGCGCGCCGCTCGGCCACGACCATGTCTCCATCAGCCTGTCCGACCTGCACACGCCGTGGGAGGTCATCGAGCGCCGGGTGCGGGCCGCCGCCGAGGCGGACATCGTGGTGACCTTCTACAACCCGCGCTCCCGGGGCCGCGACTGGCAACTGCCGAAGGCGCTCACGATCCTCGCCGAGCACCGCGAGCCGACGACGCCGGTCGGTGTCGTACGCAACGCCTCGCGCCCCGAAGAGTCGAGCCGGGTGACCACCCTGGGCGCGCTGGACCCGGCCTGGGTCGACATGATGACCGTCGTGACCGTGGGCAACACCGCGACCCGGAACATCGCCGGGCGCATGGTCACCCCGCGCGGTTACCGCTGGCAGGAGAGCGCGTCGGAGGGGGCCGAGTGAACCGGGTCGTCCACCCCATCGAGGAGGAGTCCTTCCGGCGGCTGCGGGCCCGCCTGGACACCTCGCACTTCCCGCCGCTGACCCGGGCCGTCGTGGAGCGGGTCATCCACTCCGCGGCCGACCTGGAGTACGCGACCGACCTCGTGACCGACGAGGGCGACCTGGCGAAGGCGCATGCCGCGCTGCACGCCGGGGCGCCGGTCGTCGTGGACGTGGAGATGGTCGCCGCCGGGATCACCCGCCGGAAGACCGTGTGCCGGCTGAGGGACGCCGAGTCCGGTCCGGGCCTGACCCGTTCGGCGCACGCGATCCGCCTCGCGTACGAGCAGGTGGGCCCCGGCGCGCTCTG
Organism: Streptomyces sp. NPDC048417; assembly: GCF_040651615.1. Classification (NCBI taxonomy): domain Bacteria; kingdom Bacillati; phylum Actinomycetota; class Actinomycetes; order Kitasatosporales; family Streptomycetaceae; genus Streptomyces; species Streptomyces sp. NPDC048417. The sequence goes on along the minus strand of NZ_JBEZKI010000014.1, from coordinate 181,430 downwards.
GGTGATCGGCAATGCGCCGACCGCCCTGGAGGAGCTGCTGACGCTGGACGCCTCCCCCGTGCTCGTCATCGGCCTGCCCGTCGGCTTCGTCGGCGCGGCCGAGTCCAAGGCCGCGTTGCGGGAGAGCGGGCTGCCCGCCGTCAGCAACGTGTCCGAGAAGGGCGGCTCGGCGGTCGCCGCCGCCGCGCTCAACGCCCTGCTGTACCACCCCACTTCCGAGGAGACGCTGTGACCACCCCGCCCGCCCTGCTCATCGCCGGCCATGGCACCCGGGACGAAGCCGGGGCCGAGGCGTTCCGTGACTTCGTACGGGAGCTGGGGCGCCGCCACCCCGAACTGCCCGTCGCCGGCGGCTTCATCGAGCTGTCCCCGCCCCCGCTGGGCGAGGCCGTGACCGATCTCGTCGAGCGGGGGGTACGACGGTTCGCCGCCGTGCCGCTGATGCTGGTCTCCGCCGGGCACGCCAAGGGCGACATCCCGGCCGCGCTGGCCCGGGAGAAGGAACGGCACCCGGGGATCTCGTACACGTACGGGCGTCCGCTGGGCCCGCACCCCTCGCTGCTGGCCGTCCTCGAGCGGCGGCTGGACGAGGCGCTGGGCACCGGCGAGGGACGCGCCCCGATGGACCGGGCGGACGTGACCGTGCTGCTGGTGGGCCGGGGCTCGACGGACCCGGACGCCAACGCCGAGGTGCACAGGGCGGCGCGGCTGCTGTGGGAGGGGCGCGGGTACGCCGGTGTGGAGACGGCGTTCGTGTCGCTGGCCGCGCCGGACGTGCCGAGCGGACTCGACCGGTGCCTGAAACTGGGGGCGCGCCGGATCGTCGTCCTCCCGTACTTCCTGTTCACCGGGATCCTGCCGGAGCGGGTGCGGCAGCAGACCGAGGGCTGGGCGGCCGCGCACCCCGAGGCCGAGGTGCGCTCGGCGGACGTCATCGGGCCCGAGCCGGAGCTGGTCGACCTGGTGATGGAGCGGTACCGGGAGGCGGCCGCCGGCGAGGTGCGGATGAACTGCGACTCGTGTGTGTACCGGATCGCGCTGCCCGGTTTCGAGGACAAGGTGGGGCTGCCGCAGCAGCCGCACTTCCATCCCGACGACGACGGCCACGACCACGGGCACCACCATCACCACGGCGGGCACGCGCATGCGCACTGACGAGGGTTCCGGCGGCTCCGGAGACGGACACGATCTGCGGCACCACGGCGACGCCGAGGTCCGTGACGGCGGTTCCGCGCTGATCGACCTCGCGGTCAACGTACGGGCCGACACTCCCCCGGCCTGGCTGCGGGAGCGGATCGCCGGGTCCCTGGGCGGTCTCGCCGCCTACCCCGACGGGCGGCCGGCGCGGGCGGCGGTCGCGGCGCGGCACGGGCTGCCGGTGGAGAGGGTGCTGCTGACGGCGGGCGCGGCGGAGGCGTTCGTGCTGCTGGCGCGTGCGCTGAAGGTGCGCCGGCCGGTGGTGGTGCATCCGCAGTTCACCGAGCCGGAGGCGGCGCTGCGGGATGCGGGGCACACCGTGGAACGGGTGCTGCTGCGGGAGTCGGACGGCTTCCGGCTCGATCCGGCGGCCGTGCCGGAGGACGCCGACCTGGTGCTGATCGGCAATCCGACCAACCCCACGTCGGTACTGCATCCCGCCGAGGCGATCGCCCGGCTCGCCCGGCCCGGGCGGACGCTGGTGGTCGACGAGGCGTTCATGGACGCGGTGCCGGGCGAGCGGGAGGCGCTGGCCGGACGGACCGATGTGCCGGGGCTGGTGGTGCTGCGCAGTCTGACGAAGACATGGGGGCTGGCCGGGTTGCGGGTCGGCTATGTGCTGGCCGCGCCGGAGACCGTCGCCGAGCTGGCGCGGGCGCAGCCGCTGTGGCCGGTGTCGGCGCCGGCGCTGGTGGCGGCCGAGGCGTGTGTGGCGCCGCGGGCGCTGGCGGAGGCGGCGCATGCGGCGCACCGGGGCGCGGCCGACCGGGCCCATCTGGTGGCGGGACTCGAGGAGTTCGCGCCGGAGGGAGTGTGGGTGGCGGGGCCCGCGGAGGGGCCGTTCGTGCTCGTCCGGATGGCCGGGGCGGCCGCGGTGCGCCGGCAGTTGCGGGTGTTGGGGTACGCGGTGCGCCGAGGGGACACGTTTCCGGGGCTGGACGAGCAGTGGATGCGGGTCGCCGTGCGGGACCGGGGGACGGTGAACGGGTTCCTGCTGGCGCTGGATCGGGCGCTGACCTTGATACGCGGCTGAGGAGAGGGGGAACTGCGCGCCGTTGCCGGGTGCCGGATGAGTGCGGCTGGTCGCGCCCGCGCGGCGGTAGCCGCGGATCGACTACCGCCCCGCGCCCCTGGACAGCAGGGCGTCAGCGTCGGCGTCGGGCCAAGGTCACCGCTCCTGTGCCCGCCAGAAGCAAGGCCAGCGCTCCTGACACGACATACGGCGTCACCGAACTCCCGCCCGTCTCCGCGAGCTTGGTCTCCTTCGTGGAGGCGCCCTGAGGCTTGACGTCGGTCACCGGGTCGGCCGGGTCCGACGGGGCGGCCGGGTCCGGCGGCGTCTCGCAGGTCGCCTTCGCCAGGGTCAACGTTCCTTCCACGTCGGCCACGTTCAGCTTCAGCGGGTTCACGGAGATCTTGAGTTCGAGGGCGCTGGCCGCCGCCGTGTTCGACGTCGTCTCGCGCTGGGAGAGGTCGAGGCGGACCTCGCCGACGCCGGGGACCTTGACGTCGGTGGGGCCGCCCGCGCTGAGTGTCACGCGCTTGCCGAGGACCGTGACGGCGCCGAGCACGTTCGCGGAGGCCACCGGCTGCCTGCCGGTCTCGCAGGTGGCCTTGGAGGTGACCGTGTCGAGTTCGACGAGGGACAGCAGGGGCAGGCCGGGCAGGTGCAGCCGGGCGTGGGCGAGGTGGACCGAGCCCTCGGCCAGGCTGTCGGAGACCGTCGCCCTCGCCGAGGCGACCTCCGCGCCGAGGACGTTGAACGGCTTGCCGCCGTCCACTCCGTCGAGCGTGGCGGTCAGCGCGGTGCGGTCGGCGCTGCGCGGTGCCTGGACCTCGTTCAGGGAGAGGGCGAGCGGGACGTTCACGGTCTTGCTGAGGAGGGAGACGTCCAGGCCGGTGCGGAGGACGACCGCGCTCGCGCGGCCCTGGTCGGTGGTCGCGTGTGCGGTGCCGGCGCCGGCCAGGGCCGCGGGACCGGCGACCAGGGCGGTGGCCGTCGCGACGGTCGCGAGACGGCGTGCGGGCATACGGAATGTGTCGCTGTTCAAGGCGGTGGGACCCCCAGAGGAAACTTGCTCGGGACCCGCCAAGAATTACGCACTGTGGGTGAACAGGTGGCAATCCTCCGTCACTTCACTCATTAGTGGACTTTCCGTGAATGTATTCGAGTCGCCGGGCACAGGCGTTCCTTTACTCGACGACCTGCCCGTTCAGCACCACCCGACGGGGGGACGCGAGGACGCGTACGTCCGCGCGCGGGTCGCTCCCGTACACCACCAGGTCCGCCGGTGCGCCCTCCTCCAGACCGGGCCTGCCGAGCCAGGCGCGGGCCGCCCAGCTGGTCGCCGCGAGCGCGTCGACGGGCGGGATCCCGGCGGTGACCAGCTCGGCGACCTCGCCCGCGACCAGGCCGTGGGCGAGGCTGCCGCCGGCGTCCGTGCCGACGTACACCGGGATGCCGGCGTCGTAGGCGCCGCGGACGGTGTCGTAGCGGCGCTCGTGGAGTCGGCGCATATGGGCCGACCAGCGCGGGAACCTGGCCTCGCCGCCCGCCGCGAGGTCGGGGAAGGTGGCGATGTTGACGAGGGTCGGGACGATGGCGACACCGCGCGCGGCGAAGAGGGGGATCAGCTCGTCCGTCAGGCCCGTCGCGTGCTCGATGCAGTCGATGCCGGCCTCGACCAGGTCCTGGAGCGAGTTCTCGGCGAAGCAGTGGGCGGTGACCCGGGCGCCGAGCCGGTGCGCCTCCGTGATCGCCGCCTCCACCGCGTCCCGCGGCCAGCTGGGGGCGAGATCGCCGAGGTCACGGTCGATCCAGTCGCCGACCAGCTTGACCCAGCCGTCGCCGCGCCGGGCCTCCTGGGCGACGTACGCGACCAGGTCCGCCGGCTCGATCTCGTGGGCGAAGTTCCTTATGTAGCGGCGGGTGCGGGCGATGTGCCGGCCGGCCCGGATGATCTTCGGGAGGTCCTCGCGGTCGTCGACCCAGCGGGTGTCGGAGGGCGACCCGGCGTCCCGGATCAGCAGCGTGCCGGCCTCGCGGTCGGTGCGGGCCTGCTTCTCGGCGGTCGCCGCGTCGACCGGGCCCTCCGGGCCGAGGCCGACATGACAGTGGGCGTCCACCAGCCCGGGGAGGGCCCAGCCGTCGACCGTCGTGATGTCACGGGCGTGGGCGGGGCGGTCGTAGGAGACGCGACCGCCCACCACCCACAGTTCGTCGCGGACGTCCTCGGGTCCCACGAGGACCCTGCCCCTCACGTGCAGCACCGCCTGATCGCTCATGGGCCTCAGCCTAGGACGACCGGGAGCACCTCATCGATGCGGCAGGGGTCGGCATCCGGGGCGAGGTCCAGGTGGGCGGGCGCGACGAGGGCCCTGTCAGTCGGCCCCGCCCGCTTGCTCGGAGGACTCCTCCTCCACCTGCGCCATGGCCGGGTCGAGCAGCCGGGACAGGAAGTGGCGGGTGCGGTCGTGGGCCGGGTTGCCGATCACCTGGTCCGGTGTGCCGTCCTCGACGACGACTCCCCCGTCCATGAAGACGACCCGGTCGGCGACCTCCCGCGCGAAGGTCATCTCGTGGGTGACCACCATCATGGTCATGCCCTCCCGGGCCAGCATCCGCATCACCGCCAGCACGTCCCCGACCAGCTCCGGGTCGAGGGCCGACGTCGGCTCGTCGAAGAGCATCACCTCGGGGCCCATCGACAGCGAGCGGGCGATCGCCACGCGCTGCTGCTGGCCGCCGGAGAGGGAGGCGGGGTAGGCGTCCGCCTTCTCCGAGAGGCCGACGCGGGCCAGGTTCTCGGCGGCCACGCGCGCGGCCCGCGCCTTGTCCCGCCGGAGCACCCGCCGCTGCGGCAGCGTGAGGTTCTCGGTCACCGTGAGGTGCGGGAAGAGGTTGAACTGCTGGAAGACCATGCCGATACGGCGGCGTACGGCGTCGATGTCGACATCGGGGTCCGTCAACTCCGTTCCGCCGACGAACACCCGGCCCTTGGTGGGCTCTTCAAGGAGGTTGACGCATCGGAGCAACGTGGACTTGCCGGAGCCCGACGGGCCGATGACGCACACGACCTCGCCCTGGCCGATCTCCAGGTCGATGCCGCGCAGCACCTCGTTGTCGCCGAAGGACTTGTGCAGGTCCTTGACCTCGATCTCGGGGCGGCTCATTTGACGGCCTCCTGGGCCTTCGCCTCCATACGGCGCACCACGAAGCCGAGCGGGATCGTGACCAGCAGGTAGCACAGGCCGGCGACGAGGATCGGCGTGGAGTTGGCGGTCGTACTGGCCAGGTCACGGCCGTACTTGGACAGTTCGCGCTCCTCCAGGGTGACGCCGAGGAACAGGACCAGGGAGGAGTCCTTGAACAACAGGACCAACTCGTTGGTCAGGGGCGGGAGGATGATGCGGAACGCCTGCGGGATGACGATCGAGACCATCGCGCGGGCCGGGGAGAAGCCCAGCGAACGGGCCGCCTCCAGCTGGCCCTTGGGGACCGCCTGGATGCCGGCGCGGATCGTCTCGGCCATGTAGGCGGCGGCGACCAGGCCGAGGGCCAGGGCCACCTTGCCGTAGGTGCCGCCGATGATCTCCGTGCCGGGGAAGGCGAGCGGGACCGCGACCCCGATGAAGATGAAGATCAGCAGGGCGGGCAGGCCGCGGAAGATCTCGATGTAGATACCGGCCAGCCAGCGGTAGGGGCCGACGGAGGACAGCCGCATCAGCGCGATCAGCATGCCGAGCGCCAGGCCGACGGCGAAGCCGGACACCGTGTACAGCACGGTGTTCTTCAGCGCCAGCGTGATGACGTCCGGGAACATCTGCCGGGCGATGTCCCACTGGGCGAACTGGTTCCGCAGCCGTCCCCAGTCGGCGCCGACCGCGAAGGCGACCACGGCGGCGACGAAGACGACGTACTGCACACCGCGCGACAGCCGGCGCTTCTGCCGCCGGGTCAGGCCCTTCTTGCGAGGCTGGAGTTCTACGTCCGTGGCGGTCATGAGGCTGCGGGAGACGTGGCCGCCGCGTCGTACGGTCCGATCCACTTCTCGTACAGCTTCTTGTACGTGCCGTCGGCCTTGGCGTCCGCGATCGCCTTGTTGACGGCGGCGAGGAGCTTGGTGTTGCCCTTCTTGACCGTGAAGCCGTACTGCTCACCGGTGTTGATCTGCCCGGCGACCTGGAAGGCGGCCGCGTTGGCCTTGTCCTTCAGCCAGCCCTGGACCACCGGGTAGTCGATGACGACGGCCTTGACCTGGCCGGTGCGCAGGCCGTTGAGGACGGCGTCGGAGGACTCGAAGGAGACCGGGTCGAAGCCCTGCTTCTTGACATAGTCCTCGCCGGTGGTCTGCGCCTGGGCGCCCAGCTGGACCTTCTTGGCCTTGGCGTCGGCGAGCGAGGTGATGCCGCTGTCCTTGCCGACCAGGAGGGCCTGGGTGGCGTCGAAGTAGGGGTCGGAGAAGTCGACGTTCTTCTTGCGCTCGGCGGTGATGGTCATGCCGGCCGCGGCCAGGTCGCACTCGCCGGAGTTGAGGAAGGCGCCGGTCTTGAAGTTCTCGAACGGCGTGTCGAGGATCTGCTGCTTCACGCCGAGGTTCTTGGCGACCAGGTCGATCATCGACACGTCGAAGCCCTGCACCTTGCCGTCGATCTCCGACTGGAACGGCGGGTACGGCAGGTGGGTGCAGGTGGTGAGCTGGCCGGCCTTGACGAGTTCGACCCCGCCCGCGGCCGTTCTGGAGGCGCTGGAGCCGTTGCCGCTCGACGTGCAGCCGGCCACGAGGGCCAGCCCGGCCGCGGCGGTGGCGGCGGCCAGGGCGCGAGCCCGGCGGCGCCCGAGGAGCGTGGTCACGAGACCTCCCGTAGGTCTGTGGGGCTCCCGTGAGGCAGTGAGGGAGCTTTGGATTCCGGTTCTGCGGGTTCCGATTATAAGGAGATGTTTGGGTATCTCAAACCAAACCGATGGCTGTGAGGCCGTCCGGCCTAAGAAGTCGCCGGTCACCACCGGTCCCAGGGGTGCACCGGGTGCCGGTTACGCTCATGCTGATCTGCCCCTCCGTGAGCGAAGAGAGCACCGCCGTGACCCACCCCTTCCTCGACCTGCCCCCGCTGAGCGCCGCACACTTCGCCGCCATCGAGGACCGCGTGGCCCGGTTGCTGGAAACCCGGGAGACCGTCGTGATCACGCAGGGCGAGGCGCTGCTGCCACTGGAGGGCGCGATCAGGGCGACGGCCGGGCCGGGGACGACCGCGCTGAACGTGATCACCGGCCCCTACGGGCAGACCTTCGGGAACTGGCTCCGGGACTGCGGCGCGACGGTGATCGACCTCACGGTGCCGTTCCACACGGCCGTGACGGCCGCGCAGATCCGGGAGGCGTTCGCCGAGCACCCGGAGATCGACTTCGTGTCCCTGGTGCACGCGGAGGCGGCGACCGGCAACACCAACCCGGTCGCGGAGATCGGCGCGGTGGTACGGGAGCAGGGCGCCCTCTTCTACCTGGACGCGGTCGCCTCGGTCGGGGCCGAGCCGGTACTGCCGGACGCCTGGGGCGTGGACCTGTGCGTGATCGGGGCGCAGAAGGCGATGGGCGGTCCGGCCGGCGTCTCGGCGGTGTCGGTGAGCGAGCGAGCGTGGGCCCGGATGGCGGCCAACCCGCAGGCCCCGCGCCGGTCGTATCTGTCGCTGCTGGACTGGAAGGAGCGCTGGGTCGACGGCGGCCGCAAGGTGCTGCTGCACGCGCCGGCGCAGCTGGAGATGCTCGCCCTGGAGGCGTGCCTGGAGCGGATCGAGGCGGACGGACTGGAGACGGTGATGCGCCGTCACCGTACGGCCGCGCTGGCCACCCGGGCCGGCGCGGTGGCCCTGGGCGGCGGCCTGGAGCCGTACGTGTACGAGGAGTCGGACGCGGCGCCGGTCGCCACGACACTGCGGGTGCCCTCGGGGGTGGTGGCCTCCGAACTGGTCGCCGGGGCACTGGCGGACGACGGCACGCTGCCGCTGGCCGCGGGCGGGGGCGCGCTGGCCGCGGAGATGATCCGGGTGAACCACTACGGGGTGGACGCGACGGTGGGCGCGGTCCGATCGAGCCTGGCGGCGCTCGGCGCGGGGCTGGCGAAGCAGGGCCGGACGGTGGACCTGGAGGGGGCCCGGCGGGCGGTGGAGTCCGTCTGGCGATAGGGGACGGAAATGGCCGGGTGGCGCCACTGCCGGTGCCACCCCCGCCGAGGGATCTGGCCCCGCCGTCGACGGCATATCGAAAGCGTTAAGAGCGCCTGAATTCAAAGAAATTCCGAATTCCCTTTTGAGTGATGGCTTACCCGAGATCTTCTGCCCGCTTTTTGCGGAGCTAAACCGGGGGAATTTCATCCAGGTTTCAACCCTGTGACGCACCCCACATAAGCGGGTCATTTGCCCGGTTTGTGGTGGGAAATATCGGTACATACGGGCACGGCGGATGGGGCTGGCAACAGCACCGGCCGTGCATTTTTGCATTTGCCTCGCTAAATTCAGTCCGTATGACCGCCCCACAAGCAGACCTGATCGTCGAGCGCCCGATGGTGACCGACGGCGCCGCCCTGTGGCGTATCGCAAAGGATTCCGGAAGCCTCGATCTGAACTCCTCGTACAGCTATCTGCTGTGGTGCCGGGATTTCGCCGGCACGTCGGCGGTGGCGCGCGGCGCGGACGGCGAGCCCGTCGGATTCGTGACCGGATACACCCGGCCGGACCGCCCGGACACATTGCTCGTCTGGCAGGTGGCCGTGGACGCCGTGCAGCGCGGCCGCGGCGTCGCGGCCCAGCTGCTGGACGGGCTCACGGCGCGGGTGGCCGCCGAACAACCGCTCACCGCCGTCGAGACCACCATCACGCCCGGGAACACCGCCTCCGAGCGGCTGTTCACCTCGTACGCCGCCCGGCACGGCGCCACCGTCGAGCGCACCGTGCTGTTCGAGGCCGGCGAGTTCCCCGACGGTCCGCACGATCCCGAAGTCCTTTATCGCATCGGCCCCTTGACCCCCACATCGCACTGAGGAGCCTCCCTGTGACCATCACCCAGCCCGACCTGAGTGTCTTCGAGACCCTGGAGTCCGAGGTCCGCAGCTACTGCCGTGCCTGGCCGACCGTGTTCGACCAGGCCCGGGGCAGCCGGATGTACGACGAGGACGGCCACGAGTACCTGGACTTCTTCGCCGGCGCCGGATCACTCAACTACGGCCACAACAACCCGGTGCTGAAACGGGCGTTGCTCGACTATCTGGAACGCGACGGGGTCACCCACGGCCTCGACATGTCGACCACCGCCAAGCGGTCGTTCCTCCAGGCCTTCCAGGACCTGGTGCTGCGGCCGCGCGACCTGCCGTACAAGGTCATGTTCCCCGGGCCGACCGGCACCAACGCCGTGGAGTCCGCGCTGAAGCTGGCGCGGAAGGTGAAGGGGCGCGAGGCGATCGTGTCGTTCACCAACGCCTTCCACGGGATGTCCCTCGGGTCGCTGGCCGTCACCGGCAACGCGTTCAAGCGGGCCGGGGCCGGGATCCCGCTGGTGCACGGGACGCCGATGCCGTTCGACAACTACTTCGAGGGGACCGTCCCGGACTTCCTCTGGTTCGAGCGGCTGCTCGAGGACCAGGGGTCGGGCCTCAACAAGCCCGCCGCGGTGATCGTGGAGACCGTGCAGGGCGAGGGCGGCATCAACGTCGCCCGCCCCGAATGGCTGCGCGCCCTCAAGGAGTTGTGCGAGCGGCAGGACATGCTGCTGATCGTCGACGACATCCAGATGGGCTGCGGGCGGACCGGCGCCTTCTTCTCCTTCGAGGAGGCCGGGATCGTCCCCGACATCGTCACGGTGTCGAAGTCCATCAGCGGCTACGGGCTGCCCATGTCGCTGTGCCTCTTCCGGCCCGAGCTGGACGTCTGGGAGCCGGGCGAGCACAACGGCACCTTCCGCGGCAACAACCCCGCCTTCGTCACCGCGACCGCCGCCCTGGAGACCTACTGGACCGACGGCCCGGCGATGGAGAAGCAGACCCGGGCCAAGGGCGAGCAGGTCGAGCAGGCGCTCATCGCGATCGTCGAGGAGAACCTCGCCGACGTGCGGGAGTACCGGGGCCGGGGCCTGGTGTGGGGCATGGAGTTCCACGAGAAGGCGCGGGCCGGGCGGATCGCCAAACGCGCATTCGAACTGGGGCTGCTCATCGAGACGTCGGGGCCGGAGAGCGAGGTCGTCAAGCTGCTGCCCGCCCTGACCACCACCCCGGACGAGCTGGACGAGGGGCTGAGCATCCTCGCCCGGGCCGTCCGGGAGACCGTCTGACCAGGATCTAGCAAGGAGGCTGTACACCACCGTGATCGTCCGTTCGTTCAAGGAGATCGAAGGCACCGACCGGCATGTCAAGGCCGCGTCCGGGACCTGGGAGAGCAAACGCATCGTCCTCGCCAAGGAGCGGGTCGGCTTCTCGGTGCACGAGACGATCCTCTACGCGGGCACGGAGACGTCGATGTGGTATGCCAACCACATCGAGGCCGTGGTCTGCGTCGAGGGCGAGGCCGAGCTGACCGACCGCGAGACCGGGACGTCGTACACGATCACGCCCGGCACCATGTACCTCCTCGACGGGCACGAGCGGCACACGCTGCGCGTCAAGGAGGACTTCCGCTGCATCTGCGTGTTCAACCCGCCGGTCACCGGCCGGGAGGACCACGACGAGAACGGCGTCTATCCCCTGCTGACGGAGGAGGGCTGACCATGACCACGATCACCGACCTGTACCCGAGCCGTGGCCCGGTCGAGGTCTCCGTACCCCGCAAGGACCCGGTCGTCTGGTCGGCGCCCGGTGCGGCCGGGCCGATCGCCACGGACCGGCTGGAGGAGTTCGAGCGGGACGGCTTCCTCGCCATCGACCAGCTCCTCGCGGACGACGAGGTCGCCGTGTACCGGGAGGAACTGGAGCGGCTGGTCGCCGACCCGGCGATCCGGGCCGACGAGCGCTCGATCGTCGAGCCGAAGTCCAAGGAGATCCGCTCGGTCTTCGAGGTGCACCGGATCAGCGAGGTGTTCGCGAACCTGGTGCGCGACCAGCGGGTGGTCGGCCGGGCCCGGCAGATCCTCGGCTCGGACGTGTACGTCCACCAGTCGCGGATCAACGTCAAGCCCGGGTTCGGGGCCAGTGGCTTCTACTGGCACTCGGACTTCGAGACCTGGCACGCCGAGGACGGGCTGCCGAACATGCGGACCGTGTCGGTCTCGATCGCGCTGACCGAGAACCACGACACCAACGGCGGGCTCATGATCATGCCCGGCTCGCACCGGACGTTCCTGGGCTGCGCCGGCGCCACGCCCGAGGACAACTACAAGAAGTCGCTGCAGATGCAGGACGCGGGCACGCCCTCGGACGAGGCGCTGACCGCGATGGCCGGCGAGTACGGCATCAAGCTGTTCACGGGCCGGGCCGGTTCGGCGACCTGGTTCGACTGCAACTGCATGCACGGCTCCGGCGACAACATCACGCCGTTCCCACGCAGCAACGTCTTCATCGTGTTCAACAGCGTGGAGAACGCGGCGGTGGAACCCTTCTCGGCCCCGGTCCGCCGACCGGAATTCATTGGGGCGCGGGACTTCACGCCCGTGCGGTGAAACACATCCACAGCCGACCGGCCCGCCGCGCAGCGGCCATCGGACACCGCATCGGGGCGCGGGACTTCACGCCCGTGCGGTGAAACACATCCACAGCCGACCGGCCCGCCGCGCAGCGGCCATCGGACACCGCATTGGGGCGCGGGACTTCACGCCCGTGCGGTGATCCCCCCCTGAACCGGCCGGGCCGGGACCTCCCGTGGGACGGGGTCCCGGCCCGGTCGTATCCGCGTCCCCTCAGCCGCCGAGCACGTCCAGCAGTCGGTCCACGTCCGCGGCGGTGTTGTACAGGTGGAACGCGGCCCGCAGGTTGCCCGCCCGGTTGGAGACCTCGATGCCGGCGCGGCTCAGTTCCGGCTGGCGGCCGCCGAGCCCCGGCACCGAGACGATCGCCGAACCCGGGGCAGGCCGGGGCGCGTGGCCGAGGGCGGCGAGTCCGGCCCGGAACCGGTCGGCGAGGGCCACGTCGTGGGCGTGGACGGCGGCCACCCCGAGTTCCTCGATCAGGCCGAGGGAGCGGCGCAGCCCCGCGAAGGTGAACAGGGCGTGGGTGAGGTCGAACCGCCGTGCGGAGTGCGCGAGTTCGGTGACCGGGCCGTAGCAGCTGTCCCACGGTTGCTCGCCCGCGACCCAGCCGGCGAGCAGCGGGGTCAGCCCGCCGAAGTCCTCGGGGACCACGAGGAACGCGGTGCCGTGCGGGCCGAGCAGCCACTTGAAGGAGGCCGCGGCCGAGAAGTCGTAGCCGTCGGCGTCCATCGGGAGCCAGCCGGCCGCCTGGGAGAAGTCGACGTAGGTACGCGCCCCGTGCTCGCGGGCGGCCTCCCGCAGGGCGGGGAGGTCGGCGAGGCGGCCGTCCGAGGACTGGGCGGCGGTGACCGCGACCAGCGCGGTACCGGGGCGGACCGACTCGGCGATCCGTTCCAGCGGCACCGCGCGGACCTTGAGGTCGCCGCGGACGTGGAACGGGTTCAGCACGGAGGTGAAGTCGTCCTCGGCGGTGAGGACTTCGGCGCCCGCGGGCAGCGAGGCGGCGATCACCCCGGAGTGCGCGGCGACGGATGCGCCCACCGCGACCCGGGTCGCGGGGACACCGGCCAGCCTGGCGTACGCGGCCCGGCTGGCCTCCACGTCCTCGTAGAGCGAGGTCAGCGGACGGCCCTCGGCCCGCAGCAGGGCCGCCTGGTGCAGGGCGGCGACGGTGCGGGCCGGCAGCAGGCCGTTGCTGGCGGTGTTCAGATAGGTGCTCTTCGGGGTGAACTCGGCGCGGACGAGGCTCTCGAACGTCTCCGTGGTCTCCATGGCTCCACTCTGCGGCCCACGGAACCCCCCGTCCATTGCGGATTTTTACCCAGAACCGCTAAGCACTGCTTATACGACCGCCCTGACCTGGTATTTCTCAGTGCTGCGGGACCGCGCACCCGTCCGGCCCGCAGGCCTCGGCGCCACCCTGGTCGATGAGCTGGAGCGGGGAACGCGCACCCCAGGCCTGGCTGAGCGCCTGGGTGAAGACCTCGGCGGGCTGGGCGCCGGAGACCCCGTACTTCCGGTCGAGGACGAAGAAGGGCACCCCGTTCGCGCCGAGCTGGGCTGCCTCACGCTCGTCGGCGCGGACGTCGTCGGCGTAGCGGTCCGGGTCGGCGAGCACCCCGCGCACGGCGTCCTCGTCCAGCCCGGCCGCCACGGCCAGCTCGACGAGCCGCTCGGCGCCCTCGGTGAAGAGCGACCGCTCCTCGGCGAAGTTCGCCCGGTACAGAATCTGGATCAGCTCGTCCTGCCGGCCGTGCTCCTTGGCGAAGTGCAGCAGCCGGTGCATGTCGAAGGTGTTGCCGTGGTCCCGGCCGCGGGTCTGGTAGCCGAGGCCCTCGGCGGCGGCCTGGGCACCCAGGTTGTCCTCGCCGGCCTGGGCCTGCGCCTCGCTCATGCCGTACTTCTTGCTGAGCATGGCGAGCACCGGCTGGACGTCGTCCTTGGCGCGGCCGGGGTCCAGCTCGAAGGAGCGGTGCACGACCTCGACCTCGTCACGGTGCGGGAAGGCGGCGAGCGCCTTCTCGAAGCGGGCCTTGCCCACGTAGCACCAGGGGCAGGCGATGTCGCTCCAGATCTCGACGCGCATGTTCTCGGCTCTCCAGCTCGTCCGGCCGCGGAGACCGTCTCCGCCCGGTGCACGAACGTTCAAGCAGCCCGGTTCATTCCCCGGGCACCGAGAAGCGCAGGAACAGGTGGTGGTCGCCCTCGGCGGGCGGGTTCTCCGGATCCGGGACCCAGCCCTGGCGGGCGTAGAAGGCCTGGGCCCGCCGGTTGTCGACGTGCACGTCGAGCACGGCCGTCCGCGTGCCGTCGGCCTGCCACTCCTCCACGCAGGCCGTGTGCAGGGCGGTGCCGATACCGGCACGCCAGTCGCCGGGGTCGACGTGGAACTGGAACAGCTTGACCGTTTCCGCGGACGCGCCCTCCGGGGTACGGAACGAGGCGATGCCGACGATCCGGCCCTGCGCGACGGCGCACAGCACATGCCCGTCGGAGCGCGCGATGGAGCCGCGCCAGGCCTCGGCCCAGTCGATGTCGTCCTGCGGGACGCCGTCCGGGTAGTACGTCGAACGGGCCCGGGAGTGCAGTTCGGCGATGGTCTCGGCTTCGGCGGACAGGGCGGTGCGGATCACCAGCGCGTCGGCCACACGGTCACTGATCATGCAACGGAGGACGTGACCGCGTCCGCGCCGGTTCCGTGCCGGCTGAACTGGGCGCGATAGCTGCTCGGGGTGAGGCCGGTGCGGCGGACCAGGTGGGCGCGCAGGGAGTCCGCGGTGCCGAGACCGCAGGCGGCGGCCACCTGGTCCATGGGGAGCACGGTGGTCTCCAGTAGTTCCCTGGCCCGTTCGACGCGCTGGTGCAGCAGCCACTGCAGCGGGCTGACCCCGCTCTCGGCGTGGAAGCGGCGGGTGAGGGTGCGTACGGAGACACCGGCGTGCCGGGCCAGGTCGGTGAGGGTGAGCGGCTTGTCGAGGTTGCGCATGGCCCAGCCGCGGGTGTCGGCACAGGCGGTGCCCCGTTCGGGCGGCAGCGGGGTGTGGGTGAACTGGGTCTGGCCGCCGGGCCGTACCGGCGCGACCAGGGCGAGGCGGGCGACCTCGTTGGCGACGGCGGCGCCGTAGTCGGTGCGGATGAGGTGCAGGCACAGGTCGATGCCGGCGGCGTAGCCGGAGGAGGTGAGGAACTGGCCGTCCTGGGCGTACAGGACGTCGCCCTGGACCTCGATGTCGGGGTGCCGGCGGCGCAGTTCCTCGGCGTGCGCCCAATAGGTGGTCGCCCGGCGCCCCTTGAGCAGTCCGGCCTCGGCGAGCGAGAAGGCGCCGGTGCAGATGGAGGCGATACGCACCCCCGCCTCGGCCCTCTCGCGCAGCGCCGCCAGCACCCGCGGGTCCGGCGAGTAGAGCTTGCCGGTGCCCGCCACGATCACGGTGTCCGCCTTCCGCAGCACCTCCAGGCCGTGCGGGATGTGCAGGTCCAGGCCGCCCGTGGTGGGTACGGGGCCGGGGTCCGGCGCGCAGATCACCACCTCGTAGCCGGGCCGCCCGTCGACCTCGACCTTGTCGAACAGCAGCTCGGGGATGGCGAGGTTGAACATCGACACGGGCGGGGACGCGACGACCGCGACACGCAGCATGGCCAGAACCTCCGGAAGCATGGCGTTCAGGCCACTACTGTACGACGGACCGGATCACCAGCATGGACCCATGCCAACCAACCAGAAGCAACGGTCCGCCCGACTCTCCACCGAGAGGGGCGACTTGAAGAAGGGGCACACTCCCGCCCGCACCCTGACCGCCGCCCTGCTGGGCTTCGCGCTGATCACCCTCGACGCGTCCGTGGTGAACGTCGCCCTGCCCGCGATCGGTTCCGCGCTCGGCGGCGGACTGTCCGGGCTCCAGTGGGTGGTGGACGCCTACACGCTGGCCTTCGCCGCTCTGATGCTCTCCACCGGCGCGTTCGCGGACCGGGCGGGGGCGAGCCGGGCGTACGCACTCGGCATCACCGTCTTCGCCCTCGCCTCGGCGGCCTGCGGCCTGGCTCCGACCCTCCCGGTGCTGATCGGCGCGCGGGTGGTGCAGGGCGTCGCGGCGGCCGTCGTCCTGCCGGCGTCCCTGTCCCTGGTCCGGCAGGCGTACACCGATCCCGCGCGGCGCGCGAAGGCGGTGGCGCTGTGGGCGGCCGGCGGTTCGGTCGCGGTGGCGCTGGGCCCGGTGGCGGGCGGCGCGCTGACCACGGTCTGGGACTGGCGCGGGATCTTCTTCATCAACCTGCCGCTGGGCGCGGTCGCGTTGCTCCTGCTGGTGGGCGCACCGCGCTCGGAGCGCCGTCCGGCCCCCCTGGACCTGCCGGGCCAGCTCACGGCCGTGATCGCGCTGACGGCCCTCACCTTCGCGGTCATCGAGGGCGGTACGACGGGACTCGCGGCCTTCGCCGTGGCGGTGGCGGCCGCCGTCCTGTTCGTCCGCGTCGAGGGACGGCAGGCGCACCCCGTCGTGCCGCTCGGACTGTTCCGGAACCGGGCGGTACGCGTGTCCGTGGCGGCCGGGGCGGCGTGCAGCGTGGCCTTCTACGGCGTGGTGTTCGTCTTCTCGCTCTTCTTCCAGCAGGTCCAGGGCCGTTCGGCGCTGTACACCGGGCTGCTGTTCCTGCCGATGTCCGGGCTGATCGGGGTGACCAACGTGGTGTCCGGAAAGCTGGCCGGCCGCTACGGTCCGCGGCTGCCGATGCTGATCGGCCAGGCACTGGCCGCGGCCGGTCTGCTGGCCCTGCTGTCCGTCGGCCCCGGCACGCCCACCGCCGTGGTGGCCGTCCTGCTCGTCCCGATGGCGCTCGGCTGCGCGCTGACCATTCCGCCGCTGACCGCCGTGATGATGGACGCCGTACCGGCCGAGCGGGCGGGCCTGGCGGCCGGGGTGCTCAACGCGGCGCGGCAGGTGGCCGGCGGACTCGGGATCGCGGTGTTCGGCGCCCTGGTCAACGGCGGCTTCGCCACCGGAACGCGGGCGAGCCTGGCGCTGGCCGCGGCCCTGTTCGCCCTGACCTTCCTGCTCAGCTTCCGTCGCGCAGATCGTCCGGCCAGCCGGGCCTGAACTCGATGTGGTCGTACGTCACCACACAGCCCTCGCCGAGCGGCGACTGGGTCATGAAGCCGACCAGTGCGGCCTCCGTCTCCTTCTCGCCGCCGAGCGTGAACAGCCGCACGAAGACCCACTTCCTGCCGTCGCGGGAGGCGTGGAAGGCCAGTGCCCGTCCGGTCCGGCTGATCCGCAGCCAGACCGAACTCCCGTCCACCGTGAAGGAGTTGGAGTCGTCGGAGTGTCCCCGGGTGACCACCGTGCAGACGGTGGGCACGTCCGGGGAGTTCTCCAGGCAGAGCTTGGCCCAGGCCCGGTCGCCCACGTGGACGTACAGCACCCCGGCGTCGAAGGCGGCACCGAAGCCGACGGTGACCCGGGCGATCAGCTGGAAGTCCCCCTCGGGCGCCCCGAGCAGCCGGGGCGCGTCCGAGGCGGGATCCAGGGCCTCCCCGGTGGGCGACACGAACCGATCCTGCCGGGCCCCGGCCCACCCGGTGAGCACACCGTCCTCGTAGAACCAGTGCCCGTCGGGCCCGTAGGTACGGAGGGGGAAGGGTAGTTCGGGAAGTTTCACGTCCATGGTCGAATTGTGTCAGCAGAACTTCGAAGCCGACCAAGGTACAGCCAACCCAAGGGGCGCGGGGCTGTGTCGATATGCGGCTCCGCCGCGTGGGCGCGACCAGCCACAACGGACCGGCACCCCGCGACGCACCCGCACCCGCACCCCCTACGGCGCTACCGCTCCAGCACCCCGTCGAACCGCCGAGGAAGCCCCAGCGGATTCTCGTCCCGCAACTCCTCCGGCAGCAGAGCCGACGGCACCCCCTGATACGCCACCGGCCGCAGCCACCGCTCGATGGCCGTACCGCCCACCGAAGTGGACGTCGACGTGGTGGCCGGGTAGGGCCCACCGTGATGCTGGGCCGGAGCCACCGCGACCCCCGTCGGCCACCCGTTCACGAGCACCCGACCGGCCAGCGGCGTCAGCTCCGCGAGGATCTCCGCCCCGAGCCCCTCCCCCGCGGCCTCCTCGGCGGAGACGTGCACCGTCGCCGTGAGATTCCCCGGCAGCCGCGACAGCACCGCCGTGGCCTCACCCCGGTCCGCGTACCGAACCACCACGGTCACCGGCCCGAAGCACTCCTCCAGGAGCAGGTCGTACGCCCCCTCCTCGGCCAGCCGGCTCGCCGGCACCGTGAGGAACCCCGCGCTGACGGTGTGCTCGCCGCCCGCCCCCGGCGTCACCGGGCTCTCCACGTCGGGGAGTTCGGCGCGCTCGGCGACCCCGGCGACGAAGTTGTCCCGCATCCGGTGGTCGAGCAGCACCCCCGCGTCGGTGTCACTGACCGCGTCCGTGAGGGACTTGAGCAGGCCGTCACCGGCGGCGTCGGCCGGTACCAGCACCAGGCCCGGCTTCACACAGAACTGGCCGACGCCCAGCGTCATCGACCCGGCGAGCCCGGTGCCGATCTCCCCGCCGCGCTCGGCGGCCGCGGCCTCCGTGACGAGGACGGGGTTGAGGGAGCCCAGCTCGCCGTGGAAGGGGATCGGGACCGGACGCGCGGCGGCCGCGTCGAAGAGCGCACGGCCACCCCGTACCGAACCGGTGAAGCCGGCCGCGGCGATCAGCGGGTGCCTGATCAGCTCGATGCCGGCCTCGAAGCCGTGCACGAGACCGACCACCTCGGCGGGGATGCCGTGCTGGGCGGCGGCCCGGCGCAGCACCTTGGCGACCAGCTCGGACAGGCCCGGATGGTCGGGGTGGGCCTTGACGACGACCGGGTTGCCCGCGGCCAGCGCGCTCGCGGTGTCGCCGCCGGCGACCGAGAAGGCGAAGGGGAAGTTGGACGCGGAGTAGACGGCGACGACGCCCAGCGGGACCTTGTAGCGGCGCAGGTCGGGGACGGGCGGGGTGGCGGTGGCGTCGGGGTGGTTGATGATGACGTCCAGGAAGGCGCCCTCGTCGACGATGTCGGCGAACGCGCGCAGCTGGTAGGTGGTGCGGGCGAGTTCGCCGGTGAGCCGGACCGGGCCGAGCGCGGTCTCGGCGTCGGCGGCCTCCACGAGGTGGTCCTTGGCCGCGTCGAGTCCGGCCGCGGCGGACCGCAGGAAGGCCGCGCGGACCGTGCGGTCGGCGAGGGAGCCGCGTGCGGCGTGCGCCGCGGTGACGGCGGCGTCCACCTCCTCGGCTGTGGCCTCCACCGCAACCTGTTCACGCTGCTTCCCGGTGCGCGGGTCGACACTCCAGACTGGTGCTGCTGTCACCGCGGGTCCCTCCATGAGTTGCGTTCTGCCGCAGAGCCGGGTCACTCACCAGGGATGTTCGATATACTGAACGCTGTCTCTGATGATGAATACGATGTCGGAGACTATATCCTCGGTTTCTCGTCCAACGAAGGGGTCAAGGGCGATGTCGGCAGGCGAGACAGGCGGCGGGGCACAGGTCAAGTCCGCGGTACGGACCGTGGAGTTGCTCGAGTACTTCGCCGGCCGGCCCGGTATGCACTCCCTCGCGGCGGTCCAGGAGGCCGTCGGATATCCCAAGTCCAGCCTCTACATGCTGCTGCGCACCCTGGTGGAGCTGGGCTGGGTGGAGACGGACGCGACCGGGACCCGGTACGGCATCGGGGTCCGGGCCCTGCTGGTCGGCACCTCGTACATCGACGGCGACGAGGTGGTCGCGGCGGCCCGTCCGACCCTGGACCGGCTCTCCGACGACACCACGGAGACCATCCACCTGGCGCGCCTCGACGGCACGAACGTGGTCTACCTGGCCACCCGCCAGTCCCAGCACTATCTGCGCCCCTTCACCCGGGTCGGCCGCCGGCTCCCCGCGCACTCGACCTCCCTCGGCAAGGCGCTGCTCGCCACCCACACCGACGAGCAGGTCCGCAAGCTGCTCCCGGAGACCCTCCCGGCGCTCACCGAGCACACCCTCACGGACCGCGAGAAGCTCATCGAGGAGCTCCACCAGATCCGCGAGCAGGGCTTCGCGATCGACCGCGAGGAGAACACGCTCGGGCTGCGCTGCTTCGGGGTGGCGATCCCCTACCGCACCCCGGCCCGCGACGCGATCAGCTGCTCGGTCCCGGTGGCCCGCCTCACCCCCGCCCACGAACAGATGATCAAGGACGCCCTGTTCGACGCCCGGGACCGCCTGACGCTGGCGACGCGACGGCTCTAGCGACGGCTCCAGCGCGGCGCCGCATGAACGGACGATGAGAAATCCGCTCGCGGGGGAACGGACGACCCGTCTTCGCTCGTCTGTCTGAGCGGGATGAACAAGACGATCAGGCGGGCCTCCGTCTTCGCGCTGCTGCTCGTGCTCGCTCTGCTGGTCAGGGCGACATGGGTGCAGTTCTACGACGGCCAGGCCCTCGCGGACGACACGGACAACCGGCGCAATGCGATCGAGACGTACTCGCGGCCGCTCGGGAACATCATCGTGGCCGGTGACTCGATCACCGGCTCGGCACAGACCCTGAGCAGCAGCGATCTCAAGTACAAGCGCACGTACAAGGACGGCAGGCTGTACGCGGCCGTCACGGGCTACGCCTCGCAGGCCTATGCCCCGACCCAGCTGGAGGGCATCTACCAGGACCTGCTGAACGGCACCGACACACGGCTGAAGACGGTCATGGACACGGTCACCGACCAGCGCGCCGACCCGGGCAACGTGATCACGACGATCGACCCGGCCGTCCAGAAGGCGGGGTACCAAACGCTCGGCGACAAGAAGGGCGGGGCGGTCGCGATCGACCCGAAGACCGGCAAGATCCTCGCGGTCGTGTCCACCCCGTCGTACGACCCCTCCTCGCTCACCGACGCCAACACGGCCGGCGCGGCCTGGAAGAAGCTGAACGCCGACGCGGACAAGCCGCTCACCAACCGGGCGCTGCGCCAGCCGCTGCCGCCGGGTTCGACGTTCAAGCTGGTGGTCGCGGCGGCGGCGCTGGAGGACGGCCTCTACGCGAACGTCGACGACAAGACCGACAGCCCGAACCCGTACACCCTGCCGGGCACGACGACCCCGCTGACGAACGAGAGCACCACGGCCCCCTGCGAGGACGCCTCGATCCGCACGGCCCTGCGCTACTCCTGCAACAACGTCTTCGGCAAGATGGCCGTCGACCTCGGCCAGGACAAGGTGCGGGCGATGGCCGAGAAGTTCGGCTTCAACGACGCCCAGCAGGACATCCCGGTGCGGGCCTACCCGAGCGTCTACCCGTCGGACATGGACAAGGCCCATACCGGCCTCTCCGGCATCGGCCAGTTCGACGTCACGGCGACCCCGCTCCAGATGGCCATGGTGTCGGCCGCCATAGCCAACGGCGGCAAGCTGGTCTCGCCGCACATGGTCTCGCAGATCACCGACAGCGGTGGCGACGTACTGAAGAACTACGACGACGACAGCGGCACCGAGCAGGTCGTCAGCTCCGGTACGGCCGAGCAGTTGCAGTCCGCGATGCAGACGGTCGTCGAGCAGGGCACGGGTACGAACGCGCAGATCGACGGCGTGACGGTGGGCGGCAAGACGGGCACCGCCCAGCACGGCGAGAACAACTCCAAGACGCCGTACGCCTGGTTCACGTCGTACGGCAAGTCCGACAGCACGGGCAAGGAGGTCGCGGTGGCGGTCCTGGTCGAGCAGTCGGACGCGGCACGATCGGAGGTCAGCGGCAACGGCCTGGCGGCGCCGGTGGCGAAGGCGATGATGCAGGCGGCTCTGAAGTGAACGCCCCGAGCCGAAGCACCTCGTAAGGGGCGCGGGGCGGTAGTCGATTTGCGGCCACCGCCCCGTGGGCGCGACCAGCCACGAATCACCCGCGGCCGGTCGCGCAGCTTTCCTACTTCACGCCCAGCACCTGCTCCACCGGATCGATCGCGAAGTACACCAGGAACAGCGCCGACACCACCCACAGCAGCCAGCTGACCTCCTTGGCCTTCCCCAGCACCGCCTTGATCACCACGTACGCCAGGAACCCGGCCCCGATCCCGTCGGTGATCGAGTAAGTGAACGGCATCGCGGCGATCGTCAGGAACGCCGGGATGGCGATCTCGTACTTGTCCCAGTCGATGTGCTTGACGTGGGTCATCATCAGGAAGCCCACGGCGATCAGCGCGGGCGCCGCCGCCTGGAGCGGCACGATCGTCAGCAGCGGCGTCAGGAAGAGCGCGAGTCCGAACAGTCCGCCGGTGATCAGGTTGGCGAAGCCGGTGCGTGCCCCCTCGCCCACCCCCGCCGCCGACTCGATGTACGCCGTGTTGGAGGAGGCCGAGCCCACACCGCCGGCCACCGCTGCCGCGCCGTCGATGAACAGCACCCGTCCGATGCCGGGCACCTGCCCCTTCTCGTCCAGCAGCCCGGCCTCCGCGCTGATGCCCACGATCGTGCCCATGGCGTCGAAGAAGTCGGACAGGATCAGGGTGAAGACCAGCAGGACGGCGGTGAGGACACCGGCCTCGGCGAAGCCGCCGAACAGGCTGAAGTGGCCGACGAGTCCGAAGTCGGGGGCGTCGACGATCTTGTCGGGCACCTTCGGCGTGGTCAGGCCCCAGCTCTTGATGTCGGCGACCGAGTCGATGACGATCGCCACGACGGTCATGGTGACGATGCTGATCAGGATCGCGCCCTTCACCTTGCGCGCGACCAACGCGATGGTCAGGAGCACGCCAAGACAGAAGACCAGTACGGGCCAGCCGGTGAGCCGGCCGACCGCACCCAGCTGCACCGGCACGGTGGTGTTCGCGGCGTCCGGGATCCGGCTGACGAACCCGGCGTCGACGAAGCCGATGAAGGCGATGAACAGACCGATGCCGACCCCGATCGCCTGCTTCATCGCCTGCGGGATCGCGTTCATGATCGCTTCGCGCAGGCCGGTCACCACCAGCACACAGATCAGGATGCCTTCGAGGACGACCAGCCCCATCGCGTCGGACCAGCTCATCAGCGGCGCCAACTGGAAGGCCACGACGGCGTTGAGGCCGAGCCCGGCCGCGATCGCCAGCGGCAGGTTGCCGCCGACGCCCATGATGACCGTCATCACACAGGCCACCAGCGCGGTGGCGGTGACCAGTTGGCCGGTGTCGAGGGTGTGGCCGAACTTGTCCTTGGCGCTGCCGAGGATGATGGGGTTCAGGACAAGGATGTAGGCCATGGTGAAGAACGTGGCGAAGCCGCCGCGTATCTCCCGGCCGAAGGTGGACCCCCGTTCGGAGATCCTGAAGAACCGGTCGACGGTGTTGCCGGCAGGTGGCGCGGCGCCCTGCCGCTCGTCCACCTTCTGCGACTCGGACATGGTCGTACTCCTCGTTGCCTGAGCGATCGTGTGCGGATGCTGGCTGGATTGTTCCCGCGTTGAACCGGTTTCAGGTTTTCTCCGTGTTACGGAATCAGGCCTGATGGACTCCGCTCGACCGGATCGCCACCTAACCCCCGTTCGGCGCACACAAAAAGATCACTGCTACGCTCCGGATCTCGCCGGAACGTTACTCCGGACGTTCGTATGTCGATTCACCTGTCATTGCCATGACAGAGACGCGCAGGACGCGGACTCCCTGACAGAAGAGGTCACCCGTGGGCACAGTCGTCGACGACGCCGCCTCCGTGGAGTTCCATGCCTTCTTCGAGCGCCACTACGCCGAACTCTCCCGCCTCGCCCACATGTTGACCGGCGAGGCCGACGCCGCCGACGACCTGGCCGCCGACGCGCTGCTGGCGCTCTGGCACCGCTGGGACCGGGTGCGCGCGGCCGACCACCCGGTGGCCTACGCCCGGGGTGTCGTCGCCAACCTGGCCCGCACCCGCATCCGCAGCGCCGTGCGCGAGCGGCGCCGTATCGCACTGTTCTGGTCGCACCGCGAGGAGAAGACCGAGAACCCGGACATCGCCGGCGTGGTCGACGTCCAGGGGGCGCTGCGCCGCCTGCCGTTCCGCAAACGGGCGTGTGTGGTGCTCCGGCACGCGTTCGACCTGTCGGAGAAGGACACCGCGCTCGCCCTCGGGATCTCGGTGGGTACCGTTAAGAGCCAGACCTCCAAGGGCATGGCCGAGCTGCAGAGACTGCTCGGCGACTCCCAGGGTGTGCCGCAGCGGGTGCACGCGGCGATGGCGCCGCGCGCCGGTGAGAGCGGAGGAAGGAACCGATGAGGCAGCAGGACGTGCACGACGAGCTGCGCGCCCGGCTGCACGAGGCGGCCGAGGAGCACGAACCCGACCGCGCCCGCGTCCTGGCCCGCATCGAGCGGGGCATGGTCACGCAGGCCCGCCCCGGCCATCGCGCCACCCTGCCGCCCGTGTTCGGCTGGGTCCGGGTGGTCAGCGCCACGGCGGCGGTCGCCGCGGTCCTCGGTGTCGGCGGCTACGCGGTCGCCTCGGCCGTGCAGGACACGCCCACCGAGAAGACGGTCGCGGTGTCGCCGACGCCCTCCGCGTCCCCGGGCCCCACCTCCCGGCCGCCGTCCCGCCCGGTGGTCCCGCCGTCCCCCAGCACACCCCCGAAATCCTCCTCCCCGACGGTGAGTTCGACGCCCTCCGCGACCGCGAAGGCCTCCGCCACCCCGACGGCTCCGGTCGCCGAGGGCGAGCAGGACGGTCCGCTGTGGTCGGACGGCTCGGTGGACCCGCACAGCAACGACTTCTGGGCGCAGTCCGACGTCACCCTGAAGGCGTCCGAGCAACTGACCGCACTCACCGTGCGGTTGAAGGTGGCCCAGACCGGCGGGGTGTCCTCGGCCGGAGCCTGGCGCTCGCTGCCGGAGACCGACTTCACGCAGACGGTCACCGAGCAGGACGGTTTCCTGGTCTACACCTGGACGCTGAAGCCGGACCGCAAGGTCGCGGTCGGCGAGTGGGTGTTCGCGGGCCAGTACAACCACGAGCGCGGCGGCCGCAACGCCAAGAAGGACAGCTACACGATCACCGGCGGCGCGGGCGGCAAGCAGTACGCGGTGACAGGCGACTTCGCTACGCACACCAGCGGCGAGGGCGACTCCTGAAGGCGCCCCAAAGGGGCGCGGGGCCGTACCGATATGCGGCTCCGCCGCGTGGGCGCGACCAGCCACGACGGCCGCGCAGCCCGCGACGCGCCCGTCAGTTCATGGTGGATCCGATGGTCGTCGACCCGGTGGTCAGGAACACCGTCACCGGCAACGCCCCACTCGTCTGCCGCGCCCCGTACGCACTGGTCGCGTCCGTCGACTTGAAGGCGGGCGTGCTCACCCCGCCGTCCCAGCTGTTCGCGGCGGACACCGCCCTGGACCCCAGCTTGTCCGCCCCGCCCGCGTTGCCCACCGCGAGGTTCCGGGCCAGCCGCGCCTTGCCGGTCTCGAAGAAGAACCCGGCCTGGGCATTGGCGTAGGCCGTGTTGCGGTTCAGCACGATCGCGCCGGTGTTGGAGTTCTCGGTGAACCCGTTGAGCGTGTTGTCCCAGGCCGCGTCGTCGTTCACGACGTGTGCGACGGCGACGCCCCCGCCGCCCAGCTTGAACCCGTTGCCGTTGCCCTCGAAGGCGGAGTCGTTCCAGCGGTTCTTGCCGTTGCCGAAGGCCCAGCTGTGCTCGATGGTGACCGGGGAGGAGAACTGCCAGAGGTCCAGCCCGTCGTCCGAGTTGTTGTAGAGGCGGGCGCCGGTCACCTTGTTGCCCGTGCCCGAGCCGAACTTGATGGCGATCCCGTCGGCGTTCTGGCCATGCCCGGCCGCGTCGTAGTTGCCGTAACTGTCCAGGTTCTGGACGAGGTTGTTCACGGTGCCGTCGCCGCGCAGGGTGAACCCGGAGTCGCCGTTGTCCGCGGTGACCAGGTTCTTGAAGACGCCGCCCGTGGACGAGGTGACGACGAAGCCCTGGGCCGGGGAGTTCTGGAAGGTGAGGTCCTGGAGGGTCCAGTAGCTGCCGTAGATCCCGGTGAGCCAGGAGCCGGCGGGCAGCTTGGAGCCGTCGATCTTCACCTTCTCGCCGCTGTAGGCCTTGAGCGTGATGCGGTTCGCACCGGTGCCGCTGGCCGTCGACTTGAGGGTGGCGGTCGGGTAGTAGGTGCCCGCGCGGACCTGGATGACGGTGCCGGCGGTGGCGTTCGCGACCGCCGACTCCAGCTGTGCGGTGGTGGCGACGGTGACCGTGCTGGTGGCGGCCTGGGCACCGCCGTTCGACAGGCCGAGGTAGACGCCGCCCGCGCCCGCCGCGACGGCCGCCGCCGCGGCGATCGAGAGGGTACGGGTCCTGCGGTGGCGTCCGGTGCTGATGCGCACGGGCCGTTCCTTTCCTTGACGTCGCCGATGACGACGTGCCGACGTGCCGACGTGCCGACGTGCCGACGTGCCGACGTGCCGACGTGCCGACGTGCCGACGAGGGGAGCGAAACGGGCCGGAGGGGCCGCCCCGGCCCGTTTCTGTCTCCCAGTCGCCACCGCGGCCGGAAAGGGTTGCCGCGTGCGTCGACCGAGGCCTGCGGCCTACGACACGAAGTACGTCGGGTTCGGCAGCTTGTACGTGCGGTCCGCGTGGCCGCCGTCCAGGTCCGAGTACTGGTCGCCGAAGTTGGCGATGATGTCGTACCCCAGGTCCTTCTCGATGTGCTGGCGGGTGCCGGACTTGTACTGCACGGTGGTGCAGGTCCAGCTGCCCGCGGTGGCGCAACCGCTGAGGTACGACGGCGGGTTGGCCGCGTCCTTCAGGAACATGTGCCCGGCGTCGAGGTTCACGTCGGCGCCGATCTTCTTCAGGTTCTCGACGGCGGCGGTGCGCTGCGCCTCGCTGAGACCGGAGTTGTAGAAGACCTCCACCCCCTTCTGCTTCGCGTACTGCACCAGCTCGGCGCTGCCGAAGACGCCCGGACGGTCGGCCTTGTTGACGTAGGCCGCCCAACTGGCGGAGTTGTACGTGTAGCTGTAGCGCTTCTCGTAGTCGAGGCTGAGCAGCAGCGTGTCGTCGATGTCGAAGACGACCGCGGGCTTCTCGCCCTTGCGGTGGGCCTTGCGCGCGGCCCGGTCGATGTACCGCTCGGCGTCCTCGTCGAGACGCGCCAGGTCCTTGGCGTACGGGCTGGTCGGCGACGCCTGGTAGACGCCGTCCGCGTCGGCCGTGGTGCCGTAGTAGGTGTCGATGTCCTTCACCAGGAGCCCGATGTTGTAGGGCTCGTGCGTGGAGTTCGCGGTCGACTGGCCGGCGGTGGCGGCACCGGCGCCGTAGAGGGCACCGGCGGCGACCGTGCAGGCAGCGGTGATCGCCGCGATGCGGAGTGACTTATGCATGACAGGAGTTCTACGCGCGTCACCGAGGTGGGCGCGAGACCCGTTGCCTGATCGATATCTCATCCACAGGCAAAAACCGGGTCAAGCGCCCTGGAGGGATTGGTTCCGGATGTCCGGGTCAGTCCATGGTGGCCCCGATGGTGGTGCTGCCGGTCGTCAGGAAGGTGGTCGTGGGCAGTGTGCCGCTGGAGCTGCGGGCGTTGTACGTGCTGCTCGCGTCCGTCGACCTGAAGGCGGGGGTGCTGATCCCGCTGTCCCAGTTGTTGCCGGCCGAGACGACCGAGGAGCCCTTGCTGACCAGACCGCTCCCGTTGCTCACGGCGAGGTTCTTGCCGAGCCGGGCGGCGCTGGTGGCGAAGTAGTAGCCCCAGTTGCCGTTGGCGTAGGCGGTGGTGCGGTTGATGACGATCGCGCCGGTGTTGGAGTTCTCGGTGAACCCGTTGCCCGCGTTGCCCCAGGCCGCCGAGTTGTTGACGACGTGCGCGACCACCTCGCCGTCGCCGCCCAGCTTGTAGCCGTTGCCGTCACCGGCGAACGCGGAGTCGCTCCAGCGGTTGTATCCGTTGCCGAAGGACCAGGTGTGCTCGATGGTGACCGGCGAGGAGAAGGACCAGAAGTCGATCCCGTCGTCGGAGTTGTTGTACGTCCGCGCCGCCGTGATCAGGTTCCCGGTCCCCGAGCCGAACTTGACGGCGATCCCGTCGGCGTTCTCCCCGTGGGTGGCGGCGTCGTAGTTGCCGTAGGAGTCGATGTTCTTGACGGTGTTGTTCACGGTCCCGTCCCCGGTGAGCGTGAAGCCGGAGTCGCCGCCGTTGATGGTCTTGATGTTGTTCCAGTTGGTCCCGGTGCAGGACTGGCAGACGACCGCGCTGTCCGGGGAGTTCTGGAAGGTGATGTTGGAGACGTTCCAGTAGTCGGCGGTCAGCTTGAAGATCCAGGAGCCGGAGGGCAGCGAGGATCCGTCGATCTTCACGGTCTCCGCACCGTACGCGGTGAGGGTGACCGGCGACGACGAGGTGCCGTTGGCGGTGGACTGGAGGGTGGCGGTCGGGTAGTAGGTGCCGCCGCGGACCTGGATGACCGTGCCGGCGGTGGCGTTCTTGATGGCGTTGGTCAGGTCGGTGGAGTTGCTGACCACGACGGTGGCCGCGTGCGCCGGGGTGGCGAGCACGGCGAGTCCGAGTGATGCCGTGGTCACGGCGAGCGCGGTGAAGGAGCTGATACGACGCATGACGTGCGGGTCCTTTCGTCGATCAGAGCTGGTGGACGGGTTTCCAGTCGCCGAGGTAGGTGGCGGGGGTGTGCGACGCGGCCTCGGCGGCGCTGAGCTGGGGCCGGTTGCCGGGGACGGTGATCACCGCGCCCGGCCCGTGGTTCCGGTACTCGTGGAACCGCATGGACTGCCAGGGATAGGCGTCCCGCATGTTCGTGTAGGGCGCGACGGGATCGATGCCCGGGCCGATGAGACTGTCCCGCACGACCAGCGAGGGCCAGGCGGTGGTCTCGTACGTCGGTACCCAGGGCCGCGCCAGCTTGTACGCCCCGTCCTCCGCGCCGGAGGAGAACCGGCAGCGGACGGCGAGGAACCCGTGCGGATTGGCACGGGCGGTCGAGGGGGCGAACACCATGCCCTTGGGGGTGAAGTCCACATCCCTTCGCAGGGTGCGGAAGTGACAGTTCTCGTACACCGCGGCCGCCCGTCCGAAGACGAAATCGACATCACCCTCGACATGGCAGCGGTGGAAGAACTGCCGGTCGAAGGAGCCGAGTTCGGTCGTGTCGGCGAACAGGGTGTCCTGGTGGGCGAGGAGCCGCACGTTCTCGAAGTGCGTACGGTCCCCGGTGAGATACGCGGCGACGGCCTGGGTCCCGGTGATCTCCGGGTGGTCGGCGCGCAGCCAGTCGTTGGCGAGGGTGAGATCCCGTACGACGAGTCCGGCCGCCGCGGAGCTGAAGGTCGCGGAGCCGGCCGTGCCGTAGGTCCCCGAACCGTCGGTCTTCTGCGTCCCGTTGGCGTTGTCGAAGACGATGACGGCGGCCCGGGGATCGCGACTCGCGCCCCGCAGGGTCAACCGCGCCTTGTCCGCGGGCACGTTGACGACTTCGCGGTACGTCCCCGGGTGCACGACGATCGTCCAGCCCGGCCCGGACACCGCGTCCACGGCCGCCTGGACGGAGTCCCCGGGGCGGACGTGCAGGACACCGCGGTCGTGGTCCGGGGCGAAGGCCGACGCGGCTCCCACGGCGACGGCGGACAGCAGCGTGCGTCTCGACAGCACGTCAGCGCTCCTTCCACGGGGCCCAGTCGCCGAGATAGGCCTCCCGGGTCGCGGACTCGGCCTGTTCGGCGGTGAGCTGGGGCCGGTTGGCGGCGACCGTGATCTCGGCGCCGGGGCCGAGGTTGCGGTACTCGGCGAAGCGCTGGCTCTGCCAGGGGAAGTCGTCCGACATGTCGGTGTAGGGCGCGACCGCGTCGATGCCGGGGCCGAGCCGGCTGTCCCGGACGACGAGCGAGGGCCGGGCGGTGGTGTCGGAGCTGGGCACCCAGGGGCGGGCCAGCTTGTAGGAGGCGCGCGGGGCTTCGCTGGTGACACGACTCCTGGTCACCAGATAGCCACGTGGGTTGAGGACCGCCGTCGAGGGCGCGAAGACGAACCCGTACGGGGCGGCCGCGAGGTCGGTCCGGTTCAGGGTGCGGAAGTGGCACCCCTCGTACACCGCGGTCGCCCGCCCGAAGACGAAGTCGACGTCGCCCTCGGCGTAGCAGTGGGCGAAGTACTGGCGGGCGAAGACGCCGAGGGCCGTCGAGTCGGCGTACAGGGTGTCCTGATGCCCGAGGAAGCGGCAGTGGTGGAAGGCGCTGCGATCACCTTGCACCTTGAGGGCGACGGCCTGGGTGCCGGTGATGTCCGGGTGGTCGGCGCGCAGCCAGTCGTTGGCGAAGGTGATCCAGCGGGCGGTGAAGCCGTCGGCCTGCACGGTGGCGGTGGCGGAGCCGGTGGTGCCGTAGGTCCCGCCGCCGGGCTTGGTGGTGCCGGCCGCGTTGTCGTGGACGATGACGACGTCACGCGGGTCCTCGCCGGCGCCGATCCAGGTGGCCTCGGTGCGGGTGGTGTCGAGGGCGACGGTCTCCCGGTAGACGCCCGGGGCGAGGACGAGGGTCCAGCCGCTGCCGGCGGCGGCGGTGACGGCGGCCTGGACGGTGGTGAAGTCGCCGCGGCCGTGCGGGTCGACGTACAGGGTCTCCGGGGTGCGGCGGTGCTCGGGGGACCCGTACCGCCCGAACGGACGGCGACCGACGGCGGCCCGTGCGGGGCCGGCGGCGAGGCCGAGCGCGGCGCCCGTCCCGGCGCTCGCGATCAGGAAACCCCGTCTGGACAGGGGAGGTCGAGGATGGGGCGAGGGCATGCGGATGCTCCTTCGCGGTGCGGCTCGGGTGAAGTACGCGGTGCGGCTCGGGTGAAGTACGCGGTGCGGCTCGGGTGAAGTACGCGGTGCGGCTCGGGTGAAGTACGCGGTGCGGCTCGGGTGAAGCTCGCGGTATGGCTCGGGTGAGGGAGGGGGCCGGGGCGGTGGGGCGCCCCGGCCCGCGGACGCGACGGGGTCAGCGCAGTCGGCCGGCCCCGGCCGCGTGGTCGACGATGCGCGGCACGGCCTGTGCCGGGTCGACCTTCGTGCGCAGGGTCGGGGTCCAGGTCGAGCCCGCCTGGAGGGTCTCGGCGGGGATCTGCGCGTTGTGGACGGCGATCAGGTCCGTCAGCTCACCGTTGACGTAGTTGTCGTCGGCGGTGAGCGTCGACTCGTTCCACTTCTTCAGGACCGAGCCCGCCCCGACGGTGTCGGGAAGGGTGAACGCGTTGTGCTCGGCGACGAGTTGGGACTCGATGCCGATGCCGTAGCTGTAGCCGTAGCCTTCCTCGGCGACGAAGTGGTTGTTGTACGAGTCGACCTGCCCGAACCGCACCCGCGGCGCCCGCTCCACCAGGTTGGAGAACAGGTTGTGGTGGAAGGTGACCTTGAGATGCCCCCGGTCGACGGCGGCCGTGGACGCGCTGTCGCTGTTGCCGATGAGGATCGTCTTGTCGTGGTCCTCGAAGACGTTCCAGGAGGCGGTGACGTAGTCGGCGCCCTTGACGATGTCCAGCTCGCCGTCGTGCTGCTCGTAGATCCGCCCGAAGTAGTACGGCAGGGTGCTGTCCGGGTGGTCGCCGTCCGTGAACGTGTTGTGGTCCATCCACACATGGGTCGACCCGTAGACCACCGCGCTGTCGTACTCGGAGTTCCAGTTGCCGTCGGCGGTGTCGGTCGGGTCCCACTGCGGGAAGCAGTCGAGGGGGCTCTCGAAGCTCAGGTTGCGGACGATGACGTTGTCGACGGCCTTGATCTGCAGGCTGGCGCCCTTGAAACCGGCGTCCTTGCCGACCCCGACGATGGTGGTGTTGGCCGGGACGTTCGCCTTGATGTAGGCGTCCTGGTGGGCGGCGGAGGCGCGGCGCAGCCCCTCCGGGCTGTCGTCGGGCTCGCCGTCCAGGTTGGTGGAGTGGCCCCAGGCCTCGGGTGAGTAGGTGGCGAGGTAGGCGTCGAAGTCGTAGCCGGGCACGGCGAACGAGTCGCAGCTCGGCCCGTCCGCGTCGATGGACCCCTTGACTCTGATGATCTTCGGCGCGCTGCCCCCGTCGGCCAGGGCGGCCTTGAACCCGTCCCAGGTGGTGACGGTGTAGACGTGCGCGGAGTCGGCGGTGGCCCCGCCGGTGGTCCCGGTGGTGGCGGCGGCCCAGCCGTCGTGCGCGCCCAGCACCTGGCGGTCGAGCGCGACCCGGTGCGGGGCGGTGGCCTGGGCGGTCCCGGTCACGGCGAGTACGAGGGCCGTGCAGCCCACGACTACCGATATGACGCGTCCATGACATTTCTGTGTACGCACTGTGCGGGTCTCCTCAGCTATGCGGGTGGCCAGGTGATCCAGGAGGTGGGGATGGACTCGTGCAGCCGGATGACGTCGGGCCGATCCAGCACCCGGGTACGCAGTGACTCCCGCGCCACGAGCCGGGCCACGGCGATGGCCCCCGGCGGATTGAAGTGCGTGTTGTCCTGCTCCGTGTCGGTCCAGTTGAAGTACGTCTTGGTCGCCTCGACCCCGAGCGACTGCCACAGCGCGAGCGACAGCGCCTCGATGTCGAGCAGCGGCACACGTTCCTGCGCGGCGAGCGCACGCATCGCCGCCGGATAGTCGCCGTGCGTCGGCACGGCGTTGCCGTCGGCGTCGAACCTCCGCCGCTCCACGGGCGTGGCCAGCACGGGCCGGGCCCCCTTGGCGCGGGCCCCGTCGATGTACATCCGCAGGTAGTCCTGGAAGGTGGTCCAGGGCTCGGTGTACCGGGTGGGATCGTCGCTCTTCTCGTCGTTGTGCGCGAACTGGACGATGAGCAGATCATGCGGCCGGATGGTGGCGAGGATGGCGTCGAGCCGCCCTTCGTCGACAAAGCTTTTGGAACTACGGCCGTTGACGGCCTGGTTGGATACGGCGATTGCCCTGCGGAGGAAGAAGGGGAGCGCCATTCCCCATCCGGTCTCCGGGGCCGCGTCGGCGAATTTCTGGGCGGCGGTGGAATCACCGGCGATGTAAAGGGTGCGATGATTCTCCTCGCGAGAACGACCGACAAGAGGAATGGCACCAAGGGCTGCGGAAGTTACCTGTCTGCGCGTGAGTGACACGACGATGTGCCTTTCAAACAGGGGGGGTGAGGTCCGCGCCCCAAAGGGGCGCGGGGCTGTATCAACGTGCGGCTCCGCCGCGTGGGCGCGACCGGCCACAGCCGGCCTGCAGCCGAACGACTGCCTCAGTGGTTCTTCTTCCAGTCCGCCTGGGCCTTATCAAGCTGATCGGCCAACGTGTCCAGGAATTCCTTCGCCGTCAGCTTCCCCAGCAGCACCTTCTGGAAGTTCGGCTCGTTGTCGGCCTTGGAAACGGTGTTCCAGTCCGGCAGGTAGTAAGGAAGCTGCACGATCTTGGTGGACGCCCCGTTGAGCGCCTCGGCGGCCAGTTTCGTCGGCTCCGACGCCCGCACCCACGCGTCCTGCGCCGCCTCGGTGTTCGCCGGCACCTGCCCCGCCGACTCGTTCCACTCGCTGTTGGCCTCGTGGGAGGCCGCGAACTCGATGAACTTCCAGGCGGCGGCCTTGTTCTTGCTGGATTTGAACAGCCCGAGACCGTCCACCGGGTTGGACACCTGTACCCGGGTCCCGTCGTCGAGCGTGGGATTGGGAATGCCCTTGAACCTCCCGCTGAGCGCCTTCTCGTGGTCGGCGTAGGAACCGAGGTTGTGACTCAGCATCCCGATCGTGCCGGAGTCCCACTGGGCGACCATCTTGGTGAAGTCGTTGTTGACGTCGGCGGACGGGGTGTCCTTCTTGTAGAGCCCGACGTACTTCTCCAGAGCAGCGATGTTCTTCGGATCATTCACCGTCGTCTTGTCGCCGTTCCAGAACGAGGTGATCCCGCTCTGCCCGTACATGGCGTCCAGCGCCTGGGCTATCGACCCCTCACCGCCCCGGATGGTGTACCCGAACTTGTTGTTCCCCTCGTCGGTGAGTCTGTCGGCCGCCGCGAAGAACTTCGTCCAGGTGGTCGGCGGGTCCAGCTTGGCCGCGCCGAACAGATCCGTCCGGTACCAGAGCGTGCCGTTGTTCGCGGACGTCGGCACGGAATAGGTCTTCCCGTCGCCGCCGGCGGCTTTCACACTCTCCAGGAACTTCTCGTTGAGCTTGCCGTTGAGGGAACTCTTCGCGAGCCGGCTGTCCAGCGGCTCGAGGGCACCCTGCGCGGCGACCTCCGCGAGCATCGCGGTGCCGACACCGCCGACGTCGGGGAGTCCGCCGCCCTGGATCGAGGTGTCGTACTTGGACTGCACACTGGCGGCGGGCACCCCGACGTAGTCGACCTTGATGTCGGGGTTCTGCTTCTCGAAGTCGGCGATGATCTGCTTCCAGACGTCGGTGCGGACACCGCCGTTGTTGTCCCAGAAGGTGATCGTGCCCTTGCCGGAGCCCTCGTTGCCCTTGTCCCCCGCGCTGCCGCTGCCGTCGTCGCCGCAGGCGGTGGCGGTCAGGGCGAGCACGGAGCCCAGGGCGACGGCGACGGCCGCACGCCTGCTTCTGCGAATGCGGATGCTGCTCTTCATTGGTCGGCTCTCTTCTTCTGGATCCAATGGAGATGTGAGGTGCTGGGGAGGTTCGGTTACCGGGCGCTGATCCGGAACTGGGTGAAGGCGGCCGCCCCGCCATGGCCCGGCCCCTCGGGCGTCACGGCGAAGAGGCCGAGCCGGGCAGCCGCTGGGTCAGCACGTGCGGCAGTCGCCGCAGGTCGTGGCGTCCGCCGAGCGCAGGCAGGCCAGGATGGTCATTGGGTCACCGCCTTGCGGACCAGTGCGGCCGCCTCGCCCCGCCCACGCCGCCCGTCGGCGACGACGGTGACGACGCGCCGTACGACGGTCTCGCCATGGGGGCACCTCCCACGCCCAGGCGGTGTCGGTGAGTTCGGTCGCGGACACCGTGCGCCGCTCGCGCAGCAGCTCGGTGCCGGCGGCGGTCCAGCGCAGCTCTTCCACGAACCCGTCGGGGTCGCGCAGCTGGAAGGCCAGGTGGCGCTGGGTGCCGTGGTTGTCCAGCTCGGTCGGACCCCGGTCCGGGACGAAGGTCCGCCCGCCCCAGAAGTTGAACCCCTCGACGTCGGGAACGGCGACACCGACGCCGAGGTGGTGGGTGTGGTCGGCCGGGGTCAGCTCGGTGACCGCCGTGCCGGCCAGGGTGGTGACGGGGTGCAGGTAGGGGCGCGGGGAGAGCCGGCTCGGCGGTTCGGGCCGGGTGGCATAGCGGGCGACCGGGCGGCCCGCGACCCGTAACACCAGGGTGTCTGTCATGTGCTCACCGCTTTCGGTGGGGCCCAGGGGGCGGACAGCTCGGAGTAGAGGGCGAGGGTGTCGGCACAGGCCGCGACCAGTGCGTCGATGCCGGTGACGACCCGGCGGTCCTCCTCGGGCAGGAAGCGCCAGGCGTCGGCGGGCAGGGCGGCCGGGTCGCCGGCCAGTCGAATCGCTTCAACGACCTTCATGAAGGCGCCCGTCGAGTCCGGTTCGACCAGCAGTTCGGCGCCGGTGGTGAGGTGGTCGGCGAGGTTCTCCAGCAGGTCCGTGCTGCCGTACTCGGTCTCCTGCGGGCCGTGGCCCGCCCGCTGCACCAGCACCCGGTCCCGCTTGTACCAGAAGGTGATCCGGCCGCTGGTGCCGTGCACCAGGACGTACGGCTCCCCCGGCTCCTCGGCGCAGAGCGTGGCGGCGACGGTGAGCGGGCCGCGCGGGGTGGTGACGCGGACGCAGGAGGTGTCGTCGGACTCGATGTCGTTGGCGCGCAGCAGTTCGGTCTCGATGCCGGTGACGTCCTCGGCGCGGGGGGTGCCGAGCAGGGCGAGGCCGGTGGCGACGGAGTGCGCGAAGGGGTTGGTGAGGACGCCGTCGACGACGTCCACGCCGCCCAGGCGCCGCTTGCCGGCCCAGGGCGCCCGTCGGAAGTAGGACTCGGCGCGGGCCCAGGCGCCGGCCCCGCCCACCCCCACCACATCTCCGATGGCGCCCTCCGCGAGCAGCTTGCGGATCGCGGGCACGGCGCCCGAGCCCAGCGACTGGAAGCCGATCTGGCAGGCCACGCCCGCCTTGGCGACCCCGTCGGCCATCCGCCGGAACTCGGCGTAGGACGGCGCCGGAGGCTTCTCGAGCAGCAGGTGCACGCCCCGCTCGGCGGCGGTCAGGGCGAGGTCGGTGTGGGTGGGGATCGGGGTGCAGATCACGGCGATCCGGGCGCCGGTCGTATCGAGCAGGGCGCCGAAGTCGGCGGACTGCTCGGGCGTGCCGAGGCCCTCCGGCAGCTCGTCCGCGCCGAGCGGGGTCAGCTCGCAGATGCCGGCCAGCCGGACGACCCCCTTCTCCTGAAGGCGGCGGATGTTCTCCAGGTGCCAGCGGCCGTGGCCGCGCGCCCCCGCCAGCACGATGTCGATGGTCGAAGAGTTCACGGCATGCTCCCTGCGCTGTCGATCTTTGCCTGCAGGGTAGGCGTCCGGCCCGGTCGGCCCGTGGGGTGTCTCATCCCTTCACCGCCCCCGCGCTGAAGCCGGTGATCAGCCACTTCTGGATGAAGGCGAAGACGATCACCACCGGTACGGCGGCGATGATCCCGCCCGCGGCCAGTGCGCCCAGGTCGACGCTGTCGGCGCTCATCAGGGTGTTGAGGCCGACCGGGATGGTCTGCTTGCTCTGGTCGGACAGGAACATCAGGGCGAACAGGAAGTGGTTCCAGGCGTGCACGAAGGCGAAGGAGCCGACCGCGATCAGCCCGGGCCGCAGCAGCGGGAGGACGACGATCCGGAAGGCGGTGAGCCGGTCGCAGCCGTCGACCCAGGCGGCCTCCTCCAGGGAGTACGGCACGTTCCTGATGAAGCCGCTGATCAGGATCATCGACAACGGCAGCTGGAAGACGGTCTCGGCGATGATGACACTGCCGAGCGAGTTGATCATCTGGAGCTTGGCGAAGATCTGGAAGAGCGGGACCAGGAGCAGCGCGCCCGGCACGAACTGGGAGCAGAGCAGGCCGAGCATGAAGCCGCGCTTGAGCCGGAAGTCGAAGCGGGCCAGCGCGTAGCCGCCGGCCAGCGCGACGACCGTGGTCAGCAGCAGGGTGGCGACACCGACGTAGACGCTGTTGGTGAAGTAGGTGCCGAAGCTGCGCTCCGTCCACACCTTCTGGAAGTGCTCGAAGGTGACCGGCCAGGGCACCAGGGAGGTGGAGCCGGCCGGGCGCAGGGCGAAGAGCAGGATCCAGTAGAAGGGGACGAGGGTGAAGAGGAGGTAGATCCCGAGGGGGAGGTAGATCTGCCAGCGGGGGGCCTCGTCCCAGGCGCGGCGCCGCTTCCCCGGCCGGGCGGGTAGGGACACGACGGGTTCGGTCTCGGGGGCGATCTCGGTGATCACTTGGCCTCGCCTCCGAACTTGCTCAGCCGCAGATAGACCACCGAGCAGAAGAGCAGGATCACGAACGCCACCGTGGTCAGCGCGGAGGCATAGCCGAAGTTGTGGGCGTCGACACTGGTGTTGGCGATGTAGAGGGGAAGGGTCGTCGTCTCCCCCGCCGGACCGCCTCCCGTCAGGGTGTAGAGCAGGTCGACGTTGTTGAACTCCCACACCGCGCGCAGCAGCGTGGCAAGGACGATGGCGTCCTTCAGATGCGGCAGCGTGATGTGCCAGAACTGCTTGAGCCGGCCGGCCCCGTCGACCTCGGCGGCCTCGTACAGGTCCTTGGAGACGGACTGGAGGTCGGCGAGGATGAGGATCGCGAAGAAGGGGACGCCGCGCCACAGGTCGGCGACCACCGCCGCCGGGAACACCGTCGAGGTGTCGGAGAGCCAGCTGGTGCCGTACGACCCGATGCCCGCATCGGCGAGGTAACGCGTGATGCCCGTCTGGGAGTTGTAGAGGAGCACCCAGATCGCGGAGGTCAGCACCCCGGAGACGGCCCAGGGCGAGAAGACCAGCGCCCGGCCGAGCGCCCGCCCGACGAACGTCTGGTTGACGATGAGCGCCAGCGCCAGACCGAACAGCAGCTGCAACCCGACTTCCACCACGACCCACTGGGCGCTGAAGGTCAGCGTGGACCAGAACTGCGGGTCGTGCGCGAAGGCCTGGGTGAAGTTGCCGAGGCCCGCGAAGCCGTTCCGCCAGGGCTTGGTCGGGTTGTAGTTCTGCAGGCTGTAGTAGAAGACGCTGAGCACCGGGTAGGCGATGAAGCCCAGCATCAGCAGGGCCGCCGGGGCGATCAGCAGATACGGCAGCCTGCGCGGCGTCGCGGAGGCACGGCGCCGCCGGGGTGGCGCGGGCGGTTTCGCCACGGCTGCGGCTTGGGCCATGACTGTTCTCCGTTCGCTCTGGTTACAGCGGGTGCAGGAAGCGCTTGCTAGATGCATGCAGTTGAAGCGCTTCGACGATCCTCAGGGGCGGTTGTGGGTGGTTGTGGGTGGTGCGGTCAGCCCGCGTACGGGTCCGGGACCTCGCCCGGCCGGGCCAGGAACTCGAAGTCGCAGCCGGTGTCGGCCTGGGTGATCTGCTGGTCGTAGAGCGCGCCGTAGCCGCGCCGGTGGCGCACGGGCGGCGGCGTCCACTCGGCCCGGCGTCGCGCCAGCTCCTCGTTCTCCACGTGGAGCCGGAGGCTGCGGGCCGCGACGTCCAGGGTGATGGGGTCCCCGGTGCGCACGAGGGCGAGCGGCCCGCCGATGTACGACTCGGGCGCGATGTGCAGGACGCAGGCGCCGTAACTCGTACCGCTCATCCGGGCGTCGGAGATCCGCACCATGTCCCGCACGCCCTGCTTCAGCAGGTGGTCGGGGATGGGCAGCATGCCGTACTCGGGCATGCCGGGGCCGCCCCTGGGTCCGGCGTTGCGCAGCACGAGCACGCTGTCGGCGGTGATGCCGAGGGCGGGGTCGTTGATGGTGCGCAGCATGGTCCGGTAGTCGTCGAAGACGACGGCGGGCCCGGTGTGCTCGAGGAGCCGCGGTTCGGCGGCGATGTGCTTGATGACGGCGCCGTCCGGGCAGAGGTTGCCGCGCAGCACGGCGACTCCGCCTTCGGCGGCCACCGGGTTGTCACGGGGCCGGATGACGTCGTCGTCGTGCACCCGGGCGCCGGCGAGCTGCTCGCGGTAGGTGTCGTGGGAGACCGTCGGCCGGTCGAGGTGGAGCAGGTCGGGGATGCGGGAGAGGAAGCCCGGGAGGCCGCCCGCGAAGTGGAAGTCCTCCATGAGGTACCTCTGCCCGCCGGGCCGGACGTTGGCGAGGACGGGCACGGTGCGGGCGATGCGGTCGAAGTCGTCCAGGGTGAGCCGCACGCCCGCCCGTCCGGCCAGGGCGATGAGGTGGATGACGGCGTTGGTGGAGCCGCCGAGGCCGAGGACGGTGGTCACGGCGTCCGCGAACGCCTCTTCGGTGAGGATGCCGGAGAGCCGCCGGTCCCGGTGGACGAGTTCGACGATCCGCATCCCCGCCCTGGCGGCCATCCGGTCGTGCCCCGAGTCGACGGCCGGGATGCTGGACGCGCCCGGGACGGTCACACCGAGGGCCTCGGCGGCGGCGGTGAGGGTGGAGGCCGTCCCCATGGTCATGCAGTGACCGGGCGAGCGGGCCAGGCCGCTCTCCAGCTCCGTCATCTCGCAGTCGCCGATCAGACCGGCGCGCTTGTCGTCCCAGTACTTCCACATGTCGGTGCCGGAACCGAGGACCTCGCCCCGCCAGTGGCCGGGGAGCATCGGGCCGGCGGGCACGAAGACGGCCGGCAGGTCGACGGAGGCGGCGCCCATGAGGAGGGCTGGGGTGGACTTGTCGCAGCCGCCCATGAGCACGGCGCCGTCGACGGGATACGACCGCAGCAGTTCCTCGGTCTCCATGGCGAGGAGGTTGCGGTAGAGCATGGGGGTCGGCTTCTGGAAGGTCTCGGAGAGCGTGGCGACCGGGAACTCCAGCGGGAAGCCGCCGGCCTGCCACACGCCCCGCTTGACCGCCTGCGCCCGGTCACGGAGGTGCACATGACAGGGATTGATGTCCGACCAGGTGTTGAGGATCGCGATGACCGGCTTGCCGAGGTGCTCCTCGGGGAGGTAGCCGAGCTGGCGGGTGCGGGCCCGGTGGCTGAAGGAGCGCAGGCCCTCGGTGCCGTACCACTGGTGGCTGCGGAGTTCTTCGGGCTGCTTGCGAGGCGCGTTCATATGGACCATCCGGAGGCGATGGCGGCGACCTCGGCGCGCTCTTCCTCGGGCAGCTGCCTGCTGGGCGGGCGGACGTCGCGGCGGCAGAGGCCGAGGGAGGCGAGGGCCTCCTTGACGACGGTGACGTTGTCCGCGGAGCCGTTGGCCGCGCGGAGTTCCTCGAAGCGGCGGATCTGTTCCCAGACCTTCATGGCTGCCGGGTAGTCGCCGGATCGAAGCGCTTCGATCATGTTCAGCGAAACGGCCGGGGCGACGTTCACCAGACCGGAGGTGAAGCCGGTGGCGCCGGCCGAGAAGTAGGAGGGCGCGTAGGGCTCGGCGAGACCGGCGACCCAGACGAAGCGGTCGAGACCGGCGTCGCGGGCGAACGCGGCGAACTTGGCGGCGTCGGGGACGGCGTACTTGACGCCGATCACGTTGGGGCAGGCGTCGGCGAGTTCGGCGAGGCGGGCGCCGGGGAGCTGGGCGTTGCGGACGTAGGGGACGACGCCCAGTTCGGGCACGGACTCCGCGATGGCGCGGTGGTAGTCGACCCAGCCGGCCTGCGAGACGTACGGGTGGACAGGCTGATGGACCATCACCATCCGGGCGCCGAGCTCCCGGGCGTGCCGGGCGGAGGCGACGGCGGTCGGCACGTCGTGTCCGACGCCGACGAGGATGGTGGCCTGCTCCCCGGCCTCGTCGACGGTCAGCTCGGTGACGAGCCGCCGCTCCTCGGGGGTGAGGGCGTAGAACTCGCCGGTGTTGCCGTTGGGAGTGAGGGTGCGGATCCCGCCGTCGAGGAGGCGGCGCAGCAGGGCCCGGTGGGCGGTCCGGTCGACGCCGCCGTCCACGGCGAACGGAGTCACCGGGATGGCCACGACGTCGGCCAGGGCCGTCCGTTGGGCCTCGAACGCCACGCTGCTCATTCCTGCTCTTCCTTTGCCTGGGCTTCGGGGTACGCACGCTCGACGAAGGACGCGATGTGGGCGCGCAGGGCACCGGCAGCGCCGTCGGCGTCGCCCTCCAGGGCCAGCCGCAGGATCTCGCGGTGCTCACCGGCCTCCTGCTCCCAGGAGGGGGAGGCGGCCCAGGCGACGGCGGAGACGAGGGCGGCCTGGTCGCGGACCTCGTCGAGCATCCGGCCGAGCAGCGGGTTGCCGCACGGGAGGTAGAGGGCGCGGTGGAAGTCCCGGTTGGCGAGGGAGCGTTCGGCGGTGTCGGTCGCGCCGTCGGCACGGGTGAGGGCGTCGCGGGCGGCGTCCAGGGAGGCGCCTGTCCTGACGGCCCGGCGGAGCGCCTCGGGTTCGAGAAGGAGCCGTACGTCGTAGACCTCGCGCGCCATGTCCGCGTCCACCATGCGCACCGTGACGCCCTTGTACTGGCTCATCACGACCAGCCCGGTCCCGGCGAGTGTCTTGAGCGCCTCCCTCACGGGGGTCTTGGACACCCCGAACTGCGCGGCCAGCTCGGTCTCCACCAGGGCCTGACCCGGCGTCAGCTGACCGGTGAGGATGCGGTGTTTGATCGCGTCCAGCACATATTGCGTGCGGGACGGGATCGGCATGGGCACAGAGGTCATGCGCGCCTCTCGGGGTCACGTATCAGCTCCGGGAGCTGATCTGACGTATCTGATCTCGCGTATCGCGTCTCATATATGAGGTACGAAGTACGACGCGGATGAAGGTAGGAGGACGGCTGTGTTTCGTCAATGCTTCTGACAAAGGTGCTCCGCCGGGCGCAGCGGCCCGCCTCGGGTCCAGCGCCCCGCCTCGGGTCCGGCGGATTCACAGGCCCCGGGCCTCGCCCTCCCGCGCCACGCTGGTGGGCCGTCCCGACACCGCCCCCGCCCGGGCCGCCGCCATCTCCCGGGTCAGGGTCGGACCCACATGGGTGATCAGCAACTCCCGCACACCCGCGTCCCGGGCGATCCGCCCCGCGTCCTCCGGAGTCAGATGGACCCGTTCGCCATCGCGATGCTCATCGAGGTCGGCCTCGCACAGGAAGACGTCCGCGCGGGCGGCCAGCTCGGTCAGCGCGTCGCAGGGCCCGCTGTCCCCGGAGTACGCCAGCACACTCCCCTGGCATTCGGCGCGCAGCCCGTAGGCCTCGACGTCGTGGGCCACCGCCCGGGCGCCGAGCCGCAGGTTCCAGTGCTGGACCAGGTGCCCGTCGTACAGCGGCCGGAAGTCGAACACCCCGGCCAGGAAGCCCACGTCCGGCCGGCCGAAGAAGCCGGCCAGCCGCCCCGCGCACGCCTGTGGCGCGTACACCGGTATCGGCGCGGCCGGGGTCATCCCGCCGAAGGCGTACGCGTAGGCCGCGGCCAGCAGATCCGCGCTGTGGTCCGCATGCAGGTGCGAGATCCAGATCGCCGTGAGCCGGGCCGGATCCGTGTGCCGCTGCAATTCCGCGAAGGTTCCGGTCCCGGCGTCCACCCAGACCTCGGCGCCCCCGCCTCGCAACAGATAGCCGGAGCAGGGGCGGCCGGGCCGGGGGTGCGGAGCGGCCGTGCCGAGGACGGTGAGGCTCAGTGCCATGGCGAGGAGAGTACGGATCCGGGTCCCCGCCCGCTCACCGTTCGAGCGGCTCCACGGCTTGCGGCCCGGTCGCCTTACGGATTCCGGCCCGGTCCTCCTACGGCTTCCACCCCGGATCCCGGCCGCTCAGCCCCACCGTCCGGTCCAGCAGCGGCACGCCTTCCGGAACCGGTACGACCGGGCCGAACGGACCCCGGTCGCCCTGCGCCGCCATCCGCAGGAATCCGTACGACGCCTCCAGCGCCGCCGGGTCCGGGACGTAGTCCTGGCCGGTGGCCCGGGCCAGGTCCCAGCCGTGGATGACCAGTTCGTCGGCGGCGACCGCCGCCGCCACCTCTCCCGGCAGGTCGATCCCGCCGGCCCGGGTCATGCCGCGCCACGCGGACGGGTCCCGCCAGGCCTGAGCCAGTTCGTCGAGTGCCTTGGGCAGTTCCTGCCGCCATCCCGGGCCGAGGTCCGGCACGGTGGCATCGGGACGGTGGTCGGTCGTGGTCCCCAGATTCTTGTGGGCAGCGTCCCGGAAGGCCACGGACAGCCCCGCCACATGGGCCAGGAGGTGGCCGACCGCATAATCCGGACACGGGGTCGACGCCGCGAGCTGCTCGTCCGTCACCCGCTCCGCGAGCATCCCGACGATCCGCGCCTGCGGGCCGATGTCGATCATGGTCGTGCCGGTCATTCCCGTCGCCTCCAAGTCCGTTCCGGAGATCCTTCAGGAGGTAGACCCCACCGACCCCCGAAACTCATCGGCCCACCCCCTGGCGGTTCGCACGCCGTCCTTCTAAGGCACCTTCCCGATCCCCGCACTCCCTCCTTAGGCCCACGATGACCAGGCATGACCACCTCCTGGACCGTGGCCCGCCTCCTCCGCGACCGCAACGCGGCCCTCTACCTCACCGGTGTCGTGGTGTCCGGCTTCGGCAGTTCCGCGCTCTGGCTGGTGTCGGGCGTCTGGGTCAAGGACCTCACCGGCTCCGACGGCCTCGCCGCCCTGTGCACCGCCGCCCTCTGGACCCCCACCCTCCTCGGCCCGGCCCTCGGCACCCTCGCCGACCGCGTCCGCCGCAAGCCCCTGCTCATCCGCCTGAACCTCGCCCTCGCCGTCCTCCTGCTCCCCCTCTGGACGGTCGACTCGCCCGGCTCCGTCTGGCTCCTCTTCACCGTCCTCGTCCTGTACGGCGCGGCAGGCGTCGTCGAGGACGCGGCCAACTCCGCCCTGGTCGCGGCCGCCGTCGCCCCGGCCCTCCTCGGGGACTTCAACGGGCTGCGGACGACCGCCCGCGAGGGCATGAAGCTGGTCGCCCCGCTGACCGGCGTCGCGCTGTACACGGCGTACGGCGGGCCGAGCGTGGCTCTGCTGGACGCCGGCACCTTCGTGCTGGCGGCGGGGGTGTGCGCGCTGCTCCGGGTGCGCGAGGAGCGCCCGCGGCCGGTCACCGGGAGCCGGCGGCAGCAGAGCACCGAGGGCGTCCGGCTGCTGTGGAGGCACCCGGCCCTGCGTCCGCTGGTGTGTGCCGCCGGCGTCACGATGTGTCTCGCCTCGCTCGGCAGCAGCCTGAACTACGCGGTGGTGGACGCCCTCGGCCACTCCCCCGCCTACACCGGCGTGCTGTACGCCGTCCAGGGCGCCGGCTCGGTCGCGGTCGGGCTGGTCGCCGGGCCCGCCCTGCGGCGGCTCGGGGAGCGCCGGTTCGCCGCGTACGGCATCG
Organism: Streptomyces sp. NPDC048417; assembly: GCF_040651615.1. Taxonomy (NCBI): domain Bacteria; kingdom Bacillati; phylum Actinomycetota; class Actinomycetes; order Kitasatosporales; family Streptomycetaceae; genus Streptomyces; species Streptomyces sp. NPDC048417. Next base: position 137,211 of record NZ_JBEZKI010000014.1, on the reverse strand, counting down.
CGCTGACGGGGGTCGCGGTGGCCGCGCGGGCGGTGCCGTACGACGCGGTGGTGCTGGTGTGCGGTGCGGCGTTCGGGCTCGGGCTGCCCTGTGTGCTGATCGCCGCCTACACCGCCGTACAGCGCGAGATCCCGGCCGCGGCGCTCGGGCGGGCCACCGCGAGCGCCGACACGCTGATGTTCACGCCGAACGTGCTCGGACTGGCCGTCGGGGCCGCCCTGGTGGAACTCGTCGACCACCGGCTGCTGCTGGCGGTCTTCGGCGGTGCGCTGCTGGCCACCGCCGGGTCACTGGCTCACCGCAGCGCCTCCCGTACCGCCGCCAGGTCGCCGTCGGACGCCAACCCGGCGTGATACAGCCGCAGTTCGGTCGCGCCCAGCGCACGCGCGCGGGCCGCGTCGGCCGCCAGGGTGCCGGGGCTGCCGCCCATCCCGGAGACCACCGTGAAGTTGGCGGCCAGGACCGTGTCCTCGCGCGCGTGCTCCGCGAAGGGCGTCAGCAGGGCCGTACCGCCCGCGCAGGGGACCACGACACCGTCCGCGTCCGACAGCACCCGCGCGGGATCCACGCCCGCGTTGGCGCCGCAGTGGTAGCCCACCGGGTCGGCGTGCAGCAGTACCTGGAAGCCCTCGGGGGCCGCCGCGCGCACCGCGGCCACGGCGGACTCCTGGAGCGTGCGGGCCCGCCCGTCGCGCCACGCGCGGGTGGCCGCCGCCACCGTTTCGCCGAGCAGCTTCTCGACCGTCGGCCACCCGCCGTCGTCCGCCGCGCCCCGCCACAGCGGCTCCAGGGCCTCCCGGACGGCGGTGGCCAACTCGTCGGCGTCCAGGCCCTGTTCGCCGTACCCGGCCCGGCAGGTCGGGCAGAAGCACAGCGCCATCAGGTACTGGCCGGCGTCTCCGAGGGCGACGCCCGCGGTCTTGTCGTGGGCGTGCAGATGCTGGAGCCCGTACCAGCCGAGGGACTCCAGTTCGACGCCGGCCGCGCCCGGGCGGACGGCGGCCTCGGCGGCGAGGTCGGTCAGGTACGCGCGTGTGGCGGGCTGGGCGATGCAGGGGGCCCAGGGGTAGCGGTCGCCGTAGGCGTTGACGACCGAGGTGTCCGGGTGCTCGGCGCCCAGGCGGGAGCTGTGGGCGAGGATCACCCAGGTGTGGACTTCGAGACCGGCGCCGGCCAGGGCTTCGGCGGCCTCTCCGTAGGCGTCACCGGGGGCCCAGTCGCCCGCTGGATGGGGGCGGAGCCGGCGGTCCGCCCAGTGGTCGCCCGCCGGGTAGTAGACGGCCGCGTACTCGGCGGTGACGATGCGGTGGCGCGGGTGCCGGGGGGTCAGCGCGCGGGTGGAGTGGTAGGCGGAGGCGAGGGTCACCTGGTCCACGCCGAGCGCGGCGATCCGCTCCGGGGCCCCGGGATCCCCGTTCACGTCCCAGGGGTAGACGAACGCCGACGCCTTCAACCGTCCCCCTCCGGATCCCGCCGACGCCGTCAACCGTCCCCCTCCGGATCCCGCCGACGCCGTCACGCGTCCTCCTCGAGCAGGGCGTACCCGCGCTCGATCAGCTGGGCGAGCTGCTTCACATGGTCCTCGCCCGGCTCGTGCAGCGGGGGCCGGACCTCGCCGACGTCCAGACCGCGCAGCCGTACGCCCGCCTTGACCAGGGAGACGGCGTAGCCCCGGCCCTGGGCACGGAGTTCGACGAACGGGCGGTAGAAGCCGTCCAGCAGGCGCTCCACCGTCGGCCGGTCCCCCTCGCGCAGGGCGGCGTGGAAGGCGAGGGCGATCTCGGGGACGAAGCAGAAGACGGCCGAGGAGTAGAGGGTGATGCCGATGGCCCGGTAGGCGAGCTGGGTCTGTTCGGCGGTCGGCAGGCCGTTGAAGTAGAGGAAGTCGCCGGGGACCTCGGTGCGGACGGCGCTGACGATGCGCTGCATCAGGTCAAGGTCGCCGAGGCCGTCCTTGAAGCCGATGACACCTTCGGTGCGGGCGAGTTCGACGACCGTGGACGGGGTGAACACCGCGTTGTCCCGCTGGTAGACGATCACCGGGAGATCGGTCGCCGCGGCCAGCTCCCGGTAGTGCCGCAGCAGGCCCTCCTGGCCGGCGACCACCAGGTAGGGCGGCATGGCGAGCAGGCCGTCGGCGCCCGCGGCCGCGGCGAGACGCGCGTAGCGCACGGCGAGCGCGGTGCCGTAGCCGGCCCCTGCGATCACCGGTACCCGGCCCTCGGTGGCCGCCACGGCCGCGCCCACGCAGGCCTCGAACTCCTCGGGCAGCAGTGCGTGGAACTCCCCGGTACCGCAGCAGGCGAACACGGCCGCGGCGCCGGCCTCGACGCCCCGGCGCACATGCTCGCGGTAGGCGTCGAGGTCGAGGGAGCCGTCGGGGCCGTAGGCCGTGACGGGGAAGAAGAGCGGCCCGCGCGGGTCACGGAGCCGCGCGGCGAGAGGGACTGGCGTCACGGGCGCTCCCTGTTGATGCACGTGTCTGATCAGCGTCCATATTCATGAACGTGACCACGTTACGAGGCCCCCTCAGGGTCGGTCAAGGAGGCAAACGACCAACATGCGAGCGGATTCCCGCACTCCACGGCACACTTGACGAGGTACACCGCATCTCCCTAGCGTGTCCATGCATGTGAATGCCAGTCATGGATGAGACCTTCGGGGTCACCCGGAGGACGCCGACCAAGGAGACTTGGATGCCCACTCCCCGCACGCTACTGCTCACCGGCGCCGCAGGCGGGCTCGGCACCCTGATGCGGTCCCTGCTCCCGGAGTACGGCTACGAGCTGCGCCTCCTCGACGTCCGCCCGATCGACGGGGCGCCGGACGCGATCACCGCCGACCTCGGCGACCAGGACGCGCTGCGGGAGGCGGTGCGGGGCGTGGACGCGGTGCTGCATCTCGCCGGGATCTCCCTGGAGGCACCCTTCGAGAAGATCCTCCGCTCGAACATCGAGGGCACCTACCACCTCTACGAGGCCGCCCGCGAGGCCGGCGTGCCGCGTATCGTCTTCGCCTCCTCCAACCACGCCGTCGGCTACACCCCGGCCCCGCGCGCGGGCGATCCACTGATCCCGATCGACACCCCGCGCCGCCCGGACACCTTCTACGGCCTGTCCAAGTCCTTCGGCGAGGATCTCGCCCAGCTGTACTGGGACCGGCACGGCCTGGAGACCGTCTCCGTCCGCATCGGCTCCTGCTTCGCCGAGCCGGCCGACGTGCGCATGCTCTCGGTGTGGATGAGCCCCGCCGACGGCGCCCGGCTCTTCCACGCGGCCCTGACCGCCGAGAAGGTCGGCCACACCGTCGTCTACGGCTCCTCCGCCAACACCCGCCTGTGGTGGGACCTGACCAGCGCCCGGGCGCTCGGCTACGAGCCGCGGGACGACTCCGAGCAGTTCGCGGCGAAGCTGATCGCCGAGCACGGCGAGCTGGACCCGCAGAACCCGGCCCACACGCACCTGGGCGGCCGGTTCGTCAACGACCCACCCGTCTGGCCGTACTGAAGCCGAACGGGACGCGAGACGGCGGAGACGGCGGAGACGGCATCACGCCAGACGGCGGAGAACGATCGTCCACGACGGCGGGCGGGCACCGAACGGGCCCGCCCGCCGCCGTGTTCGGGCATCCCGGCTGCCCGCTCTCACTCCCCACCCGGCAGCCGCGCAGGTCCGAGGCGGGCACCACGACCGGCAAACGGGCACACCCGGGCAGTATCGGGCCCGCAACAGACCTGGTCAGCCTCGCACACCCGCTGTAGAACTTGCTGCATGGCCCGAACGGGCGGTTCCACAGGGAAGTGGGTGACGAGATGAGCACGTGGACGGCGGAAGAACGCCAGCGCGAGATCGTGCGGGCCGCGCGCGTCACCGGCTCGGTCGACGTCACCGCTCTCGCCGCCGACCTGGGCGTGGCCAAGGAGACCATCCGGCGGGACCTGCGCGCCCTGGAGGACCACGGCCTGGTCCGCCGTACCCACGGGGGCGCGTATCCCGTCGAGAGCGCCGGTTTCGAGACCACGCTCGCCTTCCGTTCGACCAGCCATGTCCCGGAGAAGCGGCGGATCGCGTCCGCCGCCGCGGACCTTCTGGGCGACGCCGAGACCGTCTTCGTCGACGAGGGCTTCACTCCGCAGCTCATCGCCGAGGCGCTGCCGACCGACCGGCCACTGACCGTGGTCACGGCGTCACTGCCGGTCGCGGGCGCGCTCGCCGAGACCGAGAACATGTCGGTCCTGCTGCTCGGCGGACGGGTGCGGGCCGGCACGCTGGCGACCGTCGACCACTGGACGACGAAGATGCTCGCCGGTTTCGTTCTCGATCTCGCCTACATTGGAGCCAACGGCATCTCGCGCGAGCACGGCCTGACCACCCCTGACCCCGCCGTCAGCGAGGTCAAGGCGCAGGCCGTCCGTGCCGCCCGCCGGACGGTCTTCGCGGGCGTGCACACCAAGTTCGGAGCCGTCAGCTTCTGCCGCTTCGCCGAGGTCGGCGCCCTGGAGGCGATCGTGACGAGCACCCTTCTTCCGGCCGCTGAGGCCCATCGCTACGCCCTGCTGGGCCCGCAGGTCATCCGGGTCTGACACACCGACGACACACCCACGCCCTTTCCGAAGGGCCCTTCCACACCCCGCAGTGCCCCATATATCACGATTCCTCCAGGAGCGATCCATGCGAACCCCGAGCCGACGGAGGCCGCGAGTCACACTCGCCATGGCCGCCGCAGGGACGCTGCTCGCCCCGCTGCTCTCCGGCTGCTGGGTCGGTGCGGGCGGGTCCGGTTCAGGCGGCGATTCGATCAATGTGCTGATGGTGAACAACCCCCAGATGACGGAACTCCAGAAGCTCGCGCCGCGCTTCACCAAGGAGACCGGCATCAAGGTCAACTTCACCGTCCTGCCAGAGAACGACGTCCGCGACAAGATCAGCCAGGACTTCGCCAACCAGGCCGGCCAGTACGACGTGGCCACCCTGTCCAACTACGAGATACCGATCTACGCCCGCAACGGCTGGCTGCACGAGATGGACTCCTACGTCGCCAAGGACCCCGGCTTCGACGAGAAGGACATCCTCCAGCCGATGCGCGAGTCCCTGACCGCGGACGACGGCAAGCTCTACGGCCAGCCCTTCTACGGCGAGTCGTCCTTCCTGATGTACCGCAAGGACGTCTTCACGGCCAAGGGCCTGACGATGCCCGCGCACCCCACCTGGCAGCAGGTCGCCGACCTCGCCGCCAAGGTGGACGGCGCCCAGTCCGGCATGCGCGGCATCTGCCTGCGCGGCCTGCCCGGCTGGGGCGAGCTGATGGCACCGCTGACCACGGTCGTGAACACCTACGGGGGCACCTGGTTCGACAAGGACTGGAAGGCCCAGCTGACCGGGCCCGGCTTCGAGAAGGCGACGAAGTTCTATGTCGACCTCGTCCGCAAGCACGGCGAGTCCGGCGCCCCCCAGTCCGGCTTCGCCGAGTGCCTCAACAACATGACCCAGGGCAAGGTCGCCATGTGGTACGACGCCACCTCCGCGGCCGGCCTCCTGGAGGCGAACGGCTCCCCGGTCAAGGGCAAGCTCGGATACGCCCCCGCACCCGTCGAGCAGACCAAGTCCGCCGGCTGGCTCTACACCTGGGCCTGGGGCATCCAGAAGGCCTCCCGCAACCCCGACAAGGCCTGGAAGTTCGTGTCCTGGGCGTCCAGCAAGCAGTACGAGGAACTGGTCGGCCAGACCAGCGGCTGGTCCAACGTCCCGGCGGGCAAGCGGGCGTCGACGTACACGAATCCCGACTACGTGAAGTCGGCCGCCGCGTTCCAGGAGATGACCAAGGAGGCCATCGAGAGCGCCCGCCCGAACGACCCCGGCGTCCAGCCCCGCCCCGCGCCCGGCATCCAGTTCGTCGACATCCCCGAGTTCACCGATCTCGGCACCAAGGTCTCCCAGGAGATCAGTTCGGCCATCGCCGGACGACAGTCCGTCGACTCGGCCCTGAAGAAGTCCCAGCAGCTCGCCGAGAAGATCTCCAAGGAGTACGAGGGACGATGACCGCGACCACAGCTCCCTACCCAGCGACACCCGTACGCGCCACGCGGCCGCCCTCCGCCCGCCTGCGCGCCTGGGCCACCCGGGCTCCTCTCCTGCCCGCCCTGGTCTTCATGATCGTCGTGACCCAGCTGCCCTTCGTGGCCACGGTGGTCATCTCCTTCTTCGACTGGAACGCCCTCTACCCGAAGGCCCGCCACTTCGCCGGCGTCGACAACTACCGCCAGGTCCTCACCGACGCCGACCTGCGCCACTCGGTGTGGACGACCGTGCTGCTCACGGTCACCGTGGTCCTGGTGAGCCTGGTCCTCGGCCTCGCCCTGGCCCTGCTCCTGAACAACAGGTTCCGCGGCCGTGGCATCGTCCGCACCCTGCTGATCGCCCCCTTCCTGGTGGTCCCGGTGGCCGCCGCCCTGCTCTGGAAGCACGTCCTCTACAACCCCGAATACGGCCTGCTCAACGGCCTGTTGCACTATGTCGGCGGACCGCAGCCCGACTGGATCTCCAGCACCCCGCTGCTGGCGGTCGAGGCCGCCCTGGTGTGGCAGTGGACGCCGTTCATGATGCTGATCCTGCTCGCCGGGCTGCAGAGCCGTGACCCCGAGCAGATCGAGGCCGCCCGGGTGGACGGCGCGAGCGACTGGCAGGTCTTCCGCTATCTGACGCTCCCGCACCTGCGCCGCTACCTCGAACTCGGCGCCCTGCTGGGCTGCATCTACATCGTCCAGAACTTCGACGCGGTCTTCACGATCACGTCCGGCGGCCTCGGCACCGCCAACCTCCCGTACACCGTCTACCAGAGCTTCTACCAGGCCCACGAGAACGGCCTCGCCTCGGCCGCCGGCGTCCTGGTCGTCATCGGCTCGATCATCATCGCGACCTTCGCCCTGCGCGTGGTGTCGTCCCTGTTCCGCGAGGAGGTGTCCCGCGCATGAGCAGCCTCGCCATACGCGTCAGGAAGCACCGGGGCCGCAGCGTCGGGCTGGTGGCCTGGCTCGTCGGCATCGTCTTCTTCTTCCCCATCGCCTGGATGGCGCTGACGTCCTTCCACTCCGAGGCGGACGCGGCGACCAACCCGCCCTCCTTCGGTGCCGCCCTCACCCTGGACGGCTACCGCGAGTTCTTCGGGGCCGGCGGTGGCGCGAGCCCCTGGCCGGCGCTGATCAACTCGGCGGTCGCGTCGGTCGTCTCCACGCTCTTCGTCCTCGTCCTGGCCTTCCCGGCGGCCTACGCGCTGTCGATCCGGCGGGTGAAGAAGTGGACGGACGTCCTGTTCTTCTTCCTCTCCACCAAGATGCTGCCGGTCGTGGCCGGTCTGCTGCCGATCTACCTGTTCGCGAAGAACACCGGGATGCTGGACAACATCTGGTTCCTGGTCATCCTCTACACCTCCATGAACCTGCCGATCGCGGTGTGGATGATGCAGTCGTTCCTCGCCGAGGTCCCGGTCGCGGTGATCGAGGCGGCCCAGATCGACGGCGCCCGCCTCCCGACGATCCTCGCGCGCGTGGTCGCCCCGATCGCCCTGCCCGGCATCGCTGCCACCTCCCTGATCTGCTTCATCTTCAGCTGGAACGAACTTCTCTTCGCCCGAGTCCTGACGGGCGTGGTCGCCGAGACCGCCCCCGTCTTCCTGACCGGCTTCATCACCAGCCAGGGCCTGTTCCTGGCCAAGGTGTGCGCCGCGTCGCTCGTCGTCTCCCTGCCGGTACTCGCCGCGGGGTTCGCCGCCCAGGACAAGCTGGTCCAGGGCCTGTCGTTGGGAGCCGTGAAATGAAGGCCGCCGTCATCGAGTCCGTGGGCCGTGCCGTCGTCACCGAGGTCCCCGACCCCACACCGGGGCCCCGCGAGGTCGTGGTGGAGGTGGCCGCCTGCGGCCTGTGCGGAACCGATCTCCACATCCTCCAGGGCGAGTTCGCGCCCAAGCTGCCGATCGTGCCGGGCCACGAGTTCGCCGGCGAGGTGGTCGGCGTCGGCGCCCAGGTGACCGAGGTGGCGATCGGCGACCAGGTCGCGGTCGACCCGTCCCTGTACTGCCACGAGTGCCGCTACTGCCGGGACGGCCACAACAACCTCTGCGAACGCTGGGCCGCGATCGGCGTGACCGTGCCGGGCGGCGCCGCGCAGTACGCGCTCGCCCCGGTCGCCAACTGCGTGAAGCTCCCCGAGCACGTCCGCACCCAGGACGCGGCACTGGTCGAGCCGCTGTCCTGCGCGGTGCGCGGCTACGACGTCCTCAACTCCCGTCTGGGCGCCCACGTCCTGATCTACGGCTCCGGGACCATGGGCCTGATGATGCTGGAACTCGCCAAGCGGACCGGCGCGGCGAGCGTCGACGTGGTCGACCTGAACCCGGCCCGCCTGGAGACCGCCCGCGCGCTCGGCGTCTCCGCCTCCGCCGCGAACGCCGACGAACTGGACCGGCCGCGGGGCTGGGACGTGGTGATCGACGCGACCGGCAACGCGGCGGCGATCCAGGACGGCCTGGAGCGGGTGGGCAAGGCCGGAACCTTCCTCCAGTTCGGCGTCGCCGACTACGCGACCCGGGTGACGATCGACCCGTACCGCATCTACAACCAGGAGATCACCATCACCGGCTCCATGGCCGTCCTGCACAGCTACGAACGCGCGGCGGAGCTGTTCGCGAACGGGGTCCTGGACCCGGAGGTCTTCATCAGCGACCGCCTCCCGCTGGACAGCTACCCGCAGGCGCTGGAGCAGTTCGCGGCGGGCGTCGGACGGAAGATCGTCGTGGTCCCCTGAGCCGGATCGCGGTGCCCCCTGAGCCGATCGGGGGTTTCCGGGGGGTCCGCTCTTCGGTAAGGGAACGGTAAAGCGGGATCGTTCGTTCACGAGGCATGACAGCTATGACCCCTGGCTCGAACATCCCTCTCCCCGTCTCCCGGGTGGCGGTGGACGTCGCCGCCCCGGTGCGGCTCGACGTGTCGGGCCTGCTGCTCACCGGCGACGGCAAGGTGCGCTCCGACGACGACTTCATCTTCTACAACCAGCCCAGCGGCCCGGGTGTGACGTACCGCTCCGGCGGCGGTACGTCCGCGGACGCCATCACCGTCGACACGGCGGCCGTACCTCCGGGCATCGAGAAGATCGTCGTCACCGCGAGCCCCGACGCCGCAGGTCAGACCTTCCAGGGCATCGAGCCGACGGCGACGATCCGCAACGCGGAGGACGGCTCGGTGCTGGGCACGTTCACGCCGCCGCAGCTGGGCACCGAGACGGCCCTGGTGGTCGTCGAGATCTACCTGCGCAACGGCGCGTGGAAGGCCCGCGCGGTCGGCCAGGGGTACGCGAACGGGCTGGCCGGCATCGCGACCGACTTCGGCGTCACAGTGGAGGAACCGGCGACGGCCCCGACCCCCCAGCCGGCGGCTCCCCAGCCCGCGGCCCCGCAGCCGACGGCTCCCCCCGTCGTGGCCCCGCCCGCGGCGCCCGCCGCGCCCGCGCCGGGCGCCGGGAAGATCAACCTCGACAAGGGCAGGGTCAGCCTCCAGAAGAACCAGACCGTGTCCCTGGTCAAGGGCGGCAGCCCGCTGCTCTCCCAGGTCAAGATGGGGCTGGGCTGGGAGCCGGCGTTCCGCGGCAAGGACATCGACCTGGACGCCTCGGTCATCGCCTACGGCCCGCAGCGCGACCACGTCGACAGCTGCTACTTCGGCAAGCTGTCCATCCTGGGCGGCGCGATCAAGCACTCCGGCGACAACCTCACCGGCGAGGGAGGCGGCGACGACGAGGTGATCGTGGTCGACCTCGGCCGGATCCCCCCGGAGGTCACCGGCCTGGTCTTCACCGTCAACTCCTTCTCCGGCCAGAAGTTCACGGAGGTCGCCAAGGCCTACTGCCGCCTCCTGGACGCGGCGACCGACGAGGAACTGGTCCGCTTCGACCTCACCAACGCGGAATCGCAGACCGGCGTGATGATGGCCAAGCTGGTCCGCCAGTTCTCCGGCGAGTGGGACATGACGGCGCTGGGCGAGTTCGTGAAGGCCCGGACCGTACGGAACATGGTGAAGCCGGGGGCGCAGGCACTCTGACGAAGGCTCGCTCACGCAGATCCGGGGAGGGGCGCGCGGCCGTGGGCGCTACGGCCGCAACCCCTCCGTGAGCAGCGACAGATACCGCCGGATCTCCTTGCCCTGCCCGTCGGCCAGTTCCGATGCCGTGGCCAGTCCGTGCGCCAGGCGCAGGAGTTCGATCGGCTCGATGTCCGGGCGCAGGGTGCCCTCCGCCTTCGCCGCGTCCACCAGCCGGGTCGCCGCGCCGCGGACCGTGGTGCCGCAGGCCGTGACCGCGGCCGAGCTGCCGTCCGTGACCGCCGAGCCCAGCAGAGCCTTCAGGCCGCGTACCTGGATGGTGGCGACGCACAGTTCGTTCAGCCACTCCGTCAGCGCCGCGCTCGGCGGCAGTTCCGCGGCGAACTCGTCGGCCATCGCCGCCAGCCCCTCCAGCCGGTCCACGAACGCGGCCTCCAGCAGCGCCTGCCGCGTCGGGAAGTGCCGGTAGAGCGTGCCGGAGCCGACGCCCGCCCGCTTGGCGATGTCATCCAGCGACGCGTTCTCCCCGTGCTCGGCGAAGGCCTCGGCGGCCACCTTCAGCAATCGCTCGTAGTTGCGGCGAGCATCCGCACGCATGGGTCTGACCTGCGTCATCCAGTTACTCCTTGCGAACCGGGGACTCTCTCCGTATCTTATCGAGCACCAAACGGAGACAGTCCCCACCTGGCCCTGCCCCGCTTCGTCGCCGAGACCCCGCGCCACGCGGGCCGCTTCGACCTGGCGGGCGCGCTGACCGGGACGGCCGGGACGGCCTCGCTCGTGTACGCGTTCATCCGGGTCTCCGAGGCGGGCTGGAGCGACGCCCAGGCCCTGTCCGGCTTCGGCTGCGCGCTCGCGCTGCTCCTCGGCTTCACCCTGATCGAGTCCCGGGCCGGCCAGTCGATCATGCCGCTGCGGCTGTTCGCCGACCGCGACCGGGCAGGCGGCTACCTCACCATCATGCTGCTGCCCGCGGGTATGTTCGGCGCCTTCTACTTCCTCACTCTCATCTGCCAACAGGTCCTGGAATACAGCCCGTTGCGCGCCGGATCCGCGTTCCTGCCCATGACCCTGGCGATGTTCACGGTGGTGCGTCTGCTGCCTCGGCTGCTGGCCCGCTTCGGGGCCAAGCCGGTGCTGCTGACCGGCATCGCCCTGCTGGTCGTCACGGGCGGGTGGCTGTGGCGACTGCGGCCCGGGGACGGTTACGCCACCGGGCTGCTCGGTCCGCTGCTGCTGCTGGGCGTGGGCGTCGGCCTGAGCTTCATGCCGCTCAACGCGACCATCCTCGCCCGCATCGAGTCCCGGGAGGCCGGCGCCGCCTCCGGCCTGCTGCAGACGCTGCAGTGGCTGGGCGGCACCCTCGGCCTCGCCGTCCTGGTCACGGTGTACGGAACGGTGACCCGGCACGCGACCGGCACGTCCGCCGAGATCCTCACCCATGGCGCGTCCCGTGCCTTCGGCATCGGCTCGCTGGTCGCGGTGGCCGCGCTGCTGGTGGCGGCGTTCGTGATCACGGGCCGACGCCGCGAGAACGTCTAGTCGCAGCACCAGGGCCACCCGGCGCTAGAACAACGCGCTGTAGGCGTTCAGTGCCGGCTGGCCGCCGAGGTGGGCGTAGAGCACCGTGGAGTCGGCGCCGATCTCGCCCCGTTCGACCAGGTCCACCATCCCCGCCATCGACTTGCCCTCGTACACCGGGTCCGTCACCATGCCCTCCGTGCGGGCGGCCAGCCGCATCGCCTCCAGGGTGGTCTCGTCCGGGATGCCGTAGACGCCCGCGTGGTAGCGCTCGTCCAGCTCGATGTCGTCGACGGTCAACTCCCGCTGGAGACCGATCAGTCGTCCGGTCCGGTCGGCTATGCGGGCGATCTGCTCGCGGGTCTCGGCGGGCCTGGCCGAGGCGTCGATGCCGATCACCCGGCGCGCACGCCCACCCGCCTGCGCCAGCGCGGCGAACCCGGCGGCCATGCCGGCCTGGGTCGACCCGGTCACCGAGCAGACGATCACCGTGTCGAAGAAGACACCCAGCTCCCGCTCCTGCTCGGCGACTTCGTACGCCCAGTTGGCGAAGCCGAGCCCGCCGAGCGGGTGGTCGGAGGCGCCGGCCGGGATGGCGTACGGCCTGCCGCCGGACTCCTCGACCTCGCGCAGCGCCCCTTCCCAGCTCTCCTTGAACCCGATGCCGAACCCGGCCCGGACGAGGCGGACGTCGGCCCCGGCCAGCCTGCTGATCAGGATGTTGCCGACCTTGTCGTACACCGAGTCCGGCCACTCCACCCAGCTCTCCTGCACCAGCACGCACTTGAGCCCGGCGCGCGCGGCGACGGCGGCGACCTGGCGGGTGTGGTTGGACTGCACGCCGCCGATGGACACGAGGGTGTCGCAGCCCTGGGCCAGGGCGTCGGCCACCAGGTACTCCAGCTTGCGCGTCTTGTTCCCGCCGTAGGCGATCCCGGAGTTGCAGTCCTCCCGCTTGGCCCACAGCGCGGCCCCGCCGAGATGGGCGGTGAGACGCTCCAGCGGATGCACGGGCGAGGGGCCGAAGAGGAGGGGGTATCGCTCGTAGGAGGAAATGGTCGGGGAAAGGGGCGCGGAGGGGAACATGGAGGCTCCTGGTGTCAGTCGGGGTCGGCCAGGTCGGCGAGGGTGTGCCAGATGTCGGCGGTGACCCGGACCGCCGCCCGCGTGTCGCCGGCCGCGCACGCCTCGATGAGCCGCTCGTGCAGACCCGCCGAGCGGCAGGAGCCGCCCTCGCCGAAGCGGCGGCGCTCCAGGCGGCGGATCAGCGGGGTGTAGCGGGCGACGGTGGCGGCGGCGGCACGGTTGCCGGCCACCCGGATCAGTACGTCGTGCAGCTCGTCGTCGGCGCGCAGGGCCTCGTCCACGTCACCGGCGCCCACGGCGGCGGCGAACCGGTCGTTGGCCGCGCGCATCACGTCGAGGTCGGTGTCCCGCAGCCGGGGTACGGCGGCCCGGGTGGCCAGTTCGTGCATGGCGCCGACCACGGCCGCCGCGTCCCGTACGTCGGCGGCCACGACCGGGGTGACCCGGGTGTAGCTCTGCGGCTTGCTCTCCAGGAGCCCCTCGTCGACGAGCCGGGCGAACGCCTCCCGCACCGGCGCCCGGGACAGCCCGAGCCGCTCCGCGAACTCGGCGTCCCGCACCACCGCACCGGGTTCGATCTCGCCGGCGACGATGGCATCGCGAATGGCCGCGTAGGCACGGTCGCGGAGCAGGGTGCGGGGGACGGGTCGCAGGGCCTCCATGAACTGAAATGTTAGATATCAATCGCGATGCGGGCAAGGGTGTGTCGTGGGCAGGGGGTGTGGTGCGGGCACGGATGCGGCGCGGACACGGATGCGGCGCGGGCACGGATGCGGCGCGGGGCACGGGTGTGGCCCGCACCCCCCGTGAAGGTGCGGGCCACGCTCATGGGCCGGCGGTCAGGCGGCCGTCGCCCACGGCCAGTCGGCGTCCCGGGCGGCCTCCAGCAGCGGCACCATCCGGAAGGCCGCGTCCGAGAGGCCGCCGAAGGTGTGCCGGCCGGCCGCTCCCGACGGGCCGTGGCCGACCCGGTAGCCGGCCAGGTTCCAGGTGTAGACCGGGATGTGGGCCGGGACCTGCTGGGTCGGGTCGCCGTGCCGGTGGTAGGTGTACTGCTCGTCGGTGACGATCAGCACCCGGTCCTGCCCCCGGTAGTGCGAGCGGATCGCCGAGGTGGTGTCGGTACCGCCCAGCGAGCCGAAGCGGCCGAGGATCTTCAGCACCGACTCGCCCTTGCCGAACGTCAGCCGCTTGCTCGTGGTACCGAACTCGACGAGGTCCGCGTCCGACGCCCGCAGCGCGAGCGCCGTACCGAAGATCGCCGCCGCGTCGGCCCGGTTGAGCCGCGAGTGGTCGGACAGCGGGCCCCACATCGAGCCGGACCGGTCGACCAGCACCAGCGTCCGTCCCGGCAGCGCGGGCACGTTGGCCAGCGAGTGGCCGAGCGCCCGCTCCAGCGGGAAGGACCAGCGCAGCGACGGGGCGTGCTGGTACGCGGCGAGGTACCGGAACGGGAACTGCCGCGAGCGCGCCACCTCCGCCGGGTCGCTGATCCGGGCCGCGACCTGCGCGGCGACCTCGTCGGAGACGCCGGCCTCGTCGAAGTTCCGCAGGTTGCGGACGAGTGCCATGGTCCCCATGGAGGGGATCACGGCCTCCCAGGCCGCCCTGTTCATCGGGCCCTGGAGCCATCCGGCCAGTGCCTCCCAGGTCAGCCCCGCCGCCGCGAGCCGCTCGGCGCCACCGGGCTCGGTGACGACCGCACGCCGCTGTGCGACCGGCAGCGCCATCAGCTCGCGGTGCGCGGCGAGCACCGGGCTGGACACGGGCGGTACGGCCGTGTCCGGGTGGTGCCGCCGGTCCAGCGCGTACTGGAACAGCTCGCCCTGCCACGGCTTGTCCGGGTCCGGCGCCGCGTGCACCAGGTTGAGGATGTCGCCGAAGCGGTATCCCTTGGCCGCGGTGTCGTACTTGAGCAGCGACTTGCCGTGGTAGAGCCGCCGTACGGCGTCGGCGATCCCCCGCTTGACGGGCTTGGGGACGGCACGGCCGTAGGTCGCCGTCCAGTAGGCGAGCAGTTCGCCGGGCTCGTCGGGCCGCTGCAGCACGGAGGCGACGACCTGCCGGTTCGAGGGGCCCTCGGTGGCGCCCGCGGTCAGGCGTGCGTGCACGTACTCGGCGGCGCCCACGAGGGAGGCGGTCCGCATGTTGCCCTCGCCGCGCAGCCAGCCGAGCAGGCCGGCGGTCCAGACCGGATCGGTGACGGCGAGCTCGCGGACGAGCTTCGCGTACCGGTCGTCGCGGTCGGCGCCGGTCTCGTAGAAGGTCTGCTGCGAGACGAAGTTGGCGACGGCGAGCAGGAAAAGCTCGGAACGCGTGTCCCGCTCCTGACCACGCCCGCCCTGGTAGGTGCGGAGCACGCGTCCGGTCGAGGTGACCCGCGAAGTGGGCTGCGCCCGGGCCGCCTTGGTGTTGAATCGCGCCATGGTGAATTCCCCCCGAATTCATTGGAGTCTGGGAGGAGGCGCGGCAATAGGAGGGTGTCCGAGATCAGGAGTCGGCGACGGGACTATAACCTGGCGCGTCTTCCTTTCCGCCACATCGGCCCTGAGCCGATGACGGGATTCGAACCCGCACCCCCTTTCGGGGACCAGGGCCCTGAAGTATCCGCTGCCTGCGCACCGGACACCCACCATGAGCTGCGCCTCCCGAGTTCAGTGACACACGCACCGGGAGGTGCATGAAGTTTTTGGTGTCCAGAGTTCAAGGCCGGCGGAACCGACGTAGGTGCTCTAACCCCTGAGCTACACCGGCGCGTTGTACCGGTGGCGGGACTCGAACCCGCGGCCGCCCCATTATCAGTGGAAGTAGGTCCTGCCTTCGCACCTGGACGTTCATTACCTTAGGAGGCGTGCCGCGGGCCGGGCGAGTGAATTAATCAGCCGCGCTTCTGCCGCTTCCAGGGCCCCGTGATCGCGAGCATGATGCCCGGGGTCTGGATGTTGGCGTACAGGGTCTTGCCGTCGGGCGAGAAGGTGACGCCGGTGAACTCACTGTATTCCGGCTCTTCTTCGGTGCCGGCGTTGAGTTCGTTGCGGGCGATCGGGTAGGTGCGGCCGCTGTCGGTGGCGCCGAAAAGGTGCTGGATGCCCTCGCCGTCCTCGGCGATGACCAGGCCGCCGTACGGGGAGACGGTGATGTTGTCCGGGCCGTCGAAGGCGCCGTCCACCGACGGGTCGGGGTTGACGCCGATGAGGACCTTCAGGGTGAGGGTGCGGCGCTTGGGGTCGTAGAACCAGACGGCGCCGTCGTGCTGGACGGGGCTCTCCGCGCGGGCGTAGGAGGAGACGATGTACACGCCGCCGTCACCCCACCACATGCCCTCCAGCTTGCGGGCGCGGGTGACCTGGCCGGTGGTGAACTGCTTGCGGACCGAGGTGGTCCTCGCGTCGCGGTCCGGGACGTCCACCCAGTCGACGCCGTACACGGTGCCGATCTTCGTGGCGCGGGAGAGGTCGTCGACGAAGACGCCGCCGGAGTCGAAGCACTTGAAGGCCTGGAGCGTGCCCGCGTCGTCGGCGAGGGTGCGCAGCCTGCCGCGGCCGTGGTGGAAGTGCTCGGGCGGGGTCCAGCGGTAGAGCAGGCCGTTCGGGTTGGACGCGTCCTCCGTCAGGTAGAGGTGGCCGCGCTTGGGGTCGACGACGACGGCCTCGTGGGCGTACCGGCCGAGCGCCTTGAGGGGCTTGGGGTTCTTGTTGGCCC
Source organism: Streptomyces sp. NPDC048417 (assembly GCF_040651615.1). NCBI lineage: Bacteria > Bacillati > Actinomycetota > Actinomycetes > Kitasatosporales > Streptomycetaceae > Streptomyces > Streptomyces sp. NPDC048417. The sequence continues at coordinate 120,815 of NZ_JBEZKI010000014.1, read as the reverse complement.
GGCGGTCCTCGGGGTCGACCTCGAAGACATAGCCGTGGTCCTTGGTCATGCCGTTGGCGCCGGCCTTGTCCTCAGTCTCCTCGCAGGTGAGCCAGGTGCCCCAAGGGGTGTTGCCGCCCGCGCAGTTGGTGGCGGTGCCGGCGATGCCGACCCACTCGGCGACCTTGTCGTGGCGTACCTCGACGACGGTGCAGCCGCCAGCGGCCGCGGGGTCGTAGACGAGGCCCTCGGTGAGCGGCACCGGGTGGGTCCAGTTGGCGCGGGGCCCGGCCAGCTCGTGGTTGTTGACCAGGAGGGTGGCGCCGCGGGGGCCGTCGAAGGTGGAGGTGCCGTCGTGGTTGGAGGGGGTGAACTCGCCCGACTCCAGCCGGGTCTTGCCGCTGTAGGTGATGACGCGGTACTTGAAGCCTGCGGGGAGCGCGAGGATGCCGTCGGGGTCGGGGAGCAGCGGCCCGTAGCCGACGCCGTCGTGTCCGTGGCCGTGCCCCGACTCGGCCGCGTCGGACGCATCGGTCTCGGTGGAGGCGAGGGCGTTGGGGGCGGTGGCGAGGGCGCCGACGCTGCCCGCCAGCGCGACACCGGCACCGGTGATCGCGGATTTCCTGGCGAAGTCCCTGCGGGTGAGCGACATGGTGTCTCCTGGTGACGGTCGGAGTGCCGTGGAGGGTGGCGGACCTCGGGTCGGCGCACACGCTCCCGGCCACGTCTGAACTCCGCCTGAACTCAGGGCGACATCCGCTTCGCATGTTCCATGAATCCGTATGCGCCGCCCCACGGCAACCAAAAACCACACCCACGAACGCGCCACGGACCCCGACGACCGCGGTCTGGAATCCCTCCCGCCGCGACGGCGCTCAGCCGCACTCAACGCATCCGGGGGGGTGCCCGACCTCCCGCGCACCCCCTCCCCTTCGGCGCCTACCCGCCGTGCTGCGACCGTGCCTTGAACGCCGCCTTCCGGGCCTCCTTCGCGACCTTCTTGTCCGGGTGCAGGCGTCCCATCGCCTCCAGGACGTCGGCCGTGTCCGGGTGGTCGACCCGCCAGGCCTCGGCGAAGAACCCGGCGTGCTGCTGGGCCAGCCCCTCGACGAGGGCCTGCAGTTCCTCCGAGTTGCCCTCGGCGGCCAGCTGGGCGGCGACCGTGTCGATGGTCAGCCAGAAGATCATGTCCGGCGAGGGCGGCGGCACGTCGGCGGCGCCGCGCTCGGTCAGCCAGACCCTGGCCAGTCCGCCCAGTTCGGGGTCGTCGAGGACCTCGCGGAGCGCCGGCTCGGCCTCGCCGCCGACCAGGGACAGCGCCTGCTGGCAGCGCAGTCGGCGCAGCGGCGCGCCCGCGTCCTCGCCACCCGCGGCGGCCAGCAACTCCCGTGCGGCGGCGAGGGATTCGCGGCGGGCCAGCCACTGCTCGGTCTCGGCCTGCGCGGCCCCCTGCGGAAACGCTGCCATACCGTCGAGCAACGCGTCCGCGCCCTTGTCGGCGAGTTCCCCGACGGCCGGCGCCTCGAACCCGGCCTCCAGCAGCCGCGCCCGCAGCCCGTACGCGCCGAGCGGGGTGAGCCGCACCATGCCGTACCGGGTGACGTCGCTCTCGTCGACCGGCCCCGCCGCCGGCTCCTCCTCGGCGTCGGCCATGAGCGCCTCGTCGACCGGCTGGTACGCGACGAGTCCGACCGGTTCCAGCATCCGGAACTGGTCGTCGAGCCGCATCATCGCGTCGGAGACCTGCTCCAGGACGTCGTTGGTCGGCTCGCCCATGTCGCTGGGCACGATCATGGACGCGGCGAGCGCGGGCAGCGGCACCGGCGCCTCGCCGGGACCGCCTTCGCTCACCGTCAGCAGGTACAGGTTGCCGAGGACGCCGTCGAGGAAATCCCCCTCCGCCTCGGGGTCCCAGCCGAGTGACGAGAAATCGACCTCGCCGCCGTCGCCGAGCGCGTCGACAATTCCGTCCAGGTCGGGCACGCTCGCGTCGCCGATCACGGTCTCCAGCGCGGCCAGCCAGACCGCGAGGACGTCGTGCGGCGAGCCCCCGGTGAGCAGCGCCAGCTCCTCCCCGGCGGCCACAGTCCCGGCCTCCTCGTCGACGGTCTCGACGAGCCCGGTGTCCAGGGCGACCCGCCAGGCCTCGGCGGCGTATGCGGCGGCGTCGTCCCCGGTGAGCCCGAGCAGCTCGGCGGCGGCCGGGAGCTGCTCCTCGGCCAGGCCGCCACCTGCGTCGACGCGGGTGTCGGGGCTGGCCCAGCGGGCGAGCCGGGCGGCCCGGGAGAGCAGCGGCGTGGCCAGCGCGGCGCGTGCCAGCTCCGCTTCGGGGCGCAACCGCACCGGCGGCAGGGGGGAGCTGTCTGACATCGGGTGGTTCTCCTCGGACGCCTCTACGGTCGTACGACGACATGGACTCCGTACGACGGCCGTACGACCATCGGGACGCCGTACGGCTCAGCCGCTCAGCCTAGACGGATTTCCACCCATGCCGCCCGGTTCATCTCCTCGCCGGGCTCCGTACATGGCCGAAACCTTGACAACTCCCCTACGCAAGGACGAGATTGACGCGCGTAGAAACCAGGGGGACAAGCGTTCACTCCTTGTCTACGCGTGTCATGCCCACTCCATGACGCACCCTCGTCCCGGCACCGTTTATGTCCCCGGAGGGATTTCCTTGCCGAGCAGGTCTTCCGCGCGTCTCGCCGCGCTCACCGTCGCCGCCGTCTGCGGCGCGGCGTCCACCGTCGCCCTCACCTCGCCCGCCCAGGCCGACGGGCTGCGCATCCATGACGTCCAGGGCGCCACGCGCATATCGCCGTACGCCGGCCAGAAGGTGACGGACGTCCCCGGCATCGTCACGGCCACGCGCACCTACGGCTCCTCGCGGGGTTTCTGGCTCCAGGATCCGACGCCCGACGACAACCCGGCCACCAGCGAGGGCGTCTTCGTCTTCACCAGCTCCACCCCGAAGGTCGCGGTCGGCGACTCCGTCACGGTCACCGGCACGGTCTCCGAGTACGTCCCGGGTGGCGCCACCACCGGCAACCAGTCGCTGACCGAGATCACCAAGCCGACGGTCACCACGGTCTCCACCGGCAACGCGGTCCCGGCGCCGGTCGTGATCGACAAGAAGTCGGTGCCGGCCGAGTACACCCCGGCGGGTGACACAGCCGCGGCCGGCTCGATCAACGGCCTCACGCTCCAGCCGAAGAAGTACGCCCTGGACTACTACGAGTCCCTGGAGGGCATGAACGTCCAGGTCCGCGACACCCGCGTGGTCACCGCCACCGACCCGTACGCCGAGCTGTGGGTCACGGTGAAGCCGCACGAGAACCGCACCGTCCGCGGCGGCTCGCTGTACCGCTCCTACGACGACCAGAACACCGGCCGCCTCCAGATCCAGTCCCTGGGCTCGACCGCCGACTTCCCGGTGGCGAACGTCGGCGACACGCTGACCGGCGCCACGACCGGCCCGATGGACTACAACCAGTTCGGCGGCTACACCCTCGTTGCGAGCGAGCTGGGCACCCTCAAGAGCGGTGGCCTGCAGCGCGAGACGACGAAGAAGCAGTCGAAGAGCGAGCTGGCCGTCGCCACGTACAACGTCGAGAACCTCGACCCCTCCGACGCCACCTTCGCCGCGCACGCCGCCGCGATCGTGAACAACCTCCAGTCGCCCGACATCGTGTCCCTGGAGGAGATCCAGGACGACAACGGCGCGACGGACGACGGCACGGTCGCCGCCGACGTGACCGTGAACAAGCTGATCGACGCGATCGTCGCGGCCGGCGGCCCGAAGTACGACTGGCGGTCCATCAACCCGGTCAACGACCAGGACGGCGGCGAGCCCGGCGGCAACATCCGCCAGGTCTTCCTCTTCAACCCCGAGCGGGTGTCCTTCGTCGACCGCGCGGGCGGCGACTCCACCACCGCGGTGGGCGTCACCAAGGTGCACGGCCAGGCCCAGCTCACCGCCTCCCCGGGCCGGGTCGACCCGGCGGACTCCGCCTGGACGGCCAGCCGCAAGCCGCTGGCCGGCGAGTTCGTCTTCCGCGGCAAGACGGTCTTCGTGATCGCCAACCACCTGAACTCCAAGGGCGGCGACCAGGGCCTGACCGCGCAGTACCAGCCGGTGGCGCGCAGCTCGGAGGTCCAGCGTCACGCGCAGGCGACGCTGGTCAACGCGTTCGTCAAGAGCATCCTCGACGTCCAGAAGGACGCGAACGTCATCGCGCTCGGCGACATGAACGACTTCGACTTCTCCGGCACCACCAGGATCCTGGAGAGCCATGGCGCGCTCTGGTCGGCGATCCAGTCGCTGCCGACCAAGGAGCGCTACACCTACGACTACCAGGGCAACGAGCAGGTCCTGGACCAGATCCTGATCAGCAAGGAGATCCGCCGGGGCGGCGACTTCGAGTACGACAGCGTGCACGTCAACTCGGAGTTCCACGACCAGATCAGCGACCACGACCCGCAGGTGCTGCGCTTCCGCCCGTAAGCCGGTAGGCCCTTGTGGGCACCGGTGGCTCAGGACTGGCTGAACACTCCGTCCAGCCAGTCCTGCCAGGCGCTCTCGTTCGCCTCGGCGTCGGCGTCCGGTGCGAAGTCGTGGATGCTGATCCCGACCGGGGCGCCCCAGTGGTTGCGTCCGAAGAACCGGACGAGGGCGTCGTCGGTGCGCAGCCCGATGAAGTACGGGTTGCGGTAGTCGACCACCGCCTCCAGCGTCCGCCCGCCGGGCCCCCGGACGCTCGCCTTCGCGCCCTCGGCCAGGTCGTCCGGCAGGCCCAGGGCGCGGCCCACGGTGTCGAAGGCGTCCGGCGCCTGGGCCGCCTCGGGGCCGTTGAGCTGCGCGAAGGTGACCGGGCGGGGCGCGAAGTGGACCAGGTACTCGCGCAGGGTGTGCAGATAGAAGTCGGTGTGCCGGCTCGCGCCGTCGTACTGGTTGTCCCAGTCGTCGGTGAAGATCCCGCTGTGCACGTAGCGTACCCAGGCACGGCGGCCGCCGTCCCGCGGCTCGATCACGTGCTCCAGCTGGTTGACGCTCTGTACCGGGGAACCGACGTCCTCGCTGCGGACGATCAGGTGGTGCGGCGGCTCGTAGGCGGTCACGGTGGAGCCGAAGGCCGCCGCGCCGCCCACCCGGGGCTCGGGCGGCTCCATCGGCCAGAGGTAGGCACCGGTACCGTTGGTGATCGCCTCCCACACCTCTTGGGGCGTGGCGTCGACCTCGAACTCGCGGGCGATCTCGAATTCCTTGGACATGTCGGGGCTCCTGCTGCCTACTGATCCAGTTCGGGGGTGGTCCGGTCCGAGACCCCGGGCCGGTCCTCGGCCGCCGGGTGGGTCTCGGCCGTGGGATGCACGGCCGTCGGGTGAGTCTCCGCCGCCGGGCGGGGATCCGCCGTCGGGTGAGTCTCCGCCGCCGGGCGGGGATCCGCCGTCGGGCGCGGATCCGCCGTCGGGCGGGGATCCGCCTTGACCGTGGGATGGAGGGCGACGACGATCCGGTGGTCCCGGCCGTCCTCCGTGTCGGGTGTGTCGTACTTGCGGATGAGCGCGCTCACGCCCGCCGTCAGCTCCTGCGCGAACGCCGCGCGGTCGGCGGCGGAGGCGAAGCGCACCTCGCCGTCCAGCGCGTAGGTCGCCAGTCGCCTGCGAGCCTTGGCGGCACCATTGATCAGCGTGCCGACGTCGCGCACCAGGCGGGCGCCCAGCGCGAGCAGCCAGCGCGCGGAGAGCTGGTCGCGGAAGCGGTCCGGGTCCGGCTGTACGGCGGGCAGGGCGGCCGGCGAGATGACGTACGACGCGGCGGTCGCGCGCATCAGGCGTTCGTTGACATTGCCCTTGCGCCGCTCTCCCGCCAGCTCGACCAGGCCGTGCCGCTCCAGCGCCTTGAGGTGGTAGTTCACCTTCTGCCGGGGCAGCCCGACCTTGCCGGCCAGCATCGCGGCCGACGCGGGTGCGGCGGCCAGTTCGGCGAGCAGCCTGGCCCGTATGGGGTCCAGCGACACCGCCGCGGCCTCGGGGTCCTCGATCACGGTCACGTCCAGCATGACTCCACCGTCTCACCGAAAACTTTTTTTGTCCAGACGGATCAGATTTTCGGTGAGACGACGGAGAGGCAGAGGTGGAGAGGAGGACGCCCCGAGCGGATTCAGTGGCGGCCGCTCCGGCGCAGGACGCGCACGGCGACGGCACCGGCTAGGGCGAGGGCGGCGCTCGCGATCAGCACCGGGCGCGTGTGCCGCAGAGCGCTCCGGGCGGCCGTGCGCGCGGACTGCGGCATGCGCCCCTCGGCGGCGTGCGCCGCCTCGACGGCCTTGCCGGAGGCCAGATGACCCGCCCGCCCCGCCCGCTCCTGAACGGCGTGCCCGGTCCTGAGCGCCTGCTCCTGAAGCGTGTGCCGCGCCTTCACCATCTGCTCCTGGGCCGTGTGACCGCCCTTCGCCGCCCGGTCCTGGGCCTGATGGCCGGCCCGGGTGGCGCCCTCGCGCAGCTGGACGGTCAGGGCGCCGGCCTTGTCCTTGAGATCGGCGGCGCGGGCCTGGGTACGCCCCTTGAGATCGGCCTTCGCCGCCAAGGCGCCCGCGGAGTCGGTGATCCGGGCCCCCGTTCCGTGTGCGGTCCTCTTCGCCATCGGTACTGCCCCTTCCGGTCTCGTCGGCGTCCGCTTGCGCCTACTGACCTTCCGAGTACCCAGGTCGCCGGCGGTCAGGCGAGGCGACCCGTCCGTCAGCCCCGCTCCCCCCGCTCGCCGAGTCGCGCGAGCTGGCTCTGGAACCAGTCGAGGCGGGCCTGCAACAGGGCCGCCTCCGCGACCAGTTCGGGCACTCCGAAGCCCTCGCCGGGCACCGGCACCGGCTCGGCGGCGACCGCCCCCGGGGCCCCGGCGGCCATGCGCAGCCCCTGTCCGGCCAGCCGGGCGAACCCGGCGAGCGAGACGGACGTACGCGCGCGTACACAGCCCCCGCAGGCGGCCGCCAGGGCGCGCCAACCGGGCCTGCCCCAGCCCGCGTCGGCGAGCGCCACGGCCCGCCCACCGCAGGCGCACGGGCCGACGGTGGCCGTGCGGACCCGCTGCCGGGCGTAGCGGAAGCCACGTTCGAAGCGGATGTAGGCGCCGAGCACGGAGATCTCCAGCAGCACGGCCGCCCGGTGCTCGGCCGTGCACAACAGGGCCTCGGCGGCCCCGCGTTCGTGCACGCAGTGGAAGCCGCAGTCGCACAGTCGCGCGGGCGGGCGGTGCCGCCGGCCATAGACGCAGGACGCGTCGTCGAGTACTCCGTACGGCAGCGCGCCGCCCAGCGACACACCGGTGAACCCGGCCCGGGCGCCGTCCTGGGACAGCACCGGGTGGGCGATCTTGTAGCCGGTCGGCGGCTCCGTCGGGCGTTCCGCAGGGAGCCGCAGCCTCATCGGGCGGCCGGGGCCTCTTCGGGCACCGACACGGTCTGGGGCTCGTGGCTCTCTTCGGGGATGTCGGGTTCTTCGTCGTGGACGAGCGGCCGCTCCTGAGCGACCCCGGTGGCCAGTGCCCTGCCGAGCTTCATGACGCCTCCCATGACCTGCCGTCGGTGACCGTCCGGCCCATAGTGGCCCATGAGGGGCCGAGTTGGACACAGGGCCTCGGTCTTGGCGCGCCCGAGAGGAGCGATGACTTAGCGTTTCTAAGACGTACCCCGTAGAAGAATTAAGTGGAGCTAAGCTGTCGCGTTGCCGAGACTACCCCCATGACGAACGCACGCGACACCGCCCGCTCGCCCCGCCGTCCCCGCTCTCCCCGTCCCTTCGGCCGCACCCTCTGCGCGATGGTCACGCCGTTCACCGAGGCGGGGACGCTCGACCTCGACGGCGCCCGACGGCTGGCCGCGCAGCTGGTGGCGGAGGGCTGTGACGGTCTGGTGCTGAACGGCACCACGGGAGAGTCGCCGACCACCACGGACAGGGAGAAGGCGGAGTTGGTCACGGCCGTCCGGGACGCGGTGGGCGCGGACGTGTCGATCGTGACGGGCGTGGGCACCGCCGACACCCGGCACACCGTGGAGCTGGCGCTGGCGGCCGAGAAGGCGGGCGCGGACGGCGTCCTGGTGGTGTCGCCGTACTACAGCAGGCCGCCGCAGGACGCGCTGGAGGCGCACTTCCTGGAGGTGGCGGAGGCGAGCGGGCTGCCGGTGATGCTGTACGACATCCCGGGCCGCACCGGCACCCGTATCGAACCGGAGACGCTGATCCGGCTCGCCGCACACCCCGCGATCGTGGCCGTGAAGGACTGCTCGTACGACTTCCTCGGCATCCAGAAGGTGCTGGCGCGCACCGAGCTGGCGTACTACGCGGGCTGCGACGAGCACATCCTCGCCCTGTACGCGGTGGGCGCGGCGGGATGTGTGAGCACGGTGGCCAACGTCGTCCCGTCCCGCGTCGCGGCGATCCTGGACGCGTTCGACGCCGGGGACACCGCTCGCGCCGCCGAACTGCAGCTGCGGGCCACGCCGTTGATCGAGGCGATGACGGCCGCGGGCCTGCCGGGCACGGTCACGTCGAAGGCACTGCTCACCGCGCTCGGCCGGCCGGCCGGACCGGTACGCGCACCGCTGCGGTCCGCCGGCCGGGAGGCGGCCGACGGACTGCGGGCGGTGTACGAGGAGTTCTTGGCCGGCTGATCAGCGGCGGGCGAAGACGGGCTGCCACGCCTTCAGGGCGTCGTACATCTCCTTCTGGACCCCGCTCAGCGGGACGATCTTGTCGCTGCCGATCGTCACGAGCACCAGCCGGGCCCGGTACGGCTCGTCCAGGCCGCTGGCCCGCTCCCAGGCGATGAGCCGCCGGTCGTCGACCCAGGCGAGCAGGTCGCCGCCGCGGACCTTGGTGATCTCCTTGCCGGTGCGGGGGTCGCGGATCGAGGAGTACGACTTCCCGGGAGCGACCTCCCTGGTCAGACCGAGCGCGGCGAGCCGGCCGTTCGGGGACAGCCGTGCGTCGACGTCCGCGCGCAGGTACTTCTCGTCCGCCGGGGCGGTGATCTTGGCGCCGTCGAGGTCGTAGAACTGCTGCATCCCGTCCCGGCCGCCGATGACATGCGCGTACACCTGGCCGCCGGTGCGGCTGAAGGAGAAGTCCCCGCGCGCGAGGTCGTTGCGGTCGGACACGACCCCGGTCCAGGAGCCCTTGCCGGAGGCCACGTCGAAGTCGTAGAAGCCGGTCCGGCTGGACGTGGCGAACGCGGGTCCCCAGTCCCAGCCGCCCTTGACGTTCTGGACCTTGGCGCGCACATCGGGGTTGTCGTCGTACGTCGTCGCCAGGAGCCTGGTCCCGTCGTACGAGAAGGCGAGTCCGCCGACGCCGTGCTCGACCGGGATCCACCGCTCGACCTTCCTCGTCGCGAGGTCGAGCAGGCCGATCCGGCGGACGGGCAGGGTCTGCTCCAGCACGGCGGCCGTCCGCAGGCCCGGCGCGACGGCGACGAAGGCCCACCGGGAGTCCTTCACGTAGGTGCCGGTCCCCGGGTCGAGCAGCCGGTAGGTGCGTACGCCGATGCCCCGGTCGCCCGACTGCGGCACGGTCCGCCAGGTGTAGTACGCGGCGAGCTCCGTCTGGCCGGCCGCGATGAGCTCGCGCGGCGGCGACTGGTCCGGGTGGCCGGTGATCCCGTTCCGCTGCACGACCCCGGACGGACGCACATCGCTCTTCCCGGAGTCCAGCAGCGGCACCGCCACCGCGACGGTGATCACGGCGGCCGTCGCGGCGGCCACGGAGGCGAGCCTGCGGGTACGGCGGCGCCGGCGGACGGCCAGCACCCGGTCGGCGAAGCCCGGTCCCGCCGGCGACTGTTCGGCGGCCTGTTCGCGCAGGGTGTCCCGGACGAGTTCCTCGACGTTCACGGCCGTACCTCCACGGGCGAGTAGTCACGGGACGGCGGCTGTGCGCGGCCGGGGTCCGGGTCGAGGGCGGCCAGTTCGGGCGCGAGGGCGCGCAGCCGGGCCAGGGAGCGGTGGGTGGTGGACCGTACGGTGCCGACGGAGCAGCCGAGCAGCCGGGCCACGTCGGCCTCCGGCAGGTCCTCGAAGTAGCGCAGGACCAGCACGGTGCGCTGGCGGGCGGTGAGCCGGGACAGGGCCGTGCGCAGGACGAGGCGCAGTTCGGCGGCGGACGCCGTGTCGGGGGCCGGTGGGCTCTCCGGGGGTTCGGCGACGCTGAGTTCGCGCCGGCGCCACTTCAGGCGCCAGCGGCCGATCTGCTGCCGGTAGAGGACCTGCCGTACATAGGCCTCGGGTTCGTCGATGCGGTGCCAGCGGCCCGCCGCCTTGATGAGGGCGTTCTGCAGCAGGTCCTCGGCCGCGTGCCGGTCGCCGCCGGCGAGCAGCACGGCGGTCCTCAGCAGCGCCGAGGACCGGCCGTCCACGAACTCCCGGAAGCTCTCGTCCAGTTCCGCATCCATCGTCACCTTCTCTTCCCCCGGGCCCACCTCGTGTCCGGGCCCTGTACCTGTGGTGACGCGTGCGGGGCGGCGTCACTATGCCTGTGCGGCGCGAGCAATATTCAACGCCGCCGCGCGCCCCCGCTGTCGTACGTTGTCCGCGTGAGCCGCCCCCTGCTGTTCCTGGACGTCGACGGCCCCCTCAACCCGTACGCGGCGCAGCCCGAGCGGCGCCCCGAGGGCTATACGACGATCCGGGCGACCGTCCGCCCCGGGCGCCCCCTGCGGGTGTGGCTGAACCCGTCCCACGGTCCCACGCTGCTCGCCCTCGGCTACGAGCTGTGCTGGGCGACCACGTGGATGGCCGAGGCGAACCACTGGATCGCCCCGGTCGTGGGCCTGCCCGAGCTGCCGTACGTCGACTTCGGCCGGGGCCTGCTGGCCATGCGGCCGGACGGGGTCCACTGGAAGACGGAGGCGATCGTGGCGTACGCCGAGGGGCGGCCGTTCGCCTGGGTGGACGACGAGCAGAGCCCGGCGGACACCCGGTACGTCCGCGCCCACCATCCCGGGCCGGCCCTGCTGCACCACGTCGACCCCCGGATCGGCCTGCGGGAGGGCGACTTCGCCGCGCTGGCGGAGTTCCGGGCAGCCCTGCCCCAGGACGACTGAGTGCCCTCCCGCCCGGGGCCGGAGAGCGCTCTTACCGAGAACCCGAGCGGGTCAGTTGTGGCTGTTCTGATGTCCGTGCGGGTCACGGGCTCATGTTGCCCTATGGGCCGTGCCGGGGCCGTCGTCGGTGTCACCAGGGTCCCGGAAGCCCCGATCCACGGCGGCCCGGGTGCGCGCCTCGCTGTTCGGCATCAGGTGCGTGTACGTGCGGAGCGTGAAGCTCGGGTCATGGTGACCTGATGGTCGGAGGGGCCGGACCGGAAACGGAAGGGGCGGCCACCATCCGGTGACCGCCCCGCACTGAGACTCCGTACCACCGCCGCCCCGTCAGGACGGCGGTGCTTCCCGGACCATGAGCGGGCCGACGATCGCGTCCAGGTCCGCGTCCGTGAGGGGGCCGCCGGTGCCCAGGCCCTCCCAGCGTTCCATTTCCCGGAGGCGTTCCACCGGGACGTGGTAGGCGCTGAAGAAGTGGACCATGAGCTGGAAGACCTTGAAGTCGTCTCCCATCTCCCGCATCACCCAGCGCGCGGCCTCGGAGGCCGGGCGGCCCTCCTCGCCGAGCCGGCGCAGGCCGGCCACGATCGCCGTTCGGTCGGTCACTTCCTGAACACCACCTTCGCCGCTGTGTACTCGCCGGGCGAGCCGACGGTCTCCTCGATGGTCACCTTGGTGAAACCGTACTTCGCGGCCATCTTTCCGGTGAACGTCAACCGGGCGGCGTCCTCCGGGGAGAGCAGGTTCTGGATGCCGGCGTTGAAACTGTCGAGATTGTCGCGCAGTGCCCCGCTGTTCCAGGTGCCCCGTACTCCTTCCGCGTCACCGGCCAGGGCGTCCATGGCTCTGGTGAACATCTCACCGCCGGTGGGCGCCGTCGCCTCCGTGCCGTTCTTGACGACCTCGACGGCGGTGTTGAGGATGCCCTTGTTGTCGATGGAGGCGAGGATCGCGGTGCCGTTGTCGTAGAGCTCGGAGTACTCGCCACAGGTGTTGTGCACCAGCACGTCGAGGCCGGTCGCGTAGTAGGTGTGGTCGGTCTCCACCTCGAAGTTGAACACCTGGGCCGGGCCCGGCAGTTCGGAGACGCCGTCCACGGCGACCGTCGTACCGTCCCGCTTCTCCAGCAGATCGCCCGGCTTGAGGTCGCCCGCGTCGACCCAGCCCTTCCCCTTGACCTGGAAGGGGTGCTCGGAAGTCGCCCGGACGTCGCGGCCGTCTGCGTGGATCCGCACCAGGCCGTCGGCGGTGTGCCGGAAGAGCTGGGTGACCCGGCGCAGGGTCTGCTTGCCCGTCACCGGGTCGGCGGCCCAGACCCGGTCCCCGACCTTGATGTCCTCGATCTTCTTGGTGCCGTCGGCGGTGGCGATGGGTGTGCCCGCCGGGAAGCAGGCCGCTTTCGCGGCCCGGCCCACCTTGGTGAGGTTGGCGAGCGCGTCGGCGGTCAGGCCGGAGCGGCGCAGGTTGAAGATGGCCTGGTCCAGGCCGATGCCGGTACGCATGGCCGCGCGGAGCGCGAGGACGTATCGCGAGGCGGCCTTGAGCATGGGCGGCACCACGATGCTGCCGATCGCCCAGGCGCAGTCGCTGCCGGTGCCTCCCGAGCCGGTGAAGACCAGGCGGGCGCAGCCGATGAAGTCCTGGACCATGCCGTAGGCGACGGTCTTGAGGATCTCGGCGGTCAGCTCCCAACCGTCGATGTGGATCTGGTCGTCGTAGCTGAAGTCGATCGGCACGCTGTCGAGGTAGTCGGCGGTGTAGCTGCCGATGCAGTCGACGGCGCTGGTGTTGGGCAGCGGGCAGGTCAGGACCAGGTAGATCATGGTCCCGGTGATGTGGTGGGTGACGTCGATCTCGCAGCCGACGTCGCTGCCGCTGTGCGTACCGGTGCACATGCCGTCGGAGGAGATGGTGTCCTTCAGGCCGTAGGGCTGGGCGATGACGCCTTCGGCGCCGGCCGGCCCGTTCTCGCCCATCCGGACGGTCTCGCTCTGCGCGTTGGCCGCGGTCTCCGCCTCGGTGGCGGCGGCCTCGGCCTCGGTGGCGTCCTGCCGGGCGCGGGCCGCCGAGGCCTCGGCGGCGGTGGCGTCCGCTTCGGCCCGGTCGGCGACGTCACTGGCGGTGGCGGCGTCGGCCTCGGCCTCGGTGGCGGCGGAGCGCGCGGAGGCGGCGTCGGTCTCGGCGGCGTCCGCCGAGTCCCGGGCGTCGTCCGCGTAGCCGCTCGCGGTGGTGGCCGCACCGGCGGCGGCTGCCGCGTCGGCGGTGGCCTGCTGGTCGTACGCGACGGTGTTGGCCTCGGCCTTGACGGCCGCCTTGGCGTCGGCCGCCGCGGCGGCGGCCGAGGTGCGGGCCTGGGCGAGCGACGCGGCGGCCTTGGCGGCCGAGTCGGCGGCGTCGGCGGCGGCCACCGCGGCGGCCTTGGCGTCGGCGTTCGCCTGGGCGGCGAGCGCGGCGGCCTCGGTGGACGCCTTCGCGGCCTGGGCGGCCTTGGCCTGGGCCAGCGCCGCCTGCTGCTCGGAGGCCGTCTTCGCGGCCTGCCCGGACAGCACGGCGAGGCCGGCCGAGGAGTCGGTCTCCTGGTACGGGGAGCCCAGTTCGATGGCGTCGTTGGCGGGCTTGATCACCTGGGCCGCCGCGTCGCGTGCGGCCAGCGCGGCCTGCGCTGTGGCGTAGGCGAAACCGGCGGTCTGGACGGCCGTGGCGGCGGCCGCGTTGGCCTCCGCACGGGCGATGGCCGCGTTGGCCTTGGCCTCGGTGGCCTTCGCCTTCGCCGTGTCGGCGAGGGCCTTGGCGACCCGTACGTTCTCCGCCGCCGCGCTCGAGGCGGCGATGGCGTCGGCGGCGGCCGCGTGGGCCTTCTGCACCGCCGCGTGGGTGATCGCCGCGTCGCGCTGCGCCGCGTCGGACGCGGCCTTGGCACGGGCTGCCGCCGCCTCGGCGCGGGTCGCGGCCTCGCGGGCGTTGACCGCCGCGGCGGTGGCGTCGTCGGCGGCGGCGCGTGCCGCGCGGGCGGCGTCACCGGCCTCGTCGGCGGCGGTACGGGCCTGGGTCGCGGCGGCGCGGGAGCTCGCGGCGTCGTCGGTGCCCTCGTCGGCGGCGGCGCGGGACTCTGCCGCGTCGGCGCGGGCGGACAGGGCGTCCTCGGTGTTCTTCGCGTTGACCGCGTTGTCCCGGGCTATGGCGGCCCGGTGTTCGGCGGCCAGCGCCTCGTCCTTCTTCGTGGACGCGATGCCACCGGCGGTCTGCGCGGCGCTCAGTTTGTCCGCCGCGGCCTGCCGCTGGGACTGGGCCCGCTGGTTGGCGTCGGCGGCCTTGGCCCGCTCGGAGGCGGCGATGTCCCGCTGCGCCTTGGCCTTGTCGCGTTCGGCCTCGGCGGTGGCCCGCTTGGCCTTGGCGTCGGCTGCCGCGTCCTTCGCGGTGGCCTCGGCGGCCTCCGCCTTCGCTCGGGCGGTCTTGGCCTTGGCCGCGTTCTCGGCGGCCTTGGCGGCCTGTACGGCGGCACCGTCGGCGGCGGCCTTCGCCTGGGCGGCGGCCTCCTGGGCGGCGGCGCGCCGGAACTCGGCGGCGGAGGCGTGCGCCTGGGTCTGGGCCAGTGCCATCAGCGTCTTGCTGTCGGCGGCGGAGGCGCGGGTCGCGTTGGACGCGGTCTCCGTGGCCTTGGCGACGGCGGTCGCGGCGGCGGCCGAGGCCTTGGTGACCTGGACGGCCTGCTGCCCGTAGAGCAGCCCCCGGCCGCGCGGCAGCCCGGCCGCGTCGGCGACGGCGTACGCGTCGGTCTGCGCGGCGGTGGCCTTGGCGGCCTGTGTCTGGGCGGACTGGGCGGCCCGCGAGGCGACGTACAGCCGGCCGAGCGCCATGGCCTGGGCCTTGACGATGTCGGCCGCGACCTTGGTGAACTCGGCGGCGGCCGGGTAACTGGCGTTGGTGGTGGGCTGCTTGAGCCAGTAGGCCTGCCAGTCGGCGAGCCGGCTCGCGATGATCGACTGGCCGAGCGCCTCGCCGAGCGCCTGGGTGGCGACCTGGAGGTCACCGTTGGCGGCGGCCTCGGCGGCGAGGATGCTGTCGCGCTGCGCCTTCTGGCCGGAGATCTCGGCCTGCCACTCGGTGGACGCGACGACGGTCTCGGCGGTCAGGACGTTGTGCGGGTCGATCGGATTGCTGGTGGTGCACGACGCGAAGCGGGCCTTCAACGCCTCCACGTCGATCCGGAACTCGACCGATTCCGGGTCGGGGGCGGTGGTGGGGAAGCCGCCGTTCTGGAGGAAGATCCGGGCGTCGTCCGCGTACATGGGGTGCATGAACTGCATCTCCCATTTCCACGCCGACCAGTCCTCGTAGTCCTCGGAACGGTCTTCGGAGTAACGGGTGTTGACGATGCCGGTGACCGCGTCGACCGAGGACTGCCCGGCAACGGGCGCCTGGTCCGTGCTGAAGAGGTCGTCCTCGGACTGCCAGAACTGGTCGGCGATCCAGCCGGACAGGCCAGTGGTGGCGAAGGGGTTGTCCTTCTGATCGACCCACTGGAAGCCGGTCTGCGTGTAGCCGGCGGGCGGGGTGACGTCGAGGGAGGCCTCCCAGACCGTGTGCCGGTCGTAGAGCTCGTCCATCTTCGCGGACGCGGTCGCCTTGTCCTTGTCGTAGGCGACGGACAGCGGGGGCTTGGGAGTCTTGTAGTACTCCGGGTCACCGGCCGCCAGGAGGTCGGCGTCGGTGCCGGCCAGGCTGGTGCGGGCGACCGCCTTCATCTCCTGCCCGCCCCGGCGCTGCATGATGTTCATCAGGCACTGGGCGTCGCGGATCTTGACGGCCTGGTCGAGGTCGTAGCCGGTGGCCGGATCGGTGCCGGTGGCGGCGGCCGGGAGGTCGCGGGTGAGCCCGGTGGGCTGCGCGGTGGAGGCCAGGAGCGCGACGGAGCAGAGGACCGCCGTGCTCGACAGGAGTCTCCCCAGCAGGGGGTACCTCCGGCGGGCACGTGACCGTGCCGGGGGCGCGTTGGTACGCATCGTCAGTGGTCAGCCTTCTGGGCTGGGCCGGACCGGGGTCACGCCAGGGGCGAGCGCCGCGGGTGCGGGCTCGGGCATGGCGGGCTGCCGGAGGTCGGCCGGGAGGATGAAGGACAACGGGCGCCGACGTGGTGATCGGCGTGAAGTGCGGTTCTAGAAGAGGGCGTTGAAGGCGTTCCAGCCGCTGGCGCCGATCTGGACGCGGGTGGCGAAGGGTGCGGTGGAGCTGCCGGTGCCTTTGAAGAGCCAGAGGGCGCCTGCGGTGTCGCGCGCGATGAGGTCGGTCTTGCCGTCGCCGTCGTTGTCACCGGTGGAGACGAGCGCGTTGTAGGCCTGCCAGCCGGTGCCGACACTGACGCGGGTACCGAAGACGGCGTCGGCGGTGGCGTTGCCGGTGCCGGGGTACAGGTAGAGGGCTCCGGCGGGCGTACGCGCCAGGAGGTCGGTCTTGCCGTCGCCGGTGTAGTCGCCGTAGCCGGCGAGGATGTCGAGGGCGTTCCAGCCGCTGGATCCCGCTCTGACCCTGGTGACGACGGTGCCGTCGGTCTTGCCCTGGTAGAGCCACAGGGCGCCGGCGGTGTCGCGGGCCAGGAGGTCGGGCTGGGTGGTGCCGCCGAGGCTGCCGGGGGACATGAGGAGGTTGTACTGGTCCCAGCCGCTGCCGATGAGTTTGGTCTCGGTGGAGCGTTCGGCGGTGTAGTAGAGGGCGTTGCCCATCCGGACGTAGAGGTCGCTGTGGGTGCCGCTGTCGGAGTTGTTGACGCGGACGATGGCGGTGGCGGTGCTGAAGCCGGCGCCGAGGTCCAGGGCGGCCTTGACGCCGCCGCCGGTGCCCTTGGGCTCGTACGTCAGCAGGTGGCCATCGGAGGTACGGCGTACCAGCAGCGGCAGCATCGGTGCGCCGCCGGCCACGGGTTGGGCGTCACTGCCGTCCGCTGTGGTCGCGGTTGCCGTCGGCGCGGAGCCGGCTGACCACAGCGCTGCTGCGGAGACGACCAGGGCCAGTGCGGTGGCGGTCGAGAGTCTCGCGATGGCTGTGCGGGTGAACGTGCGCGGTTTTCTGCGCGCGAACCATATGCGCGTGGGCATGCCCGATCAACTCCCCGTTGTGGATGGGCACATGACCTGATGAGGATCACGGCCCGTGCACTGTACGAGGCGGCTGGATGTGATGTGAAGAAGTTTTGGGGTGAGCATGGTGAGATCGTGATGGGTGCGGGTGTAAAAGCGACGCAGGCGCACATTGTCACTTCGGGAAGGGGCGGAGCGAAGCTCCCCGCAGGCGCCCCCGCGCCGGCCACCCCTCAGCGGCCGCGGCGGCGCGTGCGGGTCGTACGGTCCTCGGCGCGCGAGCGGCCCCCGGGGTCGGCGTTCCGCGCGGACTCGTCGTCCTCCCCGAGGGAGGTCCGCTCGCCGGGACAGGCGTCGTCCACCGCATGGCCGCCATCGGGATCACCGTCAGCCACGGCGTGCAGCAGCCAGAACCCCGGCAGGCGACCGCCGGGGAAGCCTCACTCCTCGGCGTTCAGGGGGGAACACGGGCCGGCGTCTTTCCCGGAGGAAACCGTGAGCGCCCTCCCCCGGGCCGTCCTCGGGCCGTGGAAGGGCGCTCAGCGATGACCGACGTCGACAACTGCCGACAGCTCGACGGCAGGTCAGGACGCTGATCGTGCGGGCGGCCACAGGTCGCGGCCGCCGTTGGTCAGTTGTGGCTGTGCAGGATCTCGTTCAGGCCGCCCCAGACCGCGTTGTTCGGGCGGGCCTCGACGGCGCCGGTGACCGAGTTGCGGCGGAAGAGGATGTTGGAGGCGCCGCTCAGGTCGCGGGCCTTGACGATCTGGCCGTCGGGCATGGTGACCCGGGTGCCCGCGGTGACGTACAGGCCGGCCTCGACCACGCACTCGTCGCCGAGGGCGATGCCGACGCCCGCCTCGGCGCCGACCAGGCAGCGCTCGCCGATGGCGATGATCACGTTGCCGCCGCCGGAGAGGGTGCCCATGGTGGAGGCGCCGCCGCCGATGTCCGAGCCGTTGCCGACCACGACACCGGCCGAGATACGGCCCTCGACCATCGAGGTGCCGAGCGTGCCGGCGTTGAAGTTGACGAAGCCCTCGTGCATGACGGTGGTGCCCTCGGAGAGGTGCGCGCCGAGGCGGACCCGGTCGGCGTCGGCGATGCGGACGCCCTTCGGGACGACGTAGTCGGTCATCCTCGGGAACTTGTCGATCGAGGTCACCTGGAGGTGCAGGCCCTCGGCGCGGGCGTTCAGCCGGACCGTCTCGATGTCGTCGACGGCGACCGGGCCGAGGGAGGTCCAGGCGACGTTGGCGAGGAAGCCGAACTGGCCCTCCAGGCTCAGGCCGTGCGGCTTGACCAGGCGGTGCGAGAGCAGGTGCAGACGCAGGTAGACGTCGTGTGCGTCGATCGGCTTCTCGTCGATCGAGGCGATGACCGTACGGACCGCGACGACCTCGACGTTGCGGCGGGGGTCCGGGCCGATCGCCTGGGCCGCACCCTCGCCGAGGAGTTCCACGGCCTGCTCGGCGGAGAGCGTCTCGGTGCCGGCCGGGCCGGGCTCGGCGACCAGCGCGGGGGCGGGGAACCAGGTGTCGAGAACGGTGCCGTCGGCGGCGATGGTGGCGAGCCCGGCGGCCACGGCGCCGGTGGGACGAAGAGCAGTCGTGTCGGTCATGAGGGCAACCTAACCGGCCGGGGGCCGGGGAGGCGAACCAGCGTGCGGGGCGTCTCAGGGGACGGGCCGTGAAGAACGCCGGGCGGCCCGCACTCCCCCGTGGAGCGGGCGGCCCGGGTCCGGGGGTGGCGTCAGGGGCGCTCGCCGGCCTTGTCCACCACCGCCGTCGTGAGCCGCTCGCTGGCGATGGTGACCTTGCCGTTCACGACCGTGCGCCAGCCCACGACGTGGCAGGTCCGCGGATCGATCAGCGTCTGTGCGACCCCCCAGGCCTTGCCGCCGGCCTTGCTGTCGGCCGTGCCGCTGACCTTGCCCGTGCCGACCGGGGTGATGTCGTAGGTCAGGGCGACGGCCTTGCGGCCGGTGACCGTGTCGACCAGGTGGTCGGTGACGCTCCCGCCGGGCAGGAGCGCGAGGGCGCGGTACAGCGAGGCCAGCCCCGCGGGCGGCACGAGGTCGACCTTGAGGAGCTGACTGATCTCGGCGTAGTCGTCCCACGCCTGGGACCCGTCGTCCCGGACCGCGTTCCTCTTGCGGAGCGCCCGCAGCGTTCCCCCGCCGTCGGCCGGCAGTGCGGCCAGGAACCGGTACACATCACGCGGCGAGTCGTAGTCGTCCGGCCCTTGGCTCCTCAGATGTGCCGGGATGACGGTGAGCTCGGGATCGCCGTCCGCCGGGTGATAGGCCCGAAGTTCGCCGTCGTACCGGCGCCAGTAAACGGACGACCGTTCCCCGTGGCCCGGCTTCATGGCCGTGCTGGTGCAGATCCACTGCTTCCCGGTGGGCTCGGTGCCCGTCGGCTGCTTCTCCAGCGCATCGGCCGACCGTTCCAGGAAGTCGTGCGCGCTCATCCCCTTCAGGTCGAGGTCCGGCGTCGCGGGCTGCACCCTGCGTCCGGTGCCGCCCCCGCCCACCAGCAGGGCGGCGGTGACGGCGACGGCGGTCACCGCGGCCACGACCGCGACGATCACGAACTCCCGCCGCCACCACCCGGCTCGGCGTCGCTCCCCGGCCCGTACCGCGTCGGTCAGCAGGGCACGCCCCGCCGCCAGCCGTGCCCGGTCGGGCACCGGTGCGTGGGCTCGCAGCGCGCGCACCTCGGTCATCTCGTCCATCGCTATGCCACCTCCGCGGTGTCGCCCACGAATGCCGGATCGGCGCCCAGCGCCGTACGTACCTTGCGCCGCGTCCCGTTGAGCCGGGAGCGGACCGTGCCGACCGGGATGTCCAGCGCCTCGGCGACCTCCTGGTAGGTGAGGTCGGCCCAGGCGACGAGCAGCAGGACGTGCCGGTCGCCCGCCGTGAGTGCGGCGAGGGCGCCGGCGAGCGGGCCCTGCGCGTCGATCCGGTTCTCGGTGTGCCCGACCCAGGACTCGCTCCAGGACGCGGCGAGGGGGTCGTGCCCGGTGCGGGCCAGCGCCTTGAGCGCCCGTACCTCGGCCCGGCGTTGCTTGCCGATCAGGTTGCCCGCGATGCCGTACAGCCACGGGCGCGCGTTGGGGCGTGCGAGGTCGTAGCGGGAGCGGATCCGGAAGGCGACGAGGAAGGTGTCCGCGATGGGGGTCCCCCCGCGCGAGCGCATTCGAGCGTGGGGGAGTCGCCGGCCGCGGTCTCGCCGAGCCTGCGCGCCGCGTACCGGTGGATGTCGGGCGCGTGGCGATCGTAGAGCCGGGCGAAGAGCTCCGGTTGTTCCAGTGACTGGGCGACGGTCTCCGCGTCGTCCCCCGCCTGTGCCGTGGCCGGCGGCGGTCCGCTCACGAGGGCTCCCCCTGGGTCGTCAGTGCGTGCGTGTCGCCCCTGTTCCCCGATGCCCTCCGAGGGTTCACGGTGCCTCGGCCGGCTCGCCGGGAAGGGGAGCGGCGGACGTGTGCCGCTCAGGGAATCACGCGCCCCAGCGTCTCCCGCGCGTACCCCTCGTCGTACGGCGTCCCCGTCAGCAGCACCTGGAGGCAGATCCCGTCCATCAGCGCGACCAGTGCCCGGGCCGTGACCGGGTCGGTGCGCCGTGCCAGCCGTTCGGCGAGGTCGTCGGCCCACTCGGCGGCGACGGGGCGCAGGGCCGGGCGGCGCAGGGCGGCGAGGTAGAGCTCGTACTCCAGCTCCACGGCGGTGCGGTCCCCGCTCAGCCAGTCGCCGAGAATCCGGGCGAGGGCGGAGGCGAGGTCCGCCGAGGAGTCGTCCAGTCCGCCGCGCGAGGCGACCACCTTGGCGAAGCCCTCGTTGGCCTGCCGCAGCGCGGCGACCATCAGCTCGTCGAGGGTCTTGAAGTGGTACGTCGTCGAGCCGAGCGGTACGTCCGCCGCGGCGGCGACGGAGCGATGGGAGAGCCCGGCAAGCCCTTTCTCCCCCACCACGCGGATCGCCGCCTCGATGATCCGCTGCCGGCGCTCGGGGTCGTAGCGGCGGGGCATCAGTGCGCGCCTCCCAGGTTCAGGACCACCACTCCGCCGATGATGAGCACGATCCCGGCGACCTTGACCAGGCTCAGCCCCTCCCCGAACAGCAGCAGGCCGAGCACGGCGATGGCCGCGGTGCCGACTCCGGACCAGATCGCGTACGCCGTGCCGATCGACACGGTCTTCAGCGTCGCGGCCAGGAGCAGGAACGACACCACATATCCCAGTGCCGTCACCAGCGAGGGCCAGAGCCTGCTGAAGCCCTCGCTGTACTTCATCGCCGTCGTCGCGGCGACCTCGGCGGCTATGGCGCCGGCGAGTGTCAGGTATCCCATGCGTACGAGTGTACGCAACGTTGCGTACGACCGTACACAACAGCCGAGGCACAGCACTTCCGCGGCAGGGCGCCGTGCTCCACGCCTGAACTCCGCTGCGCCCACACGAAGATGATTGATTCTCATAGAAACCGCTAGCTGAAACGGCTCCCCGCGGCCGCACGACTCCACTAGTGTGTGCACCTCTGTGATCCATCATCACTTCACACTTCACCCACCCCACCCTCACACCCCCGGCTGCCGCTGCCTTGGCGCCGCTGGAGGAAAAGCGCATGCCAGAAACCGCCCCCCAACCTCCGCCGCATCCCCCCTGGGAGAACGGCTGGGCCCCCGACACCTCCCGGGCTCCCGGAACCCGAAGACTCTGGCTGGCCGGCACGCTGGCGATCGCCACGATCGTCGCCTGCGTCACCGCGACAGCCGTCAGCCGCACCACCCCTGACCAGGCGTCGGCACCGTCTCCCCCGCCGACCGACGCGGCCCTCGACCACGGCCCCGGCCTGCTCTCCTTCGCCTCACCGACGGCGACGGGACCGGCCACCCCCGCGAAGGACAAGTCGGGCGTGCTGACGACTTCGCCGGCCTCGTCCTCCTCCGCCACGGCGTCGGCCGCGGCACCGGGCACCACCCCGAAGCCCTCGCCGTCCGGCGCGAAGCCAACCAAGCCCTCGCCGGCCAAGGGAGGTTCAGGTGGCTCGGGTGGTTCGGGCGGCGCCACTCAGCAGTCCCCCACCCACAGGTCGGTCCGCTCCGTCAACTACCCGGACCGCTACTGGCATGTGAGCGACCGCAAGGTGAGGCTCGACCCCGTCCGCGGTTCGGAGTCCCGCGAGGACTCCACGTTCACCGTCGTCAAGGGCCTTGCGAACAGCTCCTGTTACTCGTTCAGGACGTCCGACGGGAAGTACCTGCGCCACCGCGACTTCGTGCTGCGCGCCGACCGCAGCGACGGCTCGTCCCTCTTCCACCAGGACGCCACCTTCTGCGCCCGGACCTCGGCCTACTCCGGCGCGGTCATGCTGGAGTCGGTGAACTACCCCGGCCGTTTCCTGCGCCACCAGAACTTCCAGCTGAAACTGGTCTCCTACCAGAACAGCGACCTCTACCGCGCGGACTCGGCGTTCCGCCTGGTGGATCCCCTGGCCTGAGCACGCGAAAGCGGCGGCACCTGCCCGGTGCCGCCGCTTTTCGCTACGCGGGTGTCAGACGTCGAAGCGGGTGTCAGACGTCGAAGCGGGTGTCAGACGTTGAACCCGAGCGCCCTGAGCTGCTCGCGGCCGTCGTCGGTGATCTTGTCGGGACCCCACGGGGGCATCCAGACCCAGTTGATGCGCAGTTCGTTGACGAGGCCGTCCGTGGCGGACTTGGCCTGGTCCTCGATGACGTCGGTCAGCGGGCAGGCCGCCGAGGTCAGGGTCATGTCGATCGTCGCGATGTTCGCGTCGTCGATGTGGATGCCGTAGATCAGGCCGAGGTTGACCACGTCGATGCCCAGCTCGGGGTCGACGACGTCGTAGAGCGCCTCGCGGAGTTCGTCCTCCGAGGCCGGCTTCATCTCAACGGTGTCGGTCATGCCGTCTTCCTTTCGACGTCGGCCGCGCCACCCAGCGCCTGAGCCGTCGCGTCCTTCCACGCCATCCAGCTCAGGAGGGCGCACTTGACCCGGGCCGGGTACTTGGAGACACCGGCGAACGCGACCGCGTCCTCCAGCACCTCCTCCATCGCGTCGTCGGGTTCGAGCCTGCCCTTGGACTGCATCAGCTCCAGGAAGGTCTCCTGGATCTGCTGCGCGTCGGACAGTTCCTTGCCGACCAGGAGGTCGTTCAGTACGGAGGCGCTCGCCTGGCTGATCGAGCAGCCCTGGCCCTCGTACGAGACGTCCTCGATCGTCGTGCCGTCGTACTTCACTCGGAGGGTGATCTCGTCGCCGCACGTCGGGTTCACATGGTGTACCTCGGCGTCGCCATCCCTGAGACCACGCCCGTGCGGGTGCTTGTAGTGGTCCAGGATGACTTCCTGGTACATCGAGTCCAGCTTCACGGTCTCAGTTCACGCCCTTCAGCCGAAGAAGTTCCGTACGTGCTCCAGCCCCTCGACCAGAGCGTCGATCTCGGCCGGCGTGGAGTACAGATAGAACGACGCTCGCGTGGTCGCAGGAATTCCGTACCGCAGGCAGACCGGACGGGCGCAGTGGTGGCCGACCCGGACCGCGATGCCCTGCTCGTCGAGGACCTGGCCCACGTCGTGCGGGTGGATGTCCCCGAGGGTGAAGGAGATCGCCGCGCCCCGGTCCTCGGCCGTGGTGGGACCGATGATCTTCAGGTCGGGGACCTCGGCCAGCCGCCGCACCGCGTACTCGGTCAGCGCGTGCTCATGGGCGAGGACCTTGTCCATGCCGATGGAGTTCAGGTAGTCGATCGCCGCGCCGAGGCCGACCGCCTGGGCGATCGGGGGGGTGCCCGCCTCGAACTTGTGGGGCGCCGGGGCGTAGGTCGAGGAGTGCATCGACACGGTCTCGATCATCTCGCCGCCGCCCAGGAAGGGGGGCAGGTCCTCGAGGAGTTCCTGGCGACCCCAGAGGACGCCGATGCCCGTCGGGCCGCACATCTTGTGGCCGGTGAAGGCCACGAAGTCGGCCTGGAGGGCCTGGACGTCCAGCGGCATGTGGGGAGCCGCCTGGGAAGCGTCGATGCAGACCAGCGCGCCGACCTCCTGGGCGCGGCGGACTATCGCCTCGACCGGGTTGACCGTGCCCAGGATGTTCGACACCAGCACGAAGGAGACGATCTTCGTCTTCTCGGTGATGATCTCGTTGATGTTGGACAGGTCGAGGCGGCCGTCGTCGGTGAGGCCGAACCACTTCAGCTTCGCGCCCGTGCGCTGCGCCAGCAGCTGCCACGGCACGATGTTGGAGTGGTGCTCCATCTCCGTGATGACGATCTCGGTCTCGTGGTCCACCCGGTAGGGCTCGTCGGCCCAGCCGAGCATGTTCGCCACGAGGTTCAGCGACTCGGAGGCGTTCTTGGTGAAGATCACCTCGTCGCGGCTGGGCGCGTTGATGAACTCGGCGACCTTGTCGCGCGCGCCCTCGTACAGCGCCGTGGCCTCCTCGGCGAGCACATGCACACCGCGGTGGACGTTGGCGTTGTAGCGCTCGTAGTACTCACTGAGTGCGTCCAGCACCTGGCGCGGCTTCTGCGAGGTCGCCGCGTTGTCCAGGTACACGAGCTTCCGGTCGTCGTGGACCAGTCGGTCCAGGATGGGGAAGTCCTTGCGGATCGCCTCGGTGTCGAGGAGGCCCGGCAGCTGCGTCACGCGACGGCCCCCCTTGAGTTCGCTCCGCTCACGGGGCCACCCTTCGTGTAAGCCTCGTAGCCCTCGTTCTCCAGCTTGTCGGCGAGCTCGGCGCCGCCGGACTCGACGATGCGCCCGGCGGAGAAGACGTGGACGAAGTCGGGCTTGATGTAGCGCAGAATGCGCGTGTAGTGCGTGATGAGCAGGGTGCCCACCTCGCCGGTCTCACGGACGCGGTTGACGCCCTCGGAGACGACGCGCAGGGCGTCGACGTCCAGGCCGGAGTCGGTCTCGTCGAGGATCGCGATCTTCGGCTTGAGCAGTTCCAGCTGAAGGATCTCGTGGCGCTTCTTCTCACCGCCGGAGAAGCCCTCGTTGACGTTGCGCTCGGCGAAGGAGGGGTCCATGGAGAGGCGCTCCATGGTCTCCTTGACCTCCTTCACCCAGGTACGCAGCTTGGGGGCCTCGCCGCGGACGGCGGTGGCGGAGGTGCGCAGGAAGTTGGAGACCGAGACGCCGGGGACCTCGACCGGGTACTGCATCGCCAGGAACAGGCCCGCGCGGGCGCGCTCGTCGACGGACATCTCCAGGACGTCCTCGCCGTCGAGGGTGACGGTGCCGCCGCTGATCGTGTACTTCGGGTGACCCGCGAGCGAGTAGGCGAGGGTCGACTTGCCGGAGCCGTTGGGGCCCATGATGGCGTGCGTCTCGCCCTGCTTCACGGTGAGGTCGACGCCCTTGAGGATCTCCTTCGTGGCGTTGTCGGCCTCGACGGTGACGTGCAGGTCTCGGATTTCAAGCGTTGCCATGGGTGCCTCAGGACTCCTGGGTGAGGGAGACGAGCACGTCGTCCCCTTCGATCTTTACGGGGTAAACGGGGACGGGGCGGGTGGCCGGGAGGCCGGACGGCTTGCCGGTGCGCAGGTCGAAGCTGGAGCCGTGCAGCCAGCACTCGATCTGGCAGTCCTCCACCTCGCCCTCGGAGAGCGAGACGTTGGCGTGGGAGCAGATGTCGTAGATCGCGAACACCTCTCCCTCGGTGCGGACGACCGAGATCGGCGTGCCGTCGAGTTCCACCCGTTTGGGGGTGTCGTCCTCCAGCTCGCTCAGGCCGCAAGCGCGTACGAACGCTGTCGGGGCTGTCATGCGACCGCGGCCTCCAGCTCCTCCTCGATCTTGGCGAGCAGCCGCTCCTCGATGTCGGCGACACCGATCTGCTGGACCAGCTCGGCGAAGAAGCCGCGGACCACCAGTCGGCGGGCCTCGTGCTGCGGGATGCCGCGGGCCATCAGGTAGAAGAGCTGCTCGTCGTCGAAGCGGCCGGTGGCGGAGGCGTGGCCGGCGCCGACGATCTCGCCGGTCTCGATCTCCAGGTTCGGCACCGAGTCGACCCGCGCGCCGTCCGTGAGGACCAGGTTGCGGTTCATCTCGTAGGTGTCGGTGCCCTCGGCCTTGGCCTCGATGAGGACGTCGCCGATCCAGACCGCGTGTGCCTGCTCGCCCTGGAGGGCGCCCTTGTAGGCCACGTTCGACTTGCAGTGCGGGGTGTTGTGGTCCACGAACAGCCGGTGCTCCTGGTGCTGACCGGCGTCCGTGAAGTACAGGCCGTACAGCTCGGCCTCGCCACCGGTGCCGGCGTAGGAGACCCGCGGGTGCAGTCGTACGACGTCGCCGCCGAAGGTGACGACGACCGACTTGAAGGAGGCGTCGCGGCCGATGAGGGCGTTGTGCTGGGCCACGTGCACGGCCTTGTCGTCCCAGTCCTGGACGGAGACGACGGTGAGCTTGGCACCGTCGCCCAGGACGTACTCGACGTTGGCGGCGGTGACCACGTCGCCGGTGTGGTCGATGACGACGACGGCCTCGGCGAAGGCGCCCAGCTCGATGATCTGGTGGCCGTAGGAGACCCCGCCCTGGCCGTGCACGGCGATCCGGATCGGCTCGGTGAGCACCGTCTCCTTGGGGACGGTGACCACGCCGGCCTGCTCGAAGGCGGAGTACGCCTGGGCGGCGACCCGGTCCACCGGGGTGCCGGCCCGGCCGAGCCGGGGGTCGTCGCGGCCGACCAGCTCGACGGTGACGCCCTCGGGGGCCTCCACCGCGACCTTCAGGCCGTCGCCGGTGGCGACCGCCGTGCCGTCGTGCAGCCCGCGCAGGCGCTCCAGCGGGGTGAACCGCCACTCCTCCTCGCGGCCGTGCGGGACCGGGAAGTCCGCGACGTCGAAGGACGGGGGCGCGCTCATGCGCGTGGCGACGGTCGACTCGGCGGCCACCGCGATCTGGCCGGCGGTGGTGCTGCCCACCGGGATGTTCTGAGCCTCAGCCATGGCTGTCGGTCTGCTCGCTTTCTTACGTGAGTGGCTTGACGGTGACGGCGGTCGCTTAGCCGACCGCGCCTTCCATCTGGAGCTCGATCAGCCGGTTGAGCTCGAGGGCGTACTCCATGGGCAGTTCCTTCGCGATCGGCTCGACGAAGCCGCGCACGATCATCGCCATCGCCTCGAACTCGGTCATACCGCGGCTCATCAGGTAGAAGAGCTGGTCCTCGGAGACCTTGGAGACGGTCGCCTCGTGGCCCATGGACACGTCGTCCTCGCGGACGTCCACGTACGGGTACGTGTCGGAGCGGGAGATGGTGTCGACGAGCAGCGCGTCGCACAGCACGTTCGACTTGGAGCCGTGGGCGCCCTCGCCGATCTCGACCAGGCCGCGGTAGGAGGTACGGCCGCCGCCGCGCGCCACGGACTTGGAGACGATGTTGGACGACGTGTTCGGCGCCATGTGGACCATCTTGGAGCCGGCGTCCTGGTGCTGGCCCTCGCCCGCGAAGGCGATGGAGAGGGTCTCGCCCTTGGCGTGCTCGCCCATCAGGTAGACGGCCGGGTACTTCATCGTCACCTTGGAGCCGATGTTGCCGTCGATCCACTCCATGGTCGCGCCCTCGTAGGCGACGGCGCGCTTGGTGACCAGGTTGTAGACGTTGTTCGACCAGTTCTGGATGGTCGTGTAGCGGCAGCGGGCGTTCTTCTTGACGATGATCTCGACGACCGCGGAGTGCAGCGAGTCCGACTTGTAGATCGGGGCGGTGCAGCCCTCGACGTAGTGCACGTAGGCACCCTCGTCGACGATGATCAGGGTCCGCTCGAACTGGCCCATGTTCTCGGTGTTGATCCGGAAGTAGGCCTGGAGCGGGATCTCCACGTGGACGCCCGGCGGGACGTAGATGAAGGAGCCGCCCGACCAGACGGCGGTGTTCAGGGAGGCGAACTTGTTGTCACCGACCGGGATGACGGTCCCGAAGTACTCCTTGAAGAGCTCCGGGTGCTCCTTCAGCGCGGTGTCGGTGTCCAGGAAGATGACGCCCTGCTCCTCCAGGTCCTCGCGGATCTGGTGGTAGACGACCTCCGACTCGTACTGGGCGGCGACACCGGCGACCAGGCGCTGCTTCTCCGCCTCCGGGATGCCCAGCTTGTCGTAGGTGTTCTTGATGTCCTCGGGCAGGTCCTCCCAGGACTCCGCCTGCTTCTCCGTGGAGCGCACGAAGTACTTGATGTTGTCGAAGTCGATCCCCGACAGGTCGGAACCCCAGTTCGGCATCGGCTTCTTCTCGAAGAGGCGCAGGCCCTTGAGACGGAGCTTGGTCATCCACTCGGGCTCGGACTTCTTCTCGGAGATGTCCCGGACGACGTCCTCGTTGATGCCGCGCTTGGCAGAGGCGCCGGCCGTGTCGGAGTCGGCCCAGCCGTATTCGTACTTGCCCAGACCCTCGAGTTCGGGGTGGGCAGTCTCCGTGGGGAGAGTCATGCGGGGTTCCTCCCGGCCGTGCTAGCAGATGCGTCAGTGGAAATCTTGGGGATGAACGTCGTGCAGACGCCGTCGCCGTGCGCGATGGTCGCCAGTCGCTGGACGTGCGTTCCGAGCAGCTCGGCGAAGATCTCCGTCTCCGCCTCGCACAGCTGCGGGAACTGCTCCGCGACATGGGCGACCGGGCAGTGGTGTTGGCACAGCTGTTCGCCGACCGGTGCGGTGCGCGCCGTTGCAGCGTACCCGTCCCTGCTCAGGGCCTTGGCCAGCGCTTCCGTGCGGTCGTCGGGGCTCACGGCCTCGATCGCCTTGCGGTAGGCGCTCGCCTGTGCGGCGATCCGGGCCCGCGCGAAGGCGGCGACCGCCTCCTGGCCGCCCCCCTGCTCGGCGATCCAGCGCAGCGCGTCGGCGGCGAGGCTGTCGTAGGACTGGTCGAAGGCGTCGCGGCCGCAGTCGGTGAGGGCGAAGACCTTGGCGGGCCTCCCCCGGGTCCGCGCGCCGTACACCCGCTGCTCGCGCGCCTCCACGACGTCGTCGGCGACCAGGGCGTCCAGGTGCCGGCGTACGGCCGCCGGGGTCAGACCCAGGCGTCCGGCCAGCTCGGTGACGGTCGACGGGCCGTGGTCCAGGATCGACCGCGCGACCCGGTTGCGCGTCGAACGCTCACCGGTCGCGAGTTCCTCCTGCCGGGTCCCCGTGGGGGTCTCCCGAGCCTCGCCGACGTTTTTCACAACGCCATTGTTGCGTAATTCCTCAGAGCCAGGCAAGCGGCGTCCGGACCGCCGGACGGTGCCCTGCGTCACTTAGGTTTACCTAATCTGACCTGCGCAAACGATCTTTGATCGATCATCCCTCACGCAATCCGCTGGCGGTCGGCGGCCCCGTCCGGAACACTCCACAACCATGCCCACACCCCCTCCGACCGGCCCTCTTGCCACCCGGGACACCCTCGCGAAGCAGCTTCGGCTGCTCGGTGTCAAGACCGGCGAAACCCTCCTCGCGCACACCTCGCTCAGTTCCCTCGGCTGGGTCAACGGCGGAGCCGTGGCGGTCGTCAAAAGTCTTCTCGACGCGCTCGGCCCGGACGGCACCCTGGTGGTCCCCACCCAGACCGGCGACCTCTCGGACCCGTCGGTGTGGCGCGACCCGCCGGTACCGGAGGAGTGGTGGGCGGACATCCGGGCGACCATGCCGTCGTACGACCCCCGGATCACCCCCGCGCGCGGCGTCGGCGTGATCCCGGAGACCGTGCGGACCTGGCCGGGCGCGCTGCGCAGCGCGCACCCGCAGACCTCCTTCGCGGCCGTCGGTCCCCGTGCGGCCGAGATCGTCGACGGCCACGCCCCCGACTGCCGGCTCGGCGAGCGGAGCCCGCTGGCCCGCCTGGAGAAGCTGGACGCGCGCGTGCTCATGCTCGGCGCGGGCTACGCCACCTGCACCAGCTTCCACTTGGCCGAATACCGCATACCGTCGCCCCGGGTCCCGGTCGGCCGGCCCGCCCCGGGCGGCGGCTGGGAGGTGGTGACCGAGGTGTCGATCACCTCCGACCGCTTCGACGAACTGGGCTACGACTTCGAACGCGACCGGCCCGTCGTCGTCCGCGGGACGGTCGGCGCGGCCGAGGCGCGGCTCTTCCCCGTGCGTGAGGCGGTGGCCTACGCCGAGCGATGGCTGGCCGTACATCGACCCCGTGAGGAGGAGATCTAGCACCCGGCCGTCCGGGTGACGGCAGCCGTACCTAGACTCTGTCCCCATGCGAAGTGAGCCCGTGGTCCAGGTGCGGGACCTGGTGAAGCGGTACGGCACGAAAACCGCCGTGGACGGCCTCGACCTGGTGGCCCGGCCGGGTGTGACCGCCGTACTCGGACCCAACGGCGCGGGCAAGACGACGACGATCGAGACCTGCGAGGGGTACCGCAGGCCGGACTCCGGCTCGGTGCGCGTCCTGGGCCTCGATCCCGTACGCCAGTCCGCCGAGCTGCGCCCCAGAGTGGGCGTGATGCTCCAGTCCGGCGGTGTCTACTCCGGCGCCCGCGCGGACGAGATGCTGCGGCACGTGGCGAAGCTGCACGCGGATCCGCTGGACGTGGACGCGCTGATCGAGCGACTGGGCCTCGGCGGCTGCGGGCGTACCTCGTACCGGCGGCTCTCCGGCGGTCAGCAGCAGCGCCTCGCCCTCGCCATGGCCGTGGTCGGACGCCCGGAACTGGTCTTCCTCGACGAGCCGACCGCCGGGCTCGACCCGCAGGCCCGCCGGGCCACCTGGGACCTGGTGCGGGACCTGCGCACCGACGGCGTTTCGGTCATTCTCACCACTCACTACATGGAAGAGGCCGAGCAGCTCGCCGACGACGTCGCCATCATCGACGCCGGCCGGGTGATCGCCCAGGGCTCCCCCGAGGAGCTGTGCAAGGGCGGCGCCGAGAACACCCTGCGGTTCTCCGGCCGCCCCGGCCTCGACGTCGGCTCGCTGCTCAAGGCGCTCCCGGCGGACTCCTCGGCCGCCGAGCTGACGCCGGGTTCCTACCGGGTCATGGGCAAGGTCAATCCCCAGCTGCTGGCGACGGTGACCTCGTGGTGCGCGCAGCACGGGGTGATGCCGGACCGCATCTCGGTCGAACGCCACACGCTGGAGGACGTCTTCCTGGAGCTGACCGGCAAGGAGCTGCGCTCATGACCACCGCGACGGGCACCTACACCCCGAAGCCGGGTGCCGCCCCGCTCCCCCGCATGATCGCGGCGCAGGCGGCCCTGGAGACCAGGATGCTGCTGCGCAACGGCGAACAGCTGCTGCTGACGGTCGTGATCCCGACGCTGCTGCTCGTGCTCTTCAGCTCGGTGGACATCGTCGACACCGGATCCGGCAAGGCGGTCGACTTCCTCGCCCCCGGCATCCTCGCCCTCGCCGTCATGTCCACGGCGTTCACCGGCCAGGCCATCGCGACCGGCTTCGAGCGCCGCTACGGCGTCCTGAAGCGCCTCGCCTCCTCGCCGCTCCCCCGCTGGGGCCTGATGGCCGCGAAGACCGCGTCGGTCCTGGTCACGGAGATCCTCCAGGTGATCCTCCTGACGGTGATCGCCCTGGCCCTCGGCTGGTCCCCGCACGGCGCCGGGACATCCACCGGCGTGCTCGCCGTCCTGCTCCTGCTGGCCCTCGGCACGGCCGCGTTCTCCGGCCTCGGCCTGCTGATGGCGGGCACCCTCAAGGCAGAGGCGACGCTCGCGGCCGCCAACCTGGTGTTCCTGCTGCTCCTCGTGGGCGGCGGGGTCATCGTCCCGCTGGACAAGTTCGGCTCGACCGGACAGGAGATCCTGGGCCTGCTGCCCGTCTCCGCCCTGTCGGACGGGCTCCGGGACGTACTCCAGCACGGCGCCGGGATGCCGTGGAAGGACCTGGGGATCCTCGCGGTGTGGGCGGTGGCGGGGCTGGGGGCGGCGGGGCGGTTCTTCCGCTGGGAGTGAGCGTCCGAGGGAACCGAGGAGCAGGCATGACAGCACGGCCGGTGTCGTGTTCCAGGAAGCGGACGCCGTGGAGTTCCTGCGCAGACGCAGCCACGACCGGCTGACCCCGGCCGCCACCGCCGGTACCGTGGCGCGTGCCCTCGGCCACCTCCCGCTGGTCCTGGAACAGGCCGCCGCCTACACGGAGGAGACCGGCACCACCCTCGCCCAGTTCGAGCGCGTCCTGCACCGGCAACCCTCGGCGGCGCCGCTGCTGTCCCAGGAGACCTGGTACCAGCCGGAGATGACCGCCACCTGGCGGATGTCCCTGCACCGGGCCTGTGTGCAACAGCCCGAAGCCCGCACCCTCGCCCTGCTGCTCGCCTTCCTCGACTCCGACCGCGTCCCGCGCTCCCTGCTGCCGGACCACTCCCGCGTCCTGCCACCGCCCCTGGGCGACCGGCTGGGCAGCGACCTCGCGGTCAACGCCCTCCTGCGTCCCCTGGTCTCCTACTCGCTGGTGCGCGTCGACGACCACGGCGAGCTGGGCGTCTCCCGCCAGGTCCAGGACTATCTGCGCTCCACCCTGGACGCCGACGAGCACCGGCGGCACGCGGACGCGGCCGTCCTGCTGGTGGAGTCGGCCTTCCCGGCCGACCCGGTCGACCCGGACTCCCGGCCGCGGTGCGCCCGGCTGCTGCCGCACGCGCTGGCGGTGATCCGGCACGGCGGTGCGAGCGGCACCGACGAGCCCGCCGCCCTCGGTCGCCTGCTGCACCGCGCCGGCACCTATCTGCACCTGCGCGGCGACTACACCCGCGCCCTGGACCTGCTCGCCCGCTCCCTGGAGACGCAGGAATCCCACCCGGAGGGCGACCGCTCGGTCCTCGCGGACACCCTGGCGGCCCTCGGCCGTACCCAGTACTCCCTCGCCGCCCTGGACGACGCCCGCAGGCACACCGAGCGGGCCGTGCGCCTGTACACCGACCTGCACGGCCCCGACGACCTCCGGGTGGCCCGGCAGCTGCTCCATCTCAGCAGGATTCAGCGGGAACAGGGCGAGTACGCGGCCGCCCTGGACACCGCCCAGCGGGCCCTGGAGGCGACCACGGCCGCCCTGGGCGAGGAGAACCCCGGCATCGCCGACTGCTTGATGGTCCTCGGCGACGCCCACTGGCGCCGGGGCGCCCTCGACGCGGCGAACGACTGTTACACCCGTGCCCTGGCCCTGCGGGAACGGGACCCGGCCACCGGGCCCGCCGATCTGGCGGGCGCGCGCAAACACCTGGCGCTCATCGCCCTCGACCGCGAGGAGCCACAGCAGGCACACGACCATCTGGTCCGCGCACGCGCCCTGCTCACCGAGACGTACGACACCGAGCACCCCGCCGTCGCGGACGTCGACAACCACTTCGGCGAGAGCCTGCGCCGACTCGGCCGGACCGACGAGGCCCACGCGGCCCTGCGACGCGCCCTGAAGGTCCGCGAACCGCTCGGCGACCACCCCGACGTGGTCGGCACCCTGATCCGCCTCGGACGGTTGCACCGCGACACGGGGGCGCCCGGCGAGTCGTACGACGTTCTCGACGAGGCCCGCCGGATGGCCGAGGCCGCGATGGGCCCCGACCACCCGTACGTGGCCGATGCCGAAGCCGATCTCGCCGAGACGCTGCACGCACAGGACGACCGGGACGGCGCGGTCGATCTGCTGCGGGCGGCCGTACGGCGCTACGAGGCGGCGTACGGCGCCGACCACGTGCTCACCGTGCGCGCCCGGACCCGGCTGCGCCTGCTGGAGACGCCGCGTTCCGACGGCTGACCGGTCCGAACGCGACAGCCGGCACCCACGTGAATTCGTGCACAAGCGGCGCCCTACCATGGTGCCCGTGCCAAAGCTGACCCCCGCCGACGCCGTAGCGGCCGTGCGCAACCCGCTCGCCTTCATCGCCGACCGCTGGACCCCGGATCCCCGGACCGTCCGGCGCGCGGCCCTCGCCGCGCTCGTCATGTCGGTGGTCATCGTGGTCACCGGCGGCGCGGTCCGGCTCACCGCGTCGGGCCTCGGCTGCCCGACCTGGCCCGAGTGCACCGGCGGCTCGCTGACCCCGACGACCGCGCTGAGCTATCACAGCGCCATCGAGTTCACGAACCGCATGCTGACCTACGTGCTGTGCGCGGCGGTCGGCTGGGCGATCATCGCCGCCCGGTCCCAGAAGCCGTACCGGCGCAGCCTGAACCGGCTGGGCTGGGCGCAGTTCTGGATCGTGATG
The DNA here is from genome assembly GCF_040651615.1 of Streptomyces sp. NPDC048417. Lineage (NCBI taxonomy): Bacteria > Bacillati > Actinomycetota > Actinomycetes > Kitasatosporales > Streptomycetaceae > Streptomyces > Streptomyces sp. NPDC048417. Next base: position 86,509 of record NZ_JBEZKI010000014.1, on the reverse strand, counting down.
GGCAACGCGGTCCTCGGCGGCATCGTGGTGCTGGTCGGCCTCAACCCGTACACCGTCGCCGCCCACTTCCTGCTGGCGACGGTTCTCGTCACGGTCGCGGTGGTGATGTGGCAGCGCACCCGCGAGGGCGACGGGGAGCCGCGTCCGCTGGTCGGCAAGGCCGTGCAGCAGCTGGTGTGGGCCCTGGTGGTCGTGTCGCTGCTGCTCATCGCGGTGGGCACGGTGGTGACCGGCGCCGGACCGCACCCGGGCGACTCCGGCGAGGTGGAGCGCATCGACGTCAGCTGGGAGGGCGTCGCCGAGCTGCACGCGGTCCTGGCCTGGATCGTGGTCTCGCTGACCTTCGCGCTCTGGTTCTTCCTACGGGGCGTCAACGCACCCCAGGGGCCGCGCGACCGCACCCGTGACCTCTTCCTGATCCTGCTCGGCCAGGGCGTGATCGGTTACGTCCAGTACTTCACGCATCTGCCCACGGTCCTGGTGGGCCTCCACATGTTCGGCTCCTGCCTGGTGTGGATCGGCGTGTTGCGCGTCCTGCTCTCCCTGCGAGAACGCGCCGACGTCACGGCCGCCGGTCTGCCCGCTCAGTCGTACGACACCGTGAGCGCGTCGGTGGCCGGCCCCCAGTAGTCCAGGGTCAGCCGGGCCCTGTGCGCCGTCCACCGCTGGGCGGGCGCACCGAGGCCGGGCAGCAGGTCGAGCGACTCCCGCCGGGAGATCAGTCGGCCCGCTCGTTCGACGAAGTCGCCGGGTTCCCGGTCCGGCGGCGGCAACGGCGGCGGGGTCCCGGTCGGCATGCGCCCGGTCCCTGCGGCTCAGTCCAGGCCGTACACCCGCCTCGCGTTGCCCGCCGCGATCAGCTTGGCCACGCGCTGTGCGTCGCCGAGCGACCAGGCGCCCTCGGCAACCCAGGTGCCGAGGACCCGGGCGAGGGACTCACGGAAGAGGCGGGCGCCGACGACGTGCAGTTCGGGCAGGCCGTGCGCGCCGCTGGAGAAGAGGATCTTGCCGAAGGGAACCAGTTCCAGGATCTCGGCGAGGATCGTCGCGGCCCGGGCGCCGGTGCGGACCAGAGCCGCGCCCGAGTCGGCGTAGACGTGCGGGAAGACGCCGGCCAGATGGGCGGCGTGGCGGTGGTAGGGGTAGCCGTGCAGCAGGACCAGGTCGGTGCCGAGGCCCGCGGTGGCCCGGACGAATTCGGTCAGCAGGACCGGGTCGGTACGGTCGATCCGGGCGCCGGGCTCGCCGAGGCCCGCGTGCAGCTGGAGCGGGAGACCGGAGGCCACGGCGATCCACAGCAGGTGCCGTAGGAGAACCGGGTCGGTCAGTTCGCCGCCGACCCGGCGGGCCGCCAGCCAGCGGCCCGCGGCGCCTCGCACCTCACCGGGTCCGGGCGGCTCGGGGGCCAGCGCGAGGCCGTGCCGCAAGCCGGCGACGGAGGTGAAGGCGACCGCGTTCGCCGCCGCGCCGTGCACCGACTCGGCGAGGTTGGCGAGGAAGGACTCGACGGTCCCGGAGGTGTCGGCGACCTGCTCGGCCAGAAGCTCCAGCCGGACGATCTCCCTGGCCTGGGCGGCGCCGGTGGACGCCAGCTCCGCGGGGCCGGTGAGGTCGCCGGGGAGGCCGGTGTCGACGAGGTAGGTGGTGATGCCGCTGCCGCGCAGCAGGCGCCGGCCCGCCTCCAGGACACCGAGTTCACGGCGCCGAGCGAGGTAGCGGGCGGGCGGGCAGTGGGGTTCCAGGCCGAGGAGCGGGGGGCACCAGCGCCGTACCGCGAAACCGGTCTGGGTGTCGAAGAGGGTGGTGCCGGGGGCCGGGGGGCCTTCGGTGCGGGCGAGCTGGGTCTCGAAGGTGCCCAGGCCGAGCTCCGTACGCAGCACTCCGTGGCAGTACTGATCCACCAGGGACGGCGTTTCGATCATCCGGGCTCCCCGAGGTGGACGGCTGCTTGACCGTCTTAACGGGTGAACCGGGATGGAGGTCGCGGTGTGCGGCCGTTCTTCGGCCACCGGTCGGTGGGGGCTGCTCGCGCCCACGCGGCGGAGCCGCAGATCGATACAGCCCCGCCCCCCTTTGGGACGCGTTGTTCAGCCGCCGATCTGAATGCCGGCCATCCGCTTCCACTCGTACGACCCGGTCGTCACCTTCGCCGCGAACTCACCGTCGAAGGACTCGTGGACGGTGATGCCCGCCTTCTCCACCGCCTGCTGGGCGATCTCGGTGCTCGGGGCCACCAGGTCCCCCCAGCCGCCGTCCTCGCCGACGAGGACGATGCGGGCGCCGCGTTCGCCGATGTAGGCCACCTGGCCCTCGGCGCCGCCGTGGGCCTTGGCGAAGCCGCTGATCTGCTTGGCGAGGCGCGCGACCTTGCGCTCGGCCTTCTGGTCAACCTGCTGCGTGTCTGCCATGAGCAGGATGCTACTCACGAGTAGATCGACTGGCGAGGGCAGGGCGGTGTGATGTGGGCCCGCTCGGGGTCAGCGCAGGAAGGGGTCCACGGCCACCGCCACGAACAGCAGCGACACATAGGTGATGGACCAGTGGAACAGGCGCATCTCCTTGAGCTTTCCGCCCGTCACCTCGGCCTTCGCGCGGTTCTGCAGCCCGTGCGCCTCCCACAGCCACCAGCCGCCCGCCACCAGGGCGACCAGCGTGTAGAACCAGCCGGTGTAGCCGAGGGGGGTCAGGAGCAGGGAGACCACGACCATCACCCAGCTGTAGACGACGATCTGCTTGGCGACCACCTTGTTGGAGGCGACGACCGGCAGCATCGGCACGCCCACGCGCGCGTAGTCGTCCTTCACCTTCATGGACAGCGGCCAGTAGTGCGGCGGCGTCCAGAAGAACATGACGAGGAAGAGGATGATCGGCGCCCACGACATGGAGTCGGTGACGGCCGACCAGCCGATCAGCACCGGCAGACAGCCGGCGATGCCGCCCCACACGATGTTCTGCGAGGTACGGCGTTTGAGGATCATCGTGTAGACGACGACGTAGAAGAGGAGCGCTCCGAGTGACAGCCAGGCGCTCAGCCAGTTGACGGTGAAACCGAACAACAGGGTGGAGACGACCGCCAGGGTGATGCCGAAGGCGAGGCACTCGCGCGGACTGACCATGCCGGTGACCAGTGGGCGCTGCGAGGTGCGGTCCATCAGTGCGTCGATGTCCCGGTCGATGTACATGTTGAGCGCGTTGGCGCCGCCCGCGGAGAGATAACCGCCGACGCAGGTGAGCAACACCAGCGTCAGGTCGGGCACGCCCTGCTGAGCCAGGAACATCACCGGAACGGTGGTGATGAGCAACAGCTCGATGATCCGTGGCTTGGTCAGCGCCACGAAAGCTTTGACACGGGCCCCGAACGGCCGGTGGCTCGGGCTCTCGCTCGCACCGAGCACCCCCGCTGGACGGGATTCGACGGCCGTCACGCACACCCCTGACAGAGACATCCCAGCAAGCCTCCCCGTGTGAAGTCCCGGTAAAGGCTCGCGCGTACCACGCCACTTTAGACGTTGCCCATACCTCGACCTTCGCGGGGGTGGGGTCGTGTTGGCAGGCGTCTCGGGAGAGCCGGGAGAGGGCTCGGTTGAGCAGTCAGATGAGCGGCTGCGTATTCAACTGGATTCACGTGCCGACACGCCTTCCCGGCCAGTCGGGAGGCGGATCCCCGCAAGGCCCGGCAGTCTGGAAACACTCGAAAAAACGCACGTCCTTACGGGGGTAGGCTCGACAGCGGCCGGTGGGCACCCAGTGCACCGGCAGCCGGTGTGGGCGTGTGCCCGTGGACCGGTAACCGAACATGTGGAGAGGAGCCCTGACCCAGGGTGAGCACCAAGCCGACCACCACAGACCTCGACTGGACCGAGTTGGACCAGCGGGCCGTCGACACCGCCCGCGTCCTGGCCGCCGACGCCGTACAGAAGGTCGGCAACGGCCATCCGGGTACGGCGATGAGCCTGGCGCCGGCCGCGTACACCCTCTTCCAGAAGGTGATGCGGCACGACCCGTCCGACCCCGACTGGGTGGGCCGCGACCGTTTCGTGCTGTCCGCCGGTCACTCGTCGCTGACCCTCTACACGCAGCTCTACCTGGCCGGCTTCGGCCTGGAGCTGGAAGATCTCGAAGCTTTCCGCACCTGGGGCTCGAAGACCCCGGGCCACCCGGAGTACGGCCACACCAAGGGCGTGGAGACCACCACCGGCCCCCTCGGCCAGGGTGTCGCCAACGCCGTGGGCATGGCCATGGCCTCCCGCTACGAGCGCGGCCTGTTCGACCCGGACGCGCCGCAGGGCGAGTCCCCCTTCGACCACTTCGTCTACTGCATCGCCGGTGACGGCTGCCTCCAGGAGGGCATCTCCGCCGAGGCGTCCTCGATGGCCGGCCACCAGAAGCTCGGCAACCTGGTCCTGCTGTGGGACGACAACCACATCTCGATCGAGGGCGACACCGAGACGGCCGTCTCCGAGGACACCGTCAAGCGGTTCGAGGCGTACGGCTGGCACGTCCAGCGCGTCGTCCCGAAGCCGGACGGCGACCTGGACCCGCACGCGCTCTACAACGCGATCGAGGCCGCGAAGAAGGTGACGGACAAGCCGTCCTTCATCGCGATGCGCTCGATCATCGCCTGGCCCGCCCCGAACGCGCAGAACACCGAGGCCGCCCACGGCTCGGCGCTCGGCGCGGACGAGGTCGCGGCCACCAAGCGGGTCCTCGGGTTCGACCCGGAGAAGTCCTTCGACGTCGCCGAGGAGGTCATCGCCCACACCCGGCAGGCCGGGGAGCGCGGTGCCGCCGCCAAGGCCGAGTGGGAGAAGTCGTTCCAGCTGTGGCGTGACAACAACGCCGAGCGGGCCGCCGACTTCGACCGCATCGCCGCGGGCGAGCTGCCCAAGGGCTGGGAGGAGAAGATCCCGGTCTTCGAGCCCGGCAAGGGCGTCGCCACCCGCGCGGCCTCCGGCAAGGTGCTCCAGGCGCTCGGTGCCGTGATCCCCGAGCTGTGGGGCGGCTCCGCCGACCTGGCCGGGTCGAACAACACGACCATCGACAAGGACAGCTCGTTCCTGCCGGCGGACAACCCGCTGCCGGGTGCGAACCCCTACGGCCGCACCATCCACTTCGGTATCCGCGAGCACTCCATGGCCGCGGAGATGAACGGCATCACCCTGCACGGCAACACCCGTGTCTACGGCGGTACGTTCCTCGTCTTCTCCGACTACATGCGCAACGCCGTGCGACTGTCGGCGCTGATGCACCTGCCGGTGACGTACGTGTGGACCCACGACTCCATCGGTCTCGGCGAGGACGGCCCCACCCACCAGCCGGTCGAGCACCTCGCCTCGCTGCGCGCCATCCCGGGCCTGAACGTGGTCCGCCCGGCCGACGCCAACGAGACCGCGATCGCCTGGCGCGAGATCCTCAGGCGCTACACCAAGGTCTTCGGCAAGGGCGCCCCGCACGGTCTCGCGCTGACCCGCCAGGGCGTCCCGGTCTACGAGTCCAACGAGGACACGGTCAAGGGCGGTTACGTCCTCTTCGAGGCGTCGAACGGCACCCCCGAGGTCATCCTCGTCGCCACCGGTTCCGAGGTGCACGTCGCCGTCGAGGCGCGCGAGCAGCTCGAGGCCGACGGCGTGCCCACCCGGGTCGTCTCCATGCCGTGCGTGGAGTGGTTCGAGGAGCAGGACCAGGGGTACCGGGACAGCGTGCTGCCGCCGTCCGTCAGGGCGCGTGTGTCGGTCGAGGCGGGTATCGGCCTCACGTGGCACAAGTACGTCGGGGACGCCGGCCGCATCGTTTCCCTGGAGCACTTCGGTGCTTCCGCAGACGGCAAGGTGCTCTTCCGCGAATTCGGCTTCACTGCCGAGAACGTGGCCGCCAAGGCCCGGGAATCCATCGCCGCCGCCCAGCGCTGACGCTCATATACGACACGTAGGAGATGTAATTCCATGACAGACGCACTCAAGCGCCTCTCCGAGGAGGGCGTCGCGATCTGGCTGGACGACCTGTCGCGCAAGCGGATCACGTCCGGCAACCTCGCCGAGCTGATCGACCAGCAGCACGTCGTGGGCGTCACCACCAACCCGACGATCTTCCAGAAGGCGATCTCGTCCGGTGACGGCTACGAGCAGCAGGTCTCGGACCTCGCTGCCCGCAAGGTGACCGTCGAAGAGGCCGTCCGCATGATCACCACGGCGGACGTCCGCGACGCCGCCGACATCCTGCGCCCGGTGTACGACGCGACCGTCGGCCAGGACGGCCGGGTGTCGATCGAGGTCGACCCGCGCCTGGCGCACAACACCAAGGCGACCGTCGCCGAGGCCAAGCAGCTGGCCTGGCTGGTGGACCGCCCCAACACGCTCATCAAGATCCCGGCCACCAAGGCGGGTCTGCCGGCGATCACCGAGGTCATCGGCCTCGGCATCAGCGTCAACGTCACGCTGATCTTCTCGCTGGAGCGCTACCGCGAGGTCATGGACGCCTACCTCTCCGGCCTGGAGAAGGCCAAGGAGCGCGGCCTGGACCTCTCGCTCATCCGTTCGGTGGCGTCGTTCTTCGTGTCCCGTGTGGACACCGAGATCGACAAGCGCCTGAACGACCTGGGCACCGACGAGGCCAAGGCGCTGCGCGGCAAGGCCGCCGTCGCCAACGCCCGGCTCGCCTACCAGGCGTACGAGGAGGTCTTCTCGACCTCCCGCTGGAGCGCGCTGGAGAGTGCGGGCGCCAACAAGCAGCGTCCGCTGTGGGCGTCGACCGGTGTGAAGGACCCGTCGTACAAGGACACCCTGTACGTCGACGACCTGGTCGCGCCGAACACCGTGAACACCATGCCGGAGGCCACCCTCCTCGCGGTCGAGGACCACGGCGGCATCACCGGCGACACGATCACCGGCACCTACGAGCAGGCCCGCGCCGACCTCGACGCCGTCGAGCGGCTGGGCATCTCGTACGACGACGTGGTCCAGGTTCTGGAGGACGAGGGCGTCGAGAAGTTCGAGGCCTCCTGGAACGACCTGCTCAAGTCGACCCAGGCGGAGCTGGAGCGCCTGGCCCCCTCGGAGGGCTAAATTGTCGAGCAGCAACCCGCTGCGTGACCCCGCAGACCGACGGCTCCCGCGTATCGCGGGGCCGTCCGGTCTGGTCATCTTCGGCGTCACGGGCGACCTCTCCCGCAAGAAGCTCATGCCCGCGGTCTACGACCTCGCCAACCGGGGTCTGCTGCCGCCGGGCTTCTCCCTGGTCGGCTTCGCCCGCCGCGGGTGGGCCAACGAGGACTTCGCCGCCGAGGTCCACGACGCCGTCAAGGAACACGCCCGCACCCCGTTCCGCGAAGAGGTCTGGCAGCAGCTCATCCAGGGGATGCGCTTCGTCCAGGGCACCTTCGACGACGACGACGCCTTCGAGCGTCTGCGCTCCACCATCGAGGAGCTGGACAAGGCGCAGGGCACCGGCGGCAACTTCGCCTTCTACCTGTCCGTCCCGCCGCGTTCCTTCCCTGTCGTCATCCAGCAGCTGAAGAAGCACGGCCTGGCGGACCAGAGCGGCGGCTCCTGGCGGCGCGCGGTCATCGAGAAGCCCTTCGGCCACGACCTGAAGTCGGCCGAGGCGCTCAACAAGGTCGTGCACGAGGTGTTCGAACCGGATCAGGTGTTCCGGATCGACCACTACCTCGGCAAGGAGACCGTCCAGAACATCCTGGCGCTGCGCTTCGCCAACACCATGTTCGAGCCGATCTGGAACCGGTCCTTCGTGGACCACGTCCAGATCACCATGGCCGAGGACATCGGCATCGGCGGCCGGGCCGGCTACTACGACGGCATCGGCGCCGCCCGTGACGTCATCCAGAACCACCTGCTCCAGCTGATGGCCCTGACCGCGATGGAGGAGCCCGCCTCCTTCGACGCGGACGCGCTGGCCGCCGAGAAGGAGAAGGTGCTCGGCGCGGTACGCCTGCCGGACGACCTGGGCAGGCACACCGTGCGCGGCCAGTACGCGGCCGGCTGGCAGGGCGGCGAGAAGGTCATCGGCTACCTCGAAGAGGACGGCATCGACGGCAAGTCGAAGACCGACACCTACGCGGCCGTGAGGCTGGAGATCGACAACCGCCGCTGGGCCGGCGTGCCGTTCTACCTGCGCACCGGCAAGCGGCTGGGCCGCCGGGTCACCGAGATCGCGGTGGTCTTCCAGCGGGCTCCGCACTCCCCCTTCGACCACACCGCCACCGAGGAACTCGGGCAGAACGCGGTCGTCATCCGCGTCCAGCCCGACGAGGGCATCACGGTCCGCTTCGGCTCCAAGGTGCCGGGCACCTCCATGGAGATCCGGGACGTCTCGATGGACTTCGCCTACGGCGAGTCGTTCACCGAGTCCTCGCCGGAGGCGTACGAGCGTCTGATCCTGGACGTGCTGCTCGGCGACGCCAACCTCTTCCCGCGCACGGAGGAGGTCGAGCTGTCCTGGAAGATCCTCGACCCGGTCGAGGACTACTGGGACCAGCACGGCAGGCCCGCCCAGTACCCGTCGGGCACCTGGGGTCCCGCCGAGGCCGACGAGATGCTCGCACGAGACGGACGGAGCTGGCGCCGGCCATGAAGATAGACCTCACGGACACCACGGCCGGCAAGGTCAACAAGGCGCTGGTACAGGGCCGCAGGGCCATCGGCACACCCGCCGTGGGCATGGTGCTCACCCTCGTCGTCGTCACCGACGAGGAGAACGCGTACGACGCCCTGAAGGCCGCCGGCGACGCCTCGCACGAGCACCCCTCGCGCACGCTGGTCGTCATCAGGCGCGTCTCCCGCTCCCCCCGCGACCGTACGACGTCCCGCCTGGACGCCGAGGTCCGGGTGGGCGCGGACGCGGGCTCCGGCGAGACGGTGATCCTGCGGCTGTACGGCGAGGTGGCCGACCACGCCGACTCGGTCGTACTGCCGCTGCTGCTGCCGGACGCGCCGGTCGTCGCCTGGTGGCCGGTGAACGCCCCCGTCGACCCGGCGAGGGACCCGCTGGGCGCCCTCGCCCAGCGCCGGGTCACCGACACCTACTCCTCCGAACAGCCGGTACGGGAGCTGTCCGCCCGCGCGGACGCCTACACCCCCGGCGACACGGACCTGTCCTGGACCCGGATCACGCCCTGGCGCTCGATGCTGGCGGCGGCCCTGGACCAGGTGGTCTGCGAGGTCAGGGCCGTCGAGGTGGAGGGCGAGGAGTTCAACCCGAGCTGCGAGCTGCTGGCGATGTGGCTCGCGGACCGGCTGGACGTCCCCGTGAAGCGCTCCCTCTCGTCCGGCCCGGGCCTCACGGCGGTGCGTATGCAGACCAGCGAAGGTCCGATCGCGCTGGACCGCGCGGACGGCTCCTTGGCAACGCTGTCCATCGACGGCCAGCCGGACCGCGCGGTGGCGCTGAAGCGGCGGGAGACGGCCGAGCTCATCGCGGAGGAGCTGCGGCGGCTCGACCCGGACGACACGTACGCCTCGGCGCTGCGGTTCGGCGTGGAGCGGCTGAACGCGTCGGCCTCGCCGGCCGCGGAACCGGTACGGGAGGCTCCGGCCGCGCAGGCTGCTCCGGTCGCCCAGGCCCAGGCCAGTCCGGCCGCCCAGGCCCCCGAGCCGTCGGCCAAAGGAGAACCGGCCGCCGAAGCCGCTGCTCCGGAAGCTGCCGCGCCCGAGGCGGCGGCGAAGGAACCGCTGAAGAAGAGGGTGAAGGCACCATGAGCACCCCCCAGCTGGTCGTGCACCACGACAAGGAGCTGATGGCGCAGGCCGCCGCGGCCCGCCTGATCACGAAGATCGTGGACGCCCAGGCCTCCCGGGGCGAGGCGTCCGTGGTCCTCACGGGCGGCCGCAACGGCAACGGCCTGCTCGCGGCTCTCGCGGCGGCCCCGGCCCGGGACGCCATCGACTGGGGCCGGCTCGATCTGTGGTGGGGCGACGAACGCTTCCTGCCCGAGGGCGACCCGGAGCGCAATGACACCCAGGCCCGCGAGGCCCTGCTCGACCAGGTCCCGGTGGACCCGAAGCGTGTGCACGCCATGCCCGCGTCGGACGGCCCCTGGGGCGCGGACGTGGAGGCGGCGGCCGAGTCCTACGCGGCGGAGCTGGCCCGCGCGGCCGGCCCGGAAAACCACGGCTCGGTGCCGACCTTCGACGTCCTGATGCTGGGCGTCGGCCCGGACACCCACGTGGCCTCGCTCTTCCCGGAGCTGCCCGCGGTCCGGGAGACGGAACGCACGGTGGTGGGCGTCCACGGCTCCCCGAAGCCACCGCCGACCCGGGTCTCCCTCACCCTCCCCGCCATCCGCTCGGCCCGCGAGGTCTGGCTGCTGGCGGCGGGCGAGGACAAGGCCGAGGCCGTCGCCATCGCCCTCTCGGGCGCGGGCGAGATCCAGGCCCCGGCAGCGGGCGCCCGGGGCCGCCAGCGCACCCTCTGGCTCCTGGACGCGGCAGCGGCAGCCCAACTGCCTCGGTCGCTGTACCCGCCGGCTTCGCCGTGACGAAGCCCTGAAGGAACCTGTGAAGAACCCGTACGGCCCGGTGGCCGTACGGGTTCTTCCATGTCCGGGCCTAACGCCCGCGCAGCTCCCGGTACTTGGCCACCAGGGCCTTCGTCGACGCGTCCAGGCCGGGCACCTCCGCGCCCTCCGTCAGTGCCGGTTCGACGCGCTTGGCGAGGACCTTGCCGAGCTCCACGCCCCACTGGTCGAAGGAGTCGATGTTCCAGACGGCGCCCTGGGTGAACACCTTGTGCTCGTAGAGGGCGACGAGCTGGCCGAGGACCGACGGGGTCAGTGCGCGGGCGAGGATCGTGGTCGTCGGGCGGTTGCCCTTGAAGGTCTTGTGCGGGACCAGCTCTTCCGGCACGCCCTCCGCGCGGACCTCCTCGGCCGTCTTACCGAAGGCCAGCGCCTGGGTCTGGGCGAAGAAGTTCGCCATCAACAGGTCGTGCTGCGCCTTGAGTTCACCGCTCAGCTCGGCGACCGGCTCGGCGAAGCCGATGAAGTCCGCCGGGATCAGCTTCGTGCCCTGGTGGATCAACTGGTAGTACGCGTGCTGCCCGTTGGTGCCGGGCGTGCCCCAGACGACCGGGCCGGTGGTCCAGTCGACCTCCTTGCCGTCCCGCGCCACGTGCTTGCCGTTGGACTCCATGTCCAGCTGCTGGAGGTACGCGGTGAACCTCGACAGGTAGTGGCTGTACGGCAGGACCGCGTGCGACTGGGCGTCGTGGAAGTTGTCGTACCAGATGCCGAGCAGGCCCAGCAGGAGCGGGACATTGGACTCGGCGGGGGCGGTGCGGAAGTGCTCGTCGACCAGGTGGAAGCCGTCGAGCATCTCGCGGAAGCGGTCCGGGCCGATGGCGATCATCAGCGAGAGGCCGATGGCGGAGTCGTAGGAGTAGCGGCCGCCGACCCAGTCCCAGAACTCGAACATGTTGGCCGTGTCGATGCCGAAGTCGGCGACCTTCTCGGAGTTGGTCGACAGGGCCACGAAGTGCTTGGCGACGGCGTCCTGACCGGCCTCCAGCTCGCCGAGCAGCCAGTTGCGGGCCGAGGTGGCGTTGGTGATCGTCTCGATCGTGGTGAACGTCTTCGAGGCGACGATGAACAGCGTCTCGGCCGCGTCCAGGTCACGGGTGGCCTCGTGCAGGTCGGCGCCGTCGACGTTGGACACGAAGCGGACCGTGAGGTCGCGGTCGGCGAAGCTGCGCAGCACCTCGTAGGCCATCGCGGGGCCGAGGTCGGAGCCGCCGATCCCGATGTTGACCACGTTCTTGATGCGCTTGCCGGTGTGGCCGGTCCAGGCACCCGAGCGGACGCGATCGGCGAAGCCGCTCATCTTGTCCAGGACCGCGTGCACCTGCGGTACGACGTTCTCGCCGTCGACCTCGATCACCGCGTCACGCGGGGCGCGCAGTGCCGTGTGCAGCACGGCGCGGTTCTCGGTGACGTTGATCTTCTCGCCGCGGAACATGGCGTCCCGCAGGCCGAAGACGTCGGTGGCGGCGGCCAGCTCGCGCAGCAGCCGCAGCGTCTCGTCGTTGACCAGGTGCTTCGAGTAGTCGATGTGGAGGTCACCGACCTGGAGGGTGTAGCCCGTGCCGCGCGCCGGGTCGGCGGCGAACAGGTCCCGCAGATGGGTGTCGGCGAGCTCCTCCCGGTGCTTGGCGAGCGCGGTCCACTCGGGCGTCTGGTTGAGCCTGGTACGGCCGTCTGCGTTCATGTGCGACTTTCAGCCTTCTTCCTTGCACCTGTCCTGTTGCGTGCCTGCCCCGCTGCCGTTCCAACCTAATTGATCAGCGTGGGGCGCGGCCTGCTGTCGCGCCGTCCCGCGGCGCAACAACAGGTACGTCCGGCTTGCGCACCGGTATCAACGAGGTGACGGCCAGGCCGGACAGGACGGCGACGTGCGGCGCGCCGGACGTCGAGGAGGTGCGGAAGGCGGCGGCGATCCGGCCGGTCATCGACTCGGGTGCGCGTTGCTGCATCAGCGTGACCTGGTTGACGGTCCACACCATGTTTCATCGCGCCGAGCAGCAGCCTGCCGGTGACGAGGGCGCCGAGGTGGCGGACGGAGCCGATGAGGACCAGGGAGGACAGCACGGCCGTGGACGCGTTGTCGGAGAGCGTCTGGAGCGTGGTCAGCGCGAAGGCGAGCAGGAGCAGCAGCGGGACTAAGGCGTGGCCGAGCACCACGGCGCGTGCGAAGGCGGCGACGAGCAGCCCTCGTACGGTGTCCACGGCCCACATGGCGCGCCGCCGGTCCTCCCGGTCCGCGACGGCGCCGCCGAGCAGCGGCCACGGCACGTAGCCGCAGGCGGTCACCGAGGCGATGGCGAGGGAATCGTCGGTCAGGCGCGCGGCCGGCAGGGGCAGCGCGGACGTCCGTGACGCGTCCCCGAACCGGGAGACCACGGCGGCCGTCCACAGCCGCCCGAATCCCCCGCGCCACGCGGGCGCCCGCTCCTGAACCGTCATCATCGCCCCCTCACGATGCGCCGATGCACAAACCGTAGAGGGCACCACTGACAACGGCCCGGGGCCGGCCGCGGAGAAGACTCCGGCCAGGCGCCCTCAGGCACCGGCCGGCCCGACTCCTAGATCTCGCCCCGCAGTTTGGCGAGCGCCTCGGCGAGGATCGCCTCGCCGTCCGCGTCGCTGCGCCGCTCCCGTACATACGCGAGGTGCGTCTTGTACGGCTCGGTGCGCGGCGGGTCCGGCGGGTTGTCCCGGTCCTGACCGGCCGGGAAGCCACAGCGCGGGCAGTCCCAGGTCTCGGGCACCTGCGCGTCGCTGGCGAAGCTCGGCTGCGTCTCGTGCTCGTTGGAGCACCAGAAGGAGATGCGCAGACGCGGCGCGGACTCGCCGCGCTCGGCCTCGCCCATCGGCCCCGCCCCGACCCGGCTACCTCGGATCGCGTTGCCACTTGCCACGGTCGTAACTCCCTGCGTGATGGTGCCGCGAAGCGAGTCGGCGTGTCGCTTCGTTGCGAGCGCCTCAGTCTACGTAAGGCCCAACGCGCGTCCAGTGTTGGGAGTTACCGCCCCCGCACCTAGACGCAAGCCCCATGATAGGCCGCGCTCAGGTGCGCGTACCGAACATGGGGCCTTACGTACGGATTGTGCGTGTGTGCGAGTCGCGGATCAGCTGTTCGTCTTCATCAGCATGCCGAGGACGATGATGCACGCGAACCACAGCAGACCGATCACCACGGTGATCCGGTCCAGGTTCCGCTCGGCGACCGAGGAGCCGCCGACGGAGGACTGCATGCCGCCACCGAACATGTCGGAGAGGCCGCCGCCCTTGCCCTTGTGCATCAGCACCAGCAGCATCATCAGCAGGCTGAAGACGATCAGGGCGATCGAGAACCCCAGAACCACGGCTGGACCAACTTCCTCGGATACGGATGGACTGCGGGGCCGAAACCGGGACCGGAGCTCGGAACACGCTCCTGATAACAGTTTCGGCCCCGCAAGGGTACGACGGATCCTCGCTACCGCCTACTCGCGGGTCCCCTCACTGGTCGCGGAAGCGCACGATCTTGACGAATTCGTCGGCGTCCAGCGAGGCACCGCCGACCAGCGCGCCGTCGATGTCGGCCTGCGCCATGATCTCGGCCACGTTGCCGGCCTTGACGGAGCCGCCGTACTGGATACGGACCTGGTCGGCCAGCTCCTGGCTGTACAGCTCGGCGACCTTGGCGCGGATCGCGGCGCAGACCTCCTGGGCGTCCCCGGAACCGCAGACCTTGCCGGTGCCGATGGCCCAGACGGGCTCGTAGGCGATCACGATCGACTCGGCCTGCTCGGCCGTGACGTCCTTCAGACCGCCCTCGACCTGGGCGAGGGTGTGGGAGACGTGGTTGCCCGCCTCGCGGACCTCCAGCTCCTCGCCGACGCACAGGATCGGGGTCAGACCGTGCTTGTAGGCGGCCTTGACCTTGGCGTTCACGATCTCGTCGGTCTCCGCGTGGTACTGCCGGCGCTCGGAGTGGCCGATGACCACGTACGTGCACTTCAGCTTGGCCAGCATCGGACCGGAGATCTCGCCGGTGTAGGCGCCGGAGTCGTACGCCGAGAGGTCCTGGGCGCCGTACTTGATCTTGAGCTTGTCGCCGTCGACCAGGGTCTGCACGGAACGCAGGTCGGTGAAGGGCGGCAGGACGGTGACCTCGACGGCCTCGTAGTCCTTGTCGGCCAGGGCGAAGGCGAGCTTCTGGACGTGCGCGATGGCCTCGAGGTGGTTGAGGTTCATCTTCCAGTTGCCCGCCATGATCGGCGTGCGCCCAGAAGAAATAGATTCAGCCATGTAGGTCAGTCCTCCAGTGCGGCGAGGCCGGGGAGCGTCTTGCCCTCAAGGTATTCGAGGGAGGCGCCGCCACCGGTCGAGATGTGTCCGAACGCGTTCTCGTCGAAGCCGAGGATGCGCACGGCGGCTGCGGAGTCACCGCCGCCGACGACGGTGAAGCCCTTGGACTCGACGAGAGCCTGGGCGACCGCGCGGGTGCCCGCGGCGTAGTCGGGGTGCTCGAAGACGCCCATGGGACCGTTCCAGAAGACGGTGGCGGCGTCGGCGAGCTTCGAGGCGTACAGCTTGGCCGTCTCCGGGCCGATGTCCAGGCCCATCTGGCCGGCCGGCATGGCGTCCGCGGCGACCGTGCTGGGGTTGGACGGAGCCTTGCCGGACAGGTCCGGGAACTCGGGAGCGACCAGCGTGTCGACGGGCAGGACGATCTCGACGCCGGTCTTCTCGGCGCGCTCCAGGTACTCGGTGACGGTGTCGAGCTGGTCCTCCTGGAGGAGGGAGCTGCCGACCTCGTACCCCTTGGCCTTGAGGAAGGTGTAGACCATGCCGCCGCCGATGAGGAGGCGGTCGGCCTTGCCGAGCAGTTCGTCGATGACGGCGAGCTTGTCGGAGACCTTGGCGCCGCCGAGCACCACCACGTAGGGGCGCTTGACGTCCTCGGTGAGCTTCTTCAGGACGCCGACCTCGGTGGCGATCAGGTAGCCGGCGTAGTGCGGCAGCCGGGCCGGAAGGTCGTAGACGGAGGCGTGCCCCCGGTGCACGGCGCCGAAGCCGTCACCGACGTAGACGTCCGCGAGGGCGGCGAGCTGGTCGGCGAACTCGCCGCGCTCGGTGTCGTCCTTCGAGGTCTCGCCGGCGTTGAAACGCAGGTTCTCGATGACCGCGACCTGGCCGGGCTGCAGGCCGTTCACCGCGTCGTGGGCGGCGGGGCCGACGGTGTCCTGGGCGAAGGCGACCGGGGCGCCGAGGAGTTCGGCGAGCCGCTCGGCGGCCTGGAGCAGCGAGAACTTGGGGTCCGGGGCGCCCTTGGGGCGGCCCAGGTGCGAGGCGACGACCACCTTGGCGCCCGCGTCGGCGAGGGCCTTGACGGTGGGCAGGACGGCGCGGATGCGGCCGTCGTCGGTGATGAGGCCGTCGGACATCGGCACGTTGAGGTCGGCGCGGACGAAGACCCGCTTGCCGTCGACCCCTTCGGCGAGGAGTTCGTCGATCGTCTTCATGGGTGGGGACTCCTACAGGAGGGCTCTTGATCGTACGAGGGCTGATCGAACCGTAGACGCCGGGTCGATCCTTACGCGCGTCAGGGCTCGGGCGGCGCGACCGTGCGCTGCCCGAGCCCTGCTACCGCATCGAGGTGCCTGCTTGGCCGATCAGAGCTGGTTGCCGACGAAGACCGTGAGGTCGACGAGGCGGTTGGAGTAGCCCCACTCGTTGTCGTACCAGCCGAGGATCTTCACCGTGTTGCCCTCCTGGACCATGGTCAGGGAGGAGTCGAAGGTGCAGGAGGCCGGGTCGCCGACGATGTCCGAGGAGACGATCTCGTCCTCGGTGTACGCCAGGTAGCCGCTCAGGTCGCCGTCCTCGGAGGCCTTCTTGAACGCGGCGTTGACCTCGTCCTTGGTGACCTCGCGCTGCAGCGTCACGACCAGGTCGGTGGCCGAGCCGGTCGGGACCGGGACGCGCATCGCGATGCCGTCCAGCTTGCCCTTGAGCTGCGGCAGGACCAGGGCGGTGGCCTTCGCGGCACCGGTGGTGGTCGGGATGATGTTCTCGGCGGCGGCACGCGCGCGACGCAGGTCCTTGTGCGGGAAGTCCAGGATCCGCTGGTCGTTCGTGTACGCGTGCACCGTCGTCATCAGGCCCTTGACGATGCCGAAGTTCTCGTCGAGGACCTTCGCCATCGGCGCCACACAGTTGGTGGTGCAGGAGGCGTTGGAGATGACGTGGTGGCTCGCCGGGTCGTACTTGTCCTGGTTGACGCCCATCACGATGGTGATGTCCTCGTCCTTGGCCGGAGCCGAGATGAGGACCTTCTTCGCACCACCGGCGATGTGCTTGGCGGCGTCGTCCTTCTTGGTGAAGATGCCGGTCGACTCGATGACGATGTCGACGCCCAGCTCACCCCACGGGATGTCGGAGGGGTTGCGCTCGGACAGGACCTTGATGGTGTGACCGTCGACCGTGATGGTGTCGGCGGTGTGCGAGACCTCGGCCTTGAGGCGCCCAAGGATCGTGTCGTACTTGAGCAGGTGGGCGGTGGTCGCGGTGTCACCCAGGTCGTTGACAGCCACGATCTCGATGTCAGCACCCTGCTCCAGCAGCGCGCGGAAGTAGTTGCGACCAATGCGGCCGAAGCCGTTGATGCCTACGCGGATCGTCACGAACCGATCTCCTCGTTGGTACGCCGGCCATGCGGTGCCGGCGAGCTGTATTTGGGATGTCCCCGACCACCCACGACCCTACCTCCCTGAGGCTCCCGAGGTGACATCCAGATGCCCCATACACGGCGAGGCGGTCCGTACCCGCCAGTAGGGGTACGGACCACCTCGGATCGGGGGTCGTATCACGCCGCTTTGTCACGGAATGCCGACCGCGTTTCAGCCTGTTGTCACTCGTTCGTGAGCGGGTCGGCTCACTTGTCGCGTGCCGTCGCGATCAGTTGTCGAGTGCCGTCAACGCCTTCTTCACCAGAGAGGCACGCTCGGCGGCCGAGGTGACCTGTTCCAGGCCGAAGCCGAGCAGCACGGTGCGGCCGGTGGTGACGGCCCCGTACGTCTTGAACAGGGCTCCGGTGCGCTCCCAGTCCTTGAGGACGGCCGGACTGCCGGCCGGCGGTCCGCTGACGCTCCAGGCGCCCAAGGAGGTTTCGAAGCCCTCGGTCTGGGTGGCCGTGCCGCCGGTCACGAGCGAGGCCTCGTCGACGAGGACGCCGTGTCCGCCGGTGCTCGGGTCGGTGATGTAGCCGATGGAGACCTCGACGGTCTTCCCGGCGTAGGCGCTCAGGTCGAACTTCACGGACTGCCAGCCCGCGGAGCTGCCGGTGAGGCTGTGCCAGGAGCCAGTGGTGCCGCTCGCGGTGCACTGGTTGTTCCCGATGGTCAGGTAGTGCTTGAGCCACGGGTGCTCGGCGATCAGGAACCCGGCCCCGCACTCGCTCGGCACGGCGTCACTGGTGGCACCGCCCGCCTCGGGCAGGGTCGTCCAGTCGTCGGCGCCCACGATGTGCGCCTCGACCACCGCGTGGTCGTAGCCGGGCTCGGTGTCCCAGAGCAGCTTGGCGCTCAGGGCCGGCTGGTCGGACGCGGTGACACCGGTGAGGTCGATGGTGCGGGTGAGGCGCTTGTAGGCGTCGTCGGTGTGCACGGCCGCCGCCATGTAGGACCCCGAGTACGGCCCGTACGGGTTGATGGTCCCGGCGAACTGGCCGGCGCCCGCGCTGGCGAACTGGGGGTAGGTCTCGGTGGAGAGCTCGTCCGAGGTGACGGAGTAGGTCCCGGCCTTGTCGAGCGGGTTGGCGGTGGTGCCGCTGAGGGCTCCGCCGAAGCCGTCCAGCGAACCGGAGCCGGTGAAGCCGGTGGCGCCCGGTGTCGACGTACGGGAGTAGGCGCCCAGGTAGTACTGGCTGAAGTCGTTGGACGGGGTGCCGTCGCCGAGGTCGACGCTGCCACCGGCCAGCTCGCCCGCCTCGACCAGCTTGCCGCCCTCGTTGAGATAGGCGCGCAGCTGCAGCTGGGTGTCGTTGCCGGGGCCCTTGGTGCCGGAGTAGTGGACGACCGTCCCGAAGTGCTTCAGCACGCCGAGTGCGTCGGGTGCGCCCTGGGTGGCGACGTCCCAGACGACCGCCTTGTGCCCGGCCGCCTTCAGCGCGTCGACATAGGTCTGGGCCTCGGTGGCCTTGGCGCCTTCCTCGGCGACCACCAGGGTGTCCGCCTTGGGGCGCTCGGCGACGGTGTACGTGAAGTGCGAGCTGGAGACCTTCTTGCCGCTCTTGGTCTCACCGGTGAACCAGACCTCGACCTTGTCGCCCGGCACGCCGTCCTTCACCTTGGCCCGGTACTCGTCGAAGTAGAGGTTGTCGTCACCACCGTAGGTCTCGCCGCCCTTCCAGGCCCTGAGTGCCGTGTCCCGTGTGCGGCCGCCGTTGACGCGGTACTTCAGCTCCTTGTCGCGGATCGCCTTGCGGACGACGGCGGAGACCTCCTGGTCGGCGCCACGCGAGTACGACGTGGAGAACGTGGCCGGGGTGAAGTCGGCGGCGCTCAGGCCGACCGAGGAGACCGGCTGGTCGGGGTGGGCGGCGGTCTCGGCGACGGACAGCGCGAACGGAACGTTCTTCGCGAACTCGTCCTGGATGAGCGTCTCGTCGTCCGGGAAGTTGAAGACCGACTGGCAGTCGGCGGCGTTCCAGGCGTCGTTCGGGTCGATGTTCGAGGCCGTCTGGCAGGTCGACATCTCGGGGGTGAACATCGCCATGCCGTTGACGTTCGACGCGTGGCCGTCCGCCTCGCCGTTGGTGGTGTACAGCTCCGAGGAGACCTGCGAGCGGTAGCCGGGGATCGCCGGGTTGTCCGGGGTGCCGGCCAGCGCCTTGTAGAGGACGTCGTCCGGGGTCGGGGTGGCCACCTGCCAGCCGACGCCGTAGAGGAGGAGTTCGCCGGCCGAGTGGTAGTTGATGCCGTACGAGAAGCCGACGCGCTTCTCGAAGTCGTCCAGCGCCTTGGTCTCGGGCTCGGACTCGGGGCTCGCGCCGCGGTAGGTCTCGCTGGTGGGGTTCGGGGACGAACCCTCGTCGTCGTAGCCCCACTTGTAGCCGAAGTTGCGGTTGAGGTCGACGCCGTCACCCGTGCTGATGGCGCCGTCGCCGTTGACATCCCGCAGGTTCTTGCGCCACAGGCGGGCGTCGGAGTCCTGGAAGGTGTAGTCGTAGCCGTCGGGGTTGGCCGACAGCACGAACCACAGCTCGGTCGAGTCGACGATCTTCTTGATGCGCTTGTCGGTGCTGTAGTTGTCCAGGTAGTAGTGCATCAGCCGGCGGGTCATCTCCGGCGTGATCCACTCGCGCGCGTGCTGGTTGGACACGTACAGCACGGAGGGCTTCGAGCCGTCCTTGGAACTCTTCGCGCCCTTGGTCAGTTTGAGCGCGAGGATGTCCTGGCCGTTGACCGTCCTGCCGATGGACTCGACCTTGGTGAGGCCGGGGTTGGCCTGCGCGGTCCGGAGGATCTCCTCCTTGAGCCCGCCGCTGCCGCTGTACGGGCGGAACACGCCCTGGGAGGCGTCCGCGACACGGGTCTCCGCCTTGGCCGACAGCGTGTGTTCGGTGAGGTCGACGCCCTGCTTCTCCAGGGTCCGGGCCTGCCCGCCGGTGAGATAGAGCTCGACTTCGGTCTTGCCGGATCCGGTGACCTGGTCGCCGAGCTCATGGCCGTCCTGGCCGGCCTTGAGCAGCAGGGGAATCTGCTTCTTGGTGACGTCGGCGCGGTAGACCTTGACCTCGTCGGGGTCGGGCTTCGCCGAACCCGCGGTCTGCGCCTGGGCCATGGGTGCGAGTGCGGCTCCGCCGATCAGAAGCGCGCCGACAGCGAGGATCGATCTCGCTCTGTGTCTCATGAACCCCCCTAGCAGTGGCCCGCCACGGCGGCGAACCCCTGCCAGGCTCATGACACTTCATGATCCAGTCAAGGGCGCCTCACGGACAGCTCATGGTGGCTTAAAAGAGATGCAAACGCCGGTGCCGACGACCGTCGTGGCCATCGACACCGGCGTGTTGACGGTGCCTCAGCCTGCGAGGTTGTCGGCCAGTTCCTCGCTGAGGTTGGCCTCGGTGCCCGGGATGCCCAGGTCAGACGCGCGCTTGTCGGCCATCGCCAGCAGACGGCGGATCCGGCCCGCGACGGCGTCCTTGGTGAGCGGCGGGTCTGCTAGCGCGCCCAGCTCCTCCAGGGAGGCCTGCTTGTGCTCCATGCGCAGCCGGCCGGCCGCCGCGAGGTGCTCGGGCACCTCGTCGGCGAGGATCTCCAGGGCACGCTGGACCCGTGCTCCGGCGGCGACCGCCGCGCGCGCGGAGCGGCGCAGATTGGCGTCGTCGAAGTTGGCGAGGCGGTTCGCGGTGGCCCGCACCTCGCGGCGCATCCGGCGTTCCTCCCAGGCCAGCACGGACTCGTGCGCGCCGAGGCGGGTCAGCAGGGCGCCGATCGCGTCACCGTCCCGGACAACCACCCGGTCCACCCCGCGCACCTCACGGGCCTTCGCGGCGATGGACAGCCGGCGGGCCGCCCCGACCAGGGCGAGCGCGGCCTCCGGGCCGGGGCAGGTCACCTCCAGGGAGGACGAACGGCCGGGCTCGGTCAGCGAGCCGTGCGCCAGGAAGGCGCCGCGCCAGGCCGCCTCCGCGTCACAGGTCGCCCCGGAGACGACCTGCGGGGGCAGGCCCCGGATCGGGCGGCCCCGGCCGTCCACCAGTCCGGTCTGTCGGGCCAGCTGGTCGCCGCCCGCCACCACCCGCACCACGTACCGCGAGCCGCGGCGCAGCCCGCCGGGTGCCATCACGATCAACTCGGAACTGTGGCCGAAGATCTCCAGGATGTCCCGCTTGAGACGCCGGGCCGCCATCGCGGTGTCCAGCTCCGCCTCGATCACGATGCGCCCGCTCACCAGGTGGAGGCCGCCCGCGAACCGCAGAATGGCGGAGACCTCCGCCTTCCGGCAGCAGGTCCGGGTGACGGGTAGCCGGGAGATCTCGTCCTTCACCGCTGCCGTCATCGCCATGGGCCGATCCTTCCATGCATCCGAAAAATACGGTCGTACGCGGCGGCCAACAGCTCCGGATCATGCCGGGGTGATCCGTCGGTCCGGGCCACGGGGCCCAGCTCGACCGCGGCTCCCAGCCGCTTGGCGGCTTCGGTGAGCGAGTCGCGGTCGGGCACGGCGGCCTCGTCGGCCAGCACCACGTCCAGGGCGAGTTTAGGGGCGTGTCGGCCCAAAACCTCCAAATGACGCTGCGGGGAGAAGCCTTCGGTTTCACCCGGCTGCGGTGCGAGGTTCAGCGACAGGACCTTACGGGCCTTGGTCTCGGTGAGCGCGTCGAGGAGATCGGGGACGAGCAGGTGTGGGATCACCGAGGAGAACCAGGACCCGGGGCCCAGCACCACCCAGTCCGCGTCCAGGACCGCCGCGACGGCCTCCGGCACGGCCGGCGGGTCGTGCGGCACCAGGTGCACGGACTGCACCTCGCCGGGTGTCAGCGCCACCGTGGCCTGCCCCCGAACGATGTCCACCTCCTCCGGCCGCTCCGGGTCATGGCCCTTGACCAGGGCCTGGAGCTCCAGCGGCACGGCGGACATGGGCAGCACCCGCCCGTGCGCGCCGAGCAGCTTGCCGACCAGGTCCAGGGCCTGGACGTGGTCGCCGAGCTGTTCCCACAGAGCGACGATCAGCAGATTGCCGACCGCGTGCTCGTGCAGGTCGCCCTTGGACTGGAAGCGGTGCTGGATGACCCGGGCCCAGGTCTGGCCCCAGTCGTCGTCACCGCACAGCGCGGCGAGGGCCTTGCGCAGATCACCCGGAGGGAGCACGCCGAGTTCGTCGCGGAGGCGCCCGCTGGAGCCGCCGTCGTCGGCCACGGTGACGACGGCGGTGAGGTCGCCGGTGATCCGGCGCAGCGCGGCGAGCGAGGCGGACAGGCCCATGCCGCCGCCCAGCGCGACCACCTTGGGCTGGGCACCGCGCCGGCGCGGCCGGGCGCCGCGGGCCTCGACGGGGCGGCCCGAACGGGACTCGGGCACGACCCGGCGCAGCCTGCTCAGCCGTGGAGAGCGTCCGGTCACTCGCGCCCCATGTCCCGGTGCACGACTACGGTCTCCACTCCCTCGGCGGCCAGACGGGCAGCGAGTTTCTCGGAGACGGCGACCGAGCGGTGCTTGCCGCCCGTGCAGCCGATGGCGATGGTCACATACCGCTTGCCCTCGCGCCGGTATCCGGTCGCGATCAGTCGCAGCAGCTCGGCGTACCGGTCGAGGAACTCCTTGGCGCCCGGCTGGTTGAAGACGTACGCCGACACCTCCTCGTTGAGGCCGGTGTACGGGCGCAGCTCCGGCACCCAGTGCGGGTTGGGCAGGAACCGCATGTCGGCGACCAGGTCGGCGTCGACCGGCAGGCCGTACTTGAAGCCGAACGACATCACGGTGGCCCGCAGCTCGGGCTCCTCCTCACCGGCGAACTGGGCGTCCATCTTGGCGCGCAGCTCGTGCACGTTGAGGCTGGAGGTGTCGATCACCAGGTCGGCGTCGCCGCGCAGCTCGCGCAGCAGCTCGCGCTCGGCGGCGATGCCGTCCACGATCCGGCCGTCGCCCTGGAGGGGGTGCGGGCGGCGCACCGACTCGAAGCGGCGGACCAGGGCGTCGTCCGAGGACTCCAGGAAGACGATCCGGCGGGTGACGCCCCGGCTGTCGAGGTCGGCGAGGGACTCGCGCAGGTTGTCGAAGAAGCGCCGGCCGCGCACGTCGACGACGACCGCGATCCGGGCCACGTTGCCCTGGGAGCGGGCGCCCAGCTCGACCATGGTGGGGATGAGGGCCGGCGGGAGGTTGTCCACGACGAACCAGCCGAGGTCCTCCAGACACTTCGCCGCCGTCGACCGGCCCGCTCCCGACATGCCGGAGATGATCACCAGCTCGGGGATGGCCGCCTCGGGCACTCCGGCCGGAGTGGCGTCCGTGCTCACTTCTGCTCCGTTTTCCTGGCCCGCTTCCGCTTCCTGCGGCTGATCCTGGCCCGCCTCGTTGTGCGTTTTCTCGGGCGGACCCTGCGTGTCGCTGAACGCCGGATCTCGCCGGGCTGTGTGCTGTGCGTCGCGCTCGGTCATCTCTCCTGCCCCCGATCGTCCGGGGCGCCCGCGGGTACGGGCTCCCCCGAGGCGTCCGCCGTCGTCTCGGGCGCCTCGGAGGCGCCCGCGGGTACGGGCTCCCCCGAGGCGTCCGCCGTCGTCTCGGGCGCCTCGTCTTCCCTGTCATCCATGATCTCTCCGGTCGCCGTGTTCACGGCAGGCGCGGCCGGGGCCGCCTGGGCGAGGGCCACGGCGATGGTCTCGGCCGTCTTGCGGCCTATCCCGGGCACCTCCTGGATCTGCTCGATTGTGGCGGACCGCAGCTTCTTCACCGAGCCGAAATGCTTGATCAACGCCTGTTTGCGGGTCTCACCGAGGCCCGGTACGTCGTCCAGCGGGCCGGAGCGGAAGCGCTTGGCACGCTTGGTGCGCTGGTAGGTGATGGCGAAGCGGTGCGCCTCGTCACGGACGCGCTGGAGCAGGTAGAGACCCTCGCTGGTGCGGGGCAGGACCACGGGGTCGTCGTCCTCGGGCAGCCAGACCTCTTCGAGTCGCTTGGCGAGGCCGCAGACGGCGATGTCGTCGATACCCAGCTCGTCGAGCGCCCGCTTGGCCGCCGCGACCTGGGGCTGGCCGCCGTCGACGACCACGAGCTGGGGTGGGTAGGCGAACTTCCTGGGGCGCCCGTCGTCGTCCTTGAAACCGTTGACCGGGCCGGTGTCGGTGTCGGTGCCGGTGTCGGTGCCGGCGGCCGTCGGGGTATCGGCGGCCGCGGGTGCGCCGGAGGCTGTGAGGGCGCCGGCGTCGGTGGGCGCACCGGCGACTGTAGGCGCGTCGGCGGCCGTGGGTGCGCCGGAGGCCGTGAGGACGCCGGCGTCTGTGAGCGGGCTTTCCGTGCCGTCCTCCTCCGCCCACTCACCGGTCCTCTCCTTCTCGGCGAGGTAGCGGCGGAAGCGGCGGGTGATCACCTCGTGCATGGAGCGCACGTCGTCCTGGCCGGCGAAGCCCTTGATCTGAAAGCGGCGGTACTCGCTCTTGCGCTGCAGGCCGTCCTCGAAGACGACCATGGAGGCCACGACGTCGTCGCCCTGGAGGTGCGAGATGTCGTAGCACTCGATACGCAGGGGGGCGCTGTCCAGGTCCAGGGCGTCGGCGATCTCCTCCAGCGCCCGGGAGCGGGTGGTGAGGTCGGAGGCGCGCTTCGTCTTGTGCAGGCCGAGCGCCTGCAGGGCATTGCGCTGCACGGTCTCCATCAGGGCCTTCTTGTCGCCGCGCTGCGGAATGCGCAGCGAGACATTCGACCCGCGGCGGCCGGTGAGCCACTCCTGGACCGGCTCGACCGGCTCGGGCAACGCCGGGACCAGCACCTCCTTGGGGACGGAGTCCCCGCTCTCCTCGCCGTAGAGCTGCTGGAGGGCGTGCTCGACCAGGGCTCCGGTGGTGACGTCCTCCACCTTGTCCGTCACCCAGCCGCGCTGACCTCGCACGCGGCCCCCGCGCACATGGAAGATCTGGACGGCCGCCTCCAGCTCGTCCTCGGCGACGGCGATCAGGTCGGCGTCGGTCGCGTCGGCGAGCACGACCGCGTTCTTCTCCATGGCCTTCTTCAGGGCCTCGATGTCGTCGCGCAGGCGGGCGGCCCGCTCGTACTCCATCTCCTCGGCGGCCGCCATCATCTGCTTCTCCAGACGGCGGAGGTAGGTGCCGGTGCGGCCGGCCATGAAGTCGCAGAACTCCTCGGCCAGTTCGCGGTGGTCCTCCGGGGAGATCCGGTCGACGCAGGGGGCGGAGCACTTGCCGATGTAGCCGAGCAGGCAGGGGCGGCCGGTGCGGGTGGCGTTCTTGAACACCCCGGCGGAGCAGGTGCGCACCGGAAACACGCGCAGCAGCAGGTCGACGGTGTCCCGGATCGCCCACGCGTGGCCGTACGGCCCGAAGTAGCGAACGCCCTTCTTCTTGTGACCGCGCATCACCTGGACCCGCGGGAACTCCTCGTTCATCGTCACCGCGAGGTACGGGTAGCTCTTGTCGTCGCGGTACTTGACGTTGAACCGGGGGTCGTACTCCTTGATCCAGGAGTACTCCAGCTGGAGCGCCTCGACCTCCGTGGACACCACGGTCCACTCCACGGACGCGGCGGTGGTGACCATCGTCCGGGTGCGGGGGTGCAGGCTCGTCAGGTCCTGGAAGTAGTTCGCCAGGCGCTGGCGCAGGCTCTTCGCCTTTCCGACGTAGATCACCCGGCGGTGCTCGTCACGGAACCTGTACACCCCGGGAGAGTCCGGGATCTGTCCCGGCTTGGGGCGGTAGCTGGAGGGGTCGGCCATGTCTCACACCCTACTGGCGCACACCGACACCGCGACGAGCCTGTGGACAACCCCGGCGGGGCCGGCGGGGGCGGCAGGGCCAGCGGGGCTGCGGAAAGGAGAGGGCTCGCGGGGTGTCCGGGAACGCCGGGCGAGGAGGGGCCCGGAGGTAGAGGAGGGGCCCGGAGGTATACGGGGAATGCCGGGCAGAGGGGCATCGGAGCATCTGGGGAAGCCGGCCGACACGGCGGAGGGCATCGGGTGCGTCCGGGGATGGTGGGCTGACAGGGGAGGGGGCTCATGGGACGTCCAGGGGCGGCGCGCCGCCGCCGGGGGCCCTGGGGCGCGAGACCAGCGGCGCCAAGCGGACCCGGAGACAGCATCTGCCGAGGCGGCCGCGTGCCCCGTCACCACTCAGCCCTGTCACCACGCCCCCTCGCCGTGCAGCCCCTCGCCGTGCGGGCCCCTCGCCTGCCGCTCTCCGCCGTCGGAGCGAGAACCTCGCGCTCCGGGCGCGACCAGGCCCCGCCCGCCCGCCCGCGCCGGGAGCGGATCTCGGAATCGGCCACCTCGGTGGCATCGTGAGCCGTCCCGGCACTCCGTCGACGCGGGGCCTCCCCATGACCGGCGCGGAACCGCTGAGCCGAACGCAACGGACCTGGCACGGACCTTGCCCGGCTTCCTCCCCAAATCGGCGCCCTACGCGCGAACGGGCTTCGGCCACGCGGACGACCACGGCACCCTCTCCCCCGCACGGTCCTTCCGGCGACGGGATCACGCCTCGGCCAGGTGGGCGCCCTCGGCCGGTCGAAGGTGTTGTCGGGGATTGGTCAACACGCTTCAATGCGGGGGAACTCGGGGCCGTGAGCAGCGGCCTGCGGACGCGGCGTACCCAGGTGCGGCCGCCCCGACGCCGACGGGGTGGCCCCGGACCCGCGCCAACGGCCTGACCAGCCGTTGTGAACCCCCCAAGAGAAAGGCCCCTCTGCATGCGGCACGGCACACAGCACGCGGACGTCGCCACCGCGGAACTGGACTCGGCCCTGCGCGGCGGCCCCTTCCATGTGGCCCTGCGCGCCGCGATCGCCGCCCGCGGGCTGCCGCTCCAGCGCGTGCAGCACCATCTGTCGCGCTACGGGGTCAAAGTGGGTGTCACCAGCCTGAGTTATTGGCAGCAGGGGGCCCGCCGCCCGCAGCGCCCGGAGTCGCTGCGGGCCGTCCGCGCGCTGGAGGAGATACTCCAGCTCCCGGAGGAGTCCCTGATCCGGCTGCTGGCCGATACCGACCAGGGCCCTGCCGCACGCCGCCCCGCCGCCCGCTCCTACCGCTCCCTGATCGAGGCCTCCGACGTCCTGGACCGTCTGCAGGCCGAGCTCGGCTGGTCCCTCGATGGTGGTCTGCACGCCTTGGGACACCACGAGCGCGTGCGGATCGGCGCCCACCGCGAACTGGCCGCCCGTGAATCGCAGCACATCGTGCGCGCCCACCGGGACGGCGTCGACCGCTTCGTGGCCGTCCACCACGGTGACCCCGGCTGCGCCCCGCAGCACATGAGCGTGCGCGCCCTGGAGAACTGCCGCACCGGACGCATCCGCTCGGACCCGGAGACCGGCCTGCTCGTCGCCGAGCTCCTCTTCGGCACCCGCCTGCGCTCCGGCGACACCTTTCTCTTCCGCTACGCCGTGGAGGACGGCACGGCCGGCGTCTCCCGCGAGTACGTCCGTGACTTCGGCTTTCCCGGCGGCCAGTACACCCTCCAGGTGCGTTTCGCCGCCGACGCACTGCCGACGCGCTGCCACCGGTTCGCCCAGCACTCCGCGGCGGCCCCGCGCAGCGGCCGGCAGGCCCTCCCGCTGAGCGGACTGCACCGCTCCGTCCACCTGGTCGAGCCCCGAGTACGGCCGGGCCTTCTCGGGATCGGCTGGGACTGGGAATGACCCGACCCTGAACCGGCCTCCGGGGATCAGGCTCCCGGCCCCGCCACGATCCGCCCGTTCGCGGCCTTGACCGGCAGCTCGTTCAACGGCTCGGTGGCCGGCGACCGGACCACCTTTCCGGTGACCGCGTCGAACTCGCTGCCGTGGCAGGGGCAGACCAGCGTCGTGCCCTGGAGTTTGTTGATCGGGCACCCCGCGTGCGTGCAGATCGTGCTGTACGCCTTCAGTGCGCCGTCGGCGGAGCGGCTGACGACGACGTTGTGCTCCCGGTAGAGCTTCGCGCTGCCCTTGGTGACCTCGCTCTCCGCCCCGAGATCGACCGGAGCGGTCGGCGTCGCGTCCGCCGCGGCTCCGCCGCCGGGAGCCGAACAGGCGGCCAGCCCGATCCCGGCGACCGGTGTGACCGCGGCCCCACGCAGGACGGTACGGCGGCTGGCGGAGGGGCGGGCGGCGGGCATGAGGGGCTCCAGGCGGGGCGGGGCAGGGACGGTGGTGGTAGGAGGGCAGGGCGACGATACCTGGGCGGATCGTCCCGCTTTCGAGGTGGGTGGGGGACGTTGGGCGTGTGGGGGGCGGGGGCAACCGGGCCGACCATAGGCGCGGGTCGACGTTGGTGGGGCTGAGGTCGGATCGACCGGCGCAGCCGATGGGCCGGGCGGAGGGCGGGAACATGGCTGGGGAGAGTTCACCCGATCGGACGTAAACGCTTGCGTAAGCGTTTACGCGACGCTGCCGGATGGGGTAGCTTCCCGGCCGAGGCCCACGGCCCGAGGCAACCCGCGAGGGAACGGAAGAGCCTTGCCCAAGGGCTGGACGCGAAGGAGGGGAGCCCCGTGCCCACCATGGCCGACGTCGCCCGAAGCGCGGGTGTATCCGTGGCGACCGTCTCTCATGTGCTGAACGAGACGCGTCCGGTGCTGCCCCACACCCGTCAGGCGGTGCTCGACGCCATCGAGGAACTGGGCTACACGCCCAACACCCTCGCCCGCTCCCTGGTGACCTCCCGCACCCGCTCCATCGGGATCGCGGTGTCGGCGATCAGCAACCCCTACTTCACGGAGATCCTCCAGGGCGTCGAGGCCGCTGCCCTGGAACACGGCTACAGCCTGCTCATCGCCGATCCGCACGACGACCCCGAGCACGAACGCAAGGTCGTCCAGCTTCTGCACGAGCGCCGTGTCGACGGCATGATCGTCGCCCCCTCCGCCGACCCGCACGCACTCCTCGCCTATATCGACCGGCACGCCGTGCCGACCGTCCTCCTCGACCGGGTGATCGACGGCCGCGCGGACACCGCGCCGCGCTTCGACCAGGTCTGCGCCGAGAACACCGAGCCGACGGCCCGACTCGTCACCCACCTCGCCGGTCTCGGTCATCGCCGGATCGGCCTGGTCGCGGGGCTCCCCGGGCTCAGCACCACCGGCGAACGCATCATCGGCTACCGGAAGGGGCTCGCCACCGCCGGGCTGCCCCTCGACGAAGGTCTGGTCGTTTCCGGCCACTCCGAGTCCGCCGGAGCCGAGCGGGCCACCGCGGCCCTGGTGTCGCTCTCCGTGCCGCCCACGGCGCTTGTCACCGCCAACAACGCGATGACCATCGGCGCGCTGGGCGCCCTGCGCGCACACGGCCTCTGTGTGCCGGACGACATCGCCCTGTGCTGCTTCGACGACTTCGCCTGGGCCGATCTGTTCTCGCCTCGCCTCACCGCCGTCGCCCAGCCCAGCAGAGAGATCGGCGCCGAGGCGGTCCGGGTGCTCCTCGAACGGCTGGCCGCACCCGACCGGCCCGCCAGGACCGTACGGCTTCCGTGCACGTTCGTGCACCGGACGTCGTGCGGCTGCCAGGAGGAGGACGGCGGGGCGGCGGCGACCGCGCGGGCCGGGTCGGTATGGGCGGCGCGGCCACGCTCCGCACGCTCCCAGCAGGTCCCGCAGTCCGGGCGGTCCGGACACCACCAGCATTCCGAGTACCCCGAGGAAGGAACCCTCTCGTGATCGTCGTCGCCGGTGAGGCACTGATCGACCTGGTACCGCAGGGCACGGGCGCCCTCGCACCCCTGCAGCCGGCGCTCGGCGGCGGCCCGTACAACACGGCCGTGGCACTCGGCCGCCTCGGCTCCCCCACCGCGTTCTGCTCCCGCACCTCGTCCGACGCCTTCGGCGAGGCCCTGCTGGACGGGCTGCGGCGCGCGGGTGTCGATGTCTCCCTCGTGGAGCGCGGCACGGAACCGACCACCCTCGCGGCCGCCACGATCGACGCGCAGGGCTCGGCCTCCTACTCCTTCTATGTCGACGGCACCGCCGACCGCCTGTTCACCGCCCCCGCCGGCCTTCCCGCCACGACCCGTGCCATTTCCTTCGGCACGCTCTCACTCGCCCTGGAACCGGGGGCGAGCGCCTACGAGGAGCTGATGCGCGGTGCGGCCGGGCAGGGTCTGTTCACCGCTCTGGACCCGAACATCCGGGCAGGTCTGATCACGGACCCGGACGCCTACCGGGCGCGCTTCAAAAGCTGGCTGCCCTCGGTGGCTCTCCTCAAGCTCTCGGAGGAGGACGCGCTGTGGCTGGGCGGCACCCCGCGCGAATGGCTGGCGTCGGGCCCCTCCGCAGTGGTGATCACCCACGGCGGTGACGGTCTCAGCGCCTTCACCCCCGACGGCACCGTGTACGCCGTCCCGGGTGAGGAGGTCGACGTCGTGGACACGATCGGCGCCGGCGACACCGTGAACGCGGCTCTGCTGCATGGCCTTGGCGCCCAGGATGCCCTGTCCGCCGAGGCGCTCGCGGGACTGGGCGCCGACGGCTGGACGAAGCTGCTTCGATTCGCGGCGCGGGCAGCCGCGATCACCTGCTCCCGGGCGGGTGCGGAGCCGCCGTACGCCTCCGAACTCGGGCCGTTTTAAGGGACGTTCGGCTCCTCGTCGCCGATTCGCCGCTACCGCTGATTCCGCTGATTCCGCTGTTGATGAGTCAAGGTTCGTCGTCGCCGCGGGGATCGGGCGGCTGATGGTGGAACGAGCGGCGCCCCGCGGGAAGTTCCCACGGGGCGCCGCACTTTTCTGGATTTGTCCGAGCCGGTTACCCGGGGGCTCAGGCCTTGCGGGCCCGCGTCGTCTTCTTCGCGGGCGTCGCCTTCCTCGTGACCCCGGCCGCCTTCTTCGTAGCCGTGCTGTTGGCGGTCGTGGCGGTCGCCGTCTTCTTCGCCGTCGACTTGGCCGCGACCGTCTTCTTCGCCGCCGTCTTGCGCGGCGCCTTCACCAAGCTGGCGTCGCTGATGCGGTCAGCACCCAGGATCTCGCGCAGGAACTTGCCGGTGTGGCTGGCCGGGACGGCGGCGACCTCCTCGGGCGTGCCCTCCGCGACGACCAGGCCGCCGCCGCCACCGCCTTCCGGACCCATGTCGACGACCCAGTCCGCGGTCTTGATCACATCGAGGTTGTGCTCGATGACGATGACCGTGTTGCCCTTGTCCACGAGGCCGGCGAGGACCTTCAGCAGCTTGCTGATGTCCTCGAAGTGCAGACCGGTGGTCGGCTCGTCCAGGACATAGACGGTGCGCCCGGTGGAGCGCTTCTGCAACTCGCTGGCGAGCTTCACGCGCTGCGCCTCGCCGCCGGACAGGGTGGTCGCGGACTGGCCGAGGCGGACGTAGCCGAGACCGACGTCGTTCAGCGTCGTGAGGTGGCGGTTGATCGCCGGGACGGCCTCGAAGAAGTGCATGGCTTCTTCGATGGGCATGTTCAGGACCTCGGAGATGGACTTGCCCTTGTAGTGGACCTCCAGCGTCTCCCGGTTGTACCGGGCTCCGTGGCAGACCTCGCACGGGACGTAGACGTCCGGGAGGAAGTTCATCTCGATCTTGATGGTGCCGTCGCCGGCGCAGTTCTCGCAGCGGCCGCCCTTGACGTTGAAGGAGAAGCGGCCCGGCAGGTAGCCGCGGACCTTCGCCTCGGTGGTCTCGGCGAACAGCTTGCGGACGTGGTCGAAGACACCGGTGTACGTCGCCGGATTCGATCGCGGGGTGCGGCCGATGGGCGACTGGTCGACGTGCACGACCTTGTCGACGAGGTCGTCGCCGTCCACGCGCGTGTGTCTGCCGGGGACGTTCCGCGCGCCGTTCAGCTCACGAGCCAGGTGCGTGTAGAGGATGTCGTTGACCAGCGTCGACTTTCCGGAGCCGGACACGCCCGTGACGGCCGTGAACACGCCCAGCGGGAAGGACACGTCGATGTCCTGGAGGTTGTTCTCGCGGGCGCCGTGCACCGTGAGCCGGCGGGACGGGTCCTGCGGGCGGCGGATGTCGGGCAGCGGGATCGACCTCTTGCCGGACAGGTACTGGCCGGTCTGCGACTCCTCGTTCGTGAGCAGTTCCTTGAGGGAGCCGCTGTGCACGACCTTGCCGCCGTGCTCGCCGGCGCCGGGGCCGATGTCGACGACCCAGTCGGCGACCTTGATGGTGTCCTCGTCGTGCTCGACGACGATGAGCGTGTTGCCCATGTCGCGCAGCCGGACCAGGGTCTCGATCAGCCGGTGGTTGTCGCGCTGGTGCAGGCCGATCGACGGCTCGTCGAGGACGTACAGGACGCCGACGAGGCCGGAGCCGATCTGGGTGGCCAGGCGGATGCGCTGGGCCTCGCCGCCGGAGAGGGTGCCGGCCGCGCGGTTCAGCGAGAGGTAGTCCAGGCCGACGTCGACCAGGAACCGCAGCCGCTCGTTGACCTCCTTCAGCACGCGCTCGGCGATCTTCTTGTCGCGGGCGTTGAGCTTGAGCTCGCCCAGGAACTCCGCGCAGTCGCTGATGGACATCGCCGAGACCTCGGCGATCGACTTGTCCATGACCGTGACCGCGAGGACGATCGGCTTCAGGCGCGTGCCCTGACAGGTCGGGCAGGGCACCTCGCGCATATAGCCCTCGAAGCGCTCCCGGCTGGCGTCGCTCTCGGCCTCGCTGTGCCGGCGCTTGACGAAGGGCACCGCGCCCTCGAAGGGCGTGGTGTACACGCGCTCGCGGCCGTAGCGGTTGCGGTAGCGGACCTCGATCTGCGTCTTGTGGCCGTAGAGCAGGGCCTTCTTTGCGCGCTGGGGCAGGCCGGCGAAGGGGATGTCGGTGCGGAAGCCCAGCGCGTCCGCGAGGGCGCCGATCAGCCGGCCGAAGTAGTCCTTGGTGTGCCCGTGCGACCAGGGGTGGATGGCGCCCTCGTCGAGGGACTTGTCCTCGTCCGGAACGATCAGCTCCGGGTCGACCTCCATGCGGGTGCCGATGCCGGTGCACTCGGGGCAGGCGCCGAAGGGCGAGTTGAAGGAGAAGGAGCGCGGCTCCAGTTCCTCGAAGGACAGGTCGTCGTACGGGCAGTACAGGTGCTCCGAGTACATGCGCTCGCGCTCAGGGTCGCCCTCGGGGAGGTCGACGAAGTCGAGCACGACCATGCCGCCGGACAGACCGAGCGCGGTCTCCACGGAGTCGGTGAGGCGGCGCTTGGCGGTGTCCTTCACCGTGAGACGGTCGATGACCACCTCGATGGTGTGCTTCTCCTGCTTCTTCAGCGTCGGCGGCTCGGAGAGCTGGACGGTCTCGCCGTCCACACGCGCGCGGGAGTAACCCTTGGTCTGGAGGTCGGCGAAGAGGTCGACGAACTCGCCCTTGCGCTCGCGCACCAGCGGCGAGAGCACCTGGAAGCGGCTCCCCTCCGGCAGCTCCAGGACCCTGTCCACGATGGCCTGCGGCGACTGGCGGGAGATCGGACGGCCGCACTCGGGGCAGTGCGGCTTGCCGATGCGCGCGAAGAGCAGACGCAGGTAGTCGTAGACCTCGGTGATGGTGCCGACCGTCGAGCGCGGGTTGCGCGAGGTCGACTTCTGGTCGATGGACACCGCCGGGGACAGACCCTCGATGAAGTCCACGTCCGGCTTGTCCATCTGCCCGAGGAACTGGCGGGCGTACGAGGAGAGTGACTCCACGTAGCGACGCTGGCCCTCGGCGAAGATCGTGTCGAAGGCCAGGGAGGACTTGCCCGACCCGGACAGCCCCGTGAAGACGATGAGCGAGTCACGAGGCAGGTCGAGCGAGACATTCTTCAGATTGTGCTCGCGCGCGCCACGGACGATGAGACGGTCGGCCACAGCCGGTCCGCACCTTTCTTGAGAGAAGTGACAGGGGCAGAGCCCCGTGCTTCTTCAGACTAGGGGGAGCCACTGACAACGCCGGTTCGGATTCCTGGATGCGTAAACAATCCCGGACCATCCAGCATGCCCGACGCCACCATCGACGATATAGCACGCGCATTCGATTTACGGACCTGGCGCGAAACCTTCACCCGAAGGTGTGGCGGGACTACTGTCAGCCCCATGGTTGATCACGCTCATGACCTGGTGTCTGTACAGGAAGCGACGAACCGGCTCCTCACCGCAGCCGCCAAACTGGACAACGCGTCCGTAGCGCGACCGTCACGGCTGCCCGACTGGACCGTCGGCCACGTCCTGGCCCATCTCGCCCGCAACGCGGACGCGCTCACGAACGTCCTCGACGGACGTCCCATGTACGTCTCCGTCGATGCCCGGGACGCCGACATCGAGCGTGACGCCCCGCGCCCGCTCGACGCCCAGCTCACCGACCTGCGCGAGAGCGATGCCCGCTTCCGGGCCAGAGGGGCCGAGCCCGCGGACTGGACGCGCACGGTGGAGCTGCGCAACGGGGTCACCGACGCGGCGGCGGCGGTGCCGTTCCGGCGCTGGGCCGAAGTCGAGCTGCACCATGTCGACCTGGGAATCGGGTACGAGCTGGAGGACCTCCCGGAGGAGTTCACGGAGCGGGAGATCGACTTCCTCGCGGACCGCTTCGGCGGCCACCGGGACGTCCCCTCCACCGGACTGCGCACCGACGGCGGCCGCGTCTGGACGACCGGCGGCGGCGCTCCTGGAGGCCCGGTCGGCGTCGAAGGAAGCGCCGCGGATCTGCTCGGCTGGCTCGCCGGCCGCCGTGACGGCTCGGCCCTGACGGTGCGGGGCGGCACCCTGCCCACGCTTCCGCCGCTGTAGCGCACGGCACCTCACCGGCCACTCCCCGCTATAGGCTGACCGCCATGACGTACAGCGGAGAGGTGACGGTCGGCGGACCGGCGGACGTGCACGAGCTCAAGGACCTGATGATCACCAAGATCGCGGTCGGGCCCATGGACAACAACGCCTATCTGCTGCGCTGCCGCGCCACGGACGAGCAACTGCTGATCGACGCGGCCAACGACGCGGAGACGCTCCTGGGGATGATCGGTGACGACGGCATCGCGTCCGTCGTCACCACGCACCAGCACGGCGACCACTGGCAGGCGCTGGCCGAGGTCGTCGCCACCACCGGCGCACGGACGTACGCGGGCCGCGAGGACGCCTCCGGCATCCCGGTCACCACCGACGTCGCCGTCGACGACGGCGACGTCATCCGGGTCGGCCAGGTCGAACTGACCGCCCGCCACCTGGTCGGCCACACCCCCGGCTCCATCGCCCTGGTCTACGACGACCCGCACGGCCACCCGCATGTCTTCACCGGGGACTGCCTCTTCCCCGGCGGAGTCGGCAACACGCACAAGAACGCGAAGGCCTTCGCCAGCCTGATCCACGACGTGGAGACGAAGATCTTCGACGTGCTGCCGGACGAGACCTGGGTGTACCCGGGGCACGGCAACGACACCACGCTGGGCACCGAGCGCCCGCACCTGCCGGAGTGGCACGCGCGCGGGTGGTGAGTGCGGAGGCACGTGTGGGGTGGTGAGCACGGGCGCACGCGCGCGTGGTGAACGCCAGGCGCGCGCGCCATGGGCGCGAGCCGTCCGGGTGAGCCGTGTGAGCGCGCGGCCCGGCGCACGAGGCTCAGTTCGCCCGGCCCGCGGTTCTCAACTCACCCCCAGCGCATGCCCCTTCACTCGCGCCCCGCGCGCACGACCCCACACGCCCCGCGCGGACTCATCGCGCGCCCCGTGTGAACAGTTCGCACGCGCCGGAGTCCAGCGCACGCTCCCCGCGCGCGCCGTTGCACGGTCAACTGGTCACAGCCCCGCACAGGATGACGGCTCCTGCGCGGTACGGGCCGCCGGTCACCATTCCCCGCCCTCGACCGGCGGCCCCGGCGTGATCACCTCGCAACCCGCAGCAGGCAACGTTCACACGACCGCAACACCGGTTCCCAGTATGCGGACAAATACCCTCTTGACCTGGACAAACGCGGCCTTCGCTGTCACTCTCCCGCCATGCACCCTGCCCCTAGCGCACTGCGCCGCGCTGTCGCCGCCGCCACCATAGCCCTGCTCGCCACCGCTGTCGGCTGCGCTCCGCAGCCGGACGACAAGGCCTCCGGCGGTTCTTCCTCGTCGGCCGGAACCACCTGCGCCAAGGGCAAGTTGGCCACCCAGACGTCCGGCAAGCTGACGATCGCGACGGACGAACCCGCGTACGAGCCCTGGTTCAAGGACGACAAGCCGGCCAACGGCGAGGGCTTCGAGTCCGCGGTCGCGTACGCCGTGGCGAAGCAGCTGGGGTACGACAAGAGTGCGGTCGTCTGGCAGAGCGTGCCCTTC
The DNA here is from genome assembly GCF_040651615.1 of Streptomyces sp. NPDC048417. Taxonomy (NCBI): domain Bacteria; kingdom Bacillati; phylum Actinomycetota; class Actinomycetes; order Kitasatosporales; family Streptomycetaceae; genus Streptomyces; species Streptomyces sp. NPDC048417. Next base: position 50,085 of record NZ_JBEZKI010000014.1, on the reverse strand, counting down.
AACAAGGCGTTCGCGCCCGGGGTGAAGACCTTCGACTTCGACATCAACCAGGTCTCCATCAGCACCGAGCGCAAGAAGGCCGTGGACTTCTCGTCGGGTTACTACGACGTGCGCCAGGCGGTCATCGCGCTGAAGGGCAGCAAGGCCGCGAAGGCGACCACCATCGCGGATCTGACGGGGCTGAAGCTGGGCGCCCAGGTCGGCACCACCAGCCTCGACTACATCACCGACGTGGTGAAGCCGTCGCAGCAGCCCGCCGTGTACGCCAAGAACGACCAGGCCAAGTCGGCGCTGAAGAACGGCCAGGTGGACGCGATCGTGGTCGACCTGCCGACCGCCTTCTACATCACCTCGGCCGAGGTGACCAACGCGAAGATCGTGGGCCAGTTCGAGAACCAGGGCGGTACGCCCGAGCAGTTCGGCCTGGTCCTCGACAAGGGCAGCGCGCTCACCTCGTGCGTCACGAACGCCGTCGACGCGCTGCGCAAGGACGGCACCCTGGCGAAGATCGAGCAGCAGTGGCTCTCCGACGCCGTCGACGCCCCGGTGCTCAAGTGACCGTCACGAAGGACGGGGCAGGACGGGAGGGCGCGGACGGCGCGAGTGGCATGTCCGAGCTCGGGGACGACGGCTACACCCCGTCCGGACGGCGGCTGGAGCGGGAGCGCTACCGGCGTGCCCGGGCCCGCCGTGCCACCGCGATCGCCGCGCTCTCGACGCTGGTCACGGCGGCCGCGCTCTATCTGGTCGTCGTGAGCGCGCCCGGCTGGCCGCGTACCAAGGAGACGTTCTTCAACGGGCAGTACGCGCGCGAGGCGTTTCCGAAGGTCCTCGAAGGACTGTGGCTGAACGTCCGGCTGCTGGTCGTCTGCGGTGCCGCCGTACTGGTCCTCGGGATGCTGATCGCCATCGCGCGCACGCTGCGCGGACCGGTGTTCTTCCCGCTGCGGGCGCTCGCGGCGGCGTACACCGACTTCTTCCGCGGGCTGCCGCTGATCATCAACCTGATGATCGTGGTCCTGGGCGTCCCGGCGCTGCGACTCCAGGGTGTGACGGTCGATCCGGTGCTGCTGGGCGGTACGGCGCTGACGCTGACGTACTCCGCGTATGTCGCCGAGGTGTTCCGCGCCGGCATCGAGTCGGTCCACCCCTCGCAGCGCGCGGCGGCCCGCTCGCTGGGCCTGACCAACCGGCAGGCCCTGCGCTACGTCGTGCTTCCGCAGGCGGTACGACGTCAGGTACCACCGCTGCTGAACGACCTGGTGTCGCTCCAGAAGGACACCGGCCTGGTGTCGATCGGCGGTGCGATCGACGCCGTACGCGCGGCGGACATCATCGTGGGCCGCAGCCTCAACTACACGCCGTACATCGTCGCCGGGCTGGTCTTCGTGGCGCTGACCATCCCGATGACCCGTTTCACGGACTGGGTGACGGCCAGGATGGACCGGCAGCGGGCCCAGGGAGGATCCATATGAGCGACGCACCTGTCCTGCGCATGGAGTCCGTCCGCAAGACCTTCGGCGGCTCGGTGGTGCTGCGGGACGTGGACCTGGCGGTCGCCCCGCACACGGTGACCGCGCTGATCGGCGCCTCCGGATCCGGCAAGTCGACGCTGCTGCGCTGCGCCAACCTCCTTGAGGAGATCGACGACGGCGCGATCTGGCTGGACGGCGAGGAGATCACCGACCCGCGCGCGGACCGGGACGCGGTGCGCCGGCGTATCGGCGTGGTCTTCCAGGCGTACAACCTCTTCCCGCACATGACCGTGCTGGAGAACATCACCCTGGCGCCGCGCCGGGTGCACGGCGTCTCCCGCGCGGAGGCCGAGGAGCGGGCCAGGGAGCTGCTCGAGCGCCTCGGCCTGGGTGACAAGGCGGGCGCCTACCCCGACCGGCTGAGCGGCGGTCAGCAGCAGCGGGTGGCGATCGTGCGCGCCCTGGCGGTACGGCCCCGGCTGCTGCTGCTCGACGAGATCACCGCCGCCCTCGACCCGGAGCTGGTCGGCGAGGTGCTCACCGTGGTCCGTGGCCTGAAGGAGGAGGGCATGACCATGGTGCTGGCGACGCACGAGATGGGCTTCGCCCGGGACGTCGCCGACCAGATCTGCTTCCTCGACGGCGGCGTCGTACTCGAACGCGGCACCGCTGAGCAGGTGTTCGGCGACCCGCAGCAGGAACGAACCCGGCGCTTCCTGCGGCGGATCGTGGAGGCCGGACGGCTCTGAGGGGTCACGCGTCGGCAGTGGCGGCGCCGACCAGCGCCGCCACCCGCTCCACGCCGAACACATAGCCCTGCACACCGCATCCGGCGATCACGCCGTCGGCCCGCAGGGAGACATAGGAGTGGTGCCGGAACGACTCACGCTTGTGGATGTTGGAGATGTGGACCTCCAACACAGGCATCCCGTCACAGGTGTTGAGGGCATCCAGGATGGCGATCGAGGTGTGCGAGTAGGCACCCGGGTTGATGACGATCCCGCAGTGGTCACGGCGGGCCTCGTGGATCCAGTCGACCAGTTCGCCCTCGTGGTTGGACTGGCGGAAGTCCACGGTGCCGCCCTGCGCGGCCGCCGCCTTGACGCAGAGGGCCTCGACGTCGGCAAGCGTGTCGGAGCCGTAGATCTCGGGCTGGCGTTGGCCGAGCAGGTTCAGGTTGGGCCCGTTGAGGATCATGATCGGGGCGTTGGCCAGGGTGCGGGGCACGCTTCCTCCGGTCCGTTCAGACGATGAGCGGTCCTGGGCGGACCGCAGCTCAGACCGGTTTATCACGGTGCGCCGAGGCGCCCGCGAAGGGCGCCGTGCGCCCCCGTAACTGACGGTCACCGTGGGTAGTTGACGCGACATGCACGATGTACGCACCGTAAAGGTTCCCTCGATGCTGCGGCTTGCGGCCGCCTCGCTCGCCGGGACCGCCATCGAGTTCTACGACTTCTTCGTCTACGGCACCGCCGCGGCGCTCGTCCTGGGGCCGCTGTTCTTCCCGACGTTCTCACCGCTCGCGGGGACGCTGGCGACGTTCGGGACGTTCGGCGTGGGGTTCGTGGCCCGGCCGCTGGGCTCGGTGCTGTTCGGGCACATCGGGGACCGGCGTGGCCGGCGTCCGGTCCTGGTCGCGTCCCTGCTGCTGACCGGCGCCTCGACGGTCGCGGTCGGCTGTCTGCCGACCTACGGCACGATCGGCGTCGCCGCGCCCGTACTGCTGCTCGTACTGCGCTTCCTGCAGGGGCTGGGGCTCGGCGGGGAGTGGGGCGGGGCGGTGCTGCTGACCGCGGAGCACGCGCCCCCCGGGCGGCGCGCCCTGTGGTCGAGCTTCCCGCAGATCGGCCCGGCCGTCGGCTTTCTGCTCGCCAACGGCGTGATGCTGGCCCTGTCGGCGTCGCTGTCCGAAGCGGAGTTCGCGCAGTGGGGCTGGCGGGTGCCGTTCTGGGCGGCCGGAGCACTGGCGCTGAGCGGGTTGTGGCTGCGTTCGTCGCTCGCCGAGAGCCCTCGGTTCCTGGAGCTCGACGACCACGCGCGCGTGCCGATCGCCGAGGTCGTACGGCATCACTGGCGGCTGGTGCTGCTGACGGCGGGGGCACTCGCGGTCGGGTACGCGGTGTTCTACGCGGTGACCACCTGGTCGCTGGCGTACGGGACGGACCGGCTCGGGGTGAGCCGTACCGTCATGCTCGTCTGCATCATGGGGGCCGTGGTGGTGAAGGGCTCGCTCACGCCGGTCATGGCCCTGCTCGGCGATCGCTACGGGCGGCGGCCGCTGTGCCTGGTGGGGTGCACGGCCTCGGCGCTGTGGATGTTCCCGATGGTGGCGCTGCTGGCGACCGGTGAGCCCCTGTTGATGTTCCTCGGATTCACGGGCGCGCTGATCGCCTTCATCACCATGTTCTCGGTCGTCGCCGCCTATCTGCCGGAGCTGTACGAGCCCCGGGTGCGCTGCACCGGCGCCGCCGTCGGCTACAACCTCGGCGGGGTCCTCGGGGGCGCGCTCACGCCGATCGTGGCGACGGCGCTGGCGGAGCACAGCGGGCGCGTGCCGTGGTCCGTGGGGGCGTACCTGACGGCGATCGCGCTGCTGAGCCTCGGCTGCTTCGCGCTGCTGCCGGAGACGCGCCCGGTGCCGGTGGCGGCGGCCGAGCCGGTCACCGGATGATCGTCGTGATCTAGGGGTTGACGGCCAGCTCCAGGTAGGCGGCGAACAGCACCAGGTGGACGCCGCCCTGGAGGGGTGTGGCCCGGCCCGGCACGACCGTGAGGGAGCTGACCACCACGGTGAGCGCGAGCAGCAGCATGTGGGTGGCGCCGAGGCCGAGGACCAGGGGGCCGGAGAGCCAGATGGAGGCGAGGGCGACGGCGGGAATGGTCAGCCCGATGCTGGCCATCGCCGAGCCGAGCGCCAGGTTGAGGCTGGTCTGCACTCGGTCGCGGCGGGCGGAGCGCAAGGCGGCGATGCTCTCGGGGAGCAGCACCAGCAGGGCGATGATCACACCGACGACGGCTTGGTGCAGGCCGGCCGCCGCCACGCCCGACTCGATCGTCGGCGACACGCCCTTGGCCAGTCCGACGACGCCGACGAGGGCGAGGCCCAGCAGGCCGAGGCTGATCCAGGCGGTGCGCGCGGAGGGGGCCTCGGCGTGGTCGTCGCTGTCGATCACCTCGCCCTGCCGGGTGATCGGCAGGAAGTAGTCGCGGTGCCGCACGGTCTGGGTCGCGACGAACAGGCCGTAAAGGATCAGTGAGGACAGGGCCGCGAAGGTCAGCTGGACGCCGGAGAACTCCGGGCCCGGCCTGCTGGTGGTGAAGGTCGGCAGGACCAGGCTGAGCGTGGCCAGGGTGGCCACGGTGGCGAGGGCGGCGCCGGTGCCCTCGGGGTTGAAGACCGCGGTGCCGTAGCGCAGCGAGGCGACGAGGAGACAGATGCCGACGATGCCGTTGCAGGTGATCATCACGGCGGCGAAGACGGTGTCCCGGGCCAGGGTGGAACTCTTGTCGCCGCCGTCTGCCATGAGGGTGACGATCAGGGCGACTTCGATGATCGTGACGGCGATGGCGAGGACCAGGGAGCCGAACGGTTCCCCGACCCGGTGGGCGACGACCTCGGCGTGGTGGACGGCGGCGAGGACGGATCCGGCGAGAACCACGGTCACCAGTGCGACGACCGCGCCGGGCAGATCACGGCCCCAGGTGAACAGGAGCAGGACGACCGCGAGCACCGGCACGAGGAACGTCCACTGAGTGGTGAGCGACCCGAGCCGAGTGATCATGCAGCGATGGTGGCAGAGGCGTACCGGGTTCGCATTCCGATCCTTTCGGGCTCCGGGGGCCCGCCGTCGGCGCGGCACGACCCCCGGGTCGTACGGGTGCGGTCGGTCGAACGGTTACGTGAAGTCGGTCATGTCCACGACGTCGCAGTCGGTGAAAGACGGCGGGCGGGTACACAGGGCGGCCATCCGCTCGGCGAACTTGCTCGTCTCGGGGTCGTCGCTGTTGCGCATGGCCTCCTCGTAGGAGTTGAACTCGATCACGCCCAGGTAGTGGCCGGGCCGGCTCCGGTCCCCCAGGATCAGTCGGCGCGTCGGACTGTTCTCACCGCCGGCGAGTTGGTTGCCCATCTCGTCCGCGAGGGCCCTCATCTCCTCGATGCGGTCGGTCTCGAAGTCGATGATCTGGACGAATGTCACGGTTGCCTCCACCGTATGGCGGCGCCCCCGACCGGGGGCGCTCCGCCACCCAACGAAGCACCGGGAGCGGTGGGTCGGCAATGCGCTTCGCACCGCTCCACGGGGTGGTTGTTCCTACGTCCGACGTGGTCAGACGTCGATGCTGTCCTTCGGAGCGCCTTCGCTCCGGGTCTGCGCCGCCTCGGCCGCCGCCTGCTTCCTGGAGGCCCGCAGGCTGGTGATCGTGGTGACGATCAGGACCGCGCAGATGACACCGAGCGAGACCGGGATGCTGATCTCCGGGACGTGGACGCCCGACTCGTGCAGGGCGTGCAGCACGAGCTTGACGCCGATGAAGCCCAGGATGACCGACAGGCCGTAGGAGAGATGGACCAGCTTCTTCAGCAGTCCGCCGATGAGGAAGTACAGCTGCCGCAGACCCATCAGCGCGAAGGCGTTGGCCGTGAAGACGATGTACGGGTCCTGTGTCAGGCCGAAGATCGCGGGGATGGAGTCCAGCGCGAACAGGACATCGGTCGTACCGATCGCAAGCATCACGACCAGCATCGGGGTCATGACGCGCTTGCCGTTCTGCTGGATCCACAGCTTGGTGCCGTGGTAGCGGTCGGCCACGCCGAACCTGCGCTCCGCGGCCTTGAGCAGCTTGTTCTCCTCGAACTCCTCTTCCTCTTCGTCGGCCCGGGCCTCCTGGATCAACTTCCAGGCGGTCCAGATCAGGAAGGCGCCGAAGAGGAAGAACACCCACGAGAAGCTGGCGAGGATCGCGGCGCCCGCGGCGATGAAGACAGCCCGCAGGACCAGGGCTATCAGGACGCCGACGAGCAGCACCCGCTGCTGGTACTGCGAGGGCACGGCGAACTTCGCCATGATCAGGACGAAGACGAAGAGGTTGTCGACGCTCAGCGACTTCTCGGTGATGAAGCCCGCGAAGAACTCGCCGCCGGGCTGGCCGCCACCGAAGACGAGTAGGCCGAGGCCGAAGAGTCCGGCCAGGGCGATCCAGACGACGGTCCAGATTCCGGCTTCCTTGACGGATACGTCATGCGGCTTGCGGCCGATGAAGAAGTCGACCGCGATCAGGGCGGCCAGACCCAAGATGGTGAGGACCCAAAGGGTCACGGATACATCCACTGCGCCTCCGGTTCGTGAATGGCAAAGGGTCAGCGTCGTCGCTGCCGGAGGTCTCTTCCACCCGAGACGGGCCGACGCCCCGGGATCCGGTCGGATCCGTATTGACGGGTACGCCGCAGCAGACAGGGAGTACTCCCCTCCGTGAGGAAAACAGTACCCCAATCACCAAGGAACGGTAAAGCGATTGGTAAAAGAAAGACCAAACTGCCTGTTCGGAGGACTTTACATACGCTTGGTGTAAGCGATCGCGACCTGGTTGAGCACCTGCTGGAGCATCTGGCTGCCGGCCGGCACCAGACAGGGCTCGTACGTCCAGGCATGCCCCACCCACGGGTCGGCCAGGTGATCGTCCGGTACCGGCGTGAGTCGCATCAGTGAACGCCACAGCGGATCGAGCAACGGTCCGTAGGCGGCGGCGTCCTCGCGGTCTGCGACCAGCAGGAGATGGACACCGACGTCCGGGCCCTCGTCCGCGAGATAGCGCAGCTGGGTGACGGCCCGGTCGTCGAAACCGTGCGGGAACTCGTTGACGACAAGCAACTGCCGCGAGGTGTCCAGACCGGGCGGCAGGGCGTCGGCCGCGCCGCCGCGCACAGCCATCTGCACCAGGTCGACACGCTCGGTCAGCCGCCCCAACACGTCCGCCACACCGGCGGCACCCGTCGCGGGCGGCCGGGCCAGTACACCGGCTCCCGTCAGCGGGTCGAGTGCGGAGGCACCGGAACCGGCCGGATCGATGACCTGTACGCCGAACTCCCCGGCCGGATGCACGGCGAGCAGCCGGGCCGCGAGCGCCACCGCCGTCTGCAGAGCGAGGTGCCGCAGCTCACCGGCGTCGGGAAAGGCACCGTCGACCGGCGCGGTGAGGCCGCTGTCGATCCAAAGGCCCCGCTCCAGCGGCAGCCGGACCAGCATCGGGATGCGCAGCGGGTCGCTCTCCGCAAGGTGCAGGTCGCCCAGTCGCACGGCCATCGGCGGCTCCGTCGGTACCTGGTAGACGTGCCAGACGGGGTTGTCCCAGCGTGCGTACGCCGGTGGCAGGGCGGGCTCGACGACTTCTGACTCGGCGGTGAGCTGGGCGAGGTCGCGGTCGAGGGCCGCCTGGGCCTGGTCGATCAGCTGGGCCTGCCGGGCGCGGGCCGTCTCGCGTGCGGCGTCCCCCGTCGAGCCCAGACGGCTGCGTGGGTCGGCGAGGACCTGGTCGAGCTCCTTCTCCAAGCGCGACTCGGCGAAGTCGACGGCACTGCGGTACGCGGCGGTGGAGCGGGCCAGGTCTTCGAACATGCCCCAGACCTGGTTGTACAGCCGCTCGTCCATGGACCAGCCGACCGCATCGCCCGCGACGGGCGGCACGGGCCCGTCGACCGGGGCAGGCGCCGCCGAGGCCGTGGACGGGGAGGCCTGGCGGCGCTTCGGATGCGTGTAGTCGAGGGGAGCGCCGGCGGACGTTGCAGCGGCAGCGGCAGCGGGCCCATCAGAGACCGGGGAGAGGCCGTCACCAGGCACCGGCTCCGGTCCGCCGGGACCGCCAGGTCCGCCAGGTCCGCCAGGTCCGCCAGGTCCGCCAGGTCCGCCGGAAGGGATCGGCTGGTCGCTGCCGTCGCCGGGTGCCTGAACGTCGTACGGGGAACCGGCGACGGAGCCGGACGGATCGGGGCCGGCGGCGGAGCCGGCCGTACGGCGGGAGCGGCCGGTGTCCGTGCGCACCGGGACTGCCCGGGCCACACCGCGCGCCACCGCTTCCTCGATCCCGCAGGCGAGTTCGGCGCCCTGGGGCAGGCCCTGGTCGGCGAAGAGCGCGGTGAGGCCTTCCGCGTAGCCCTGGCCCACCGCGCGGATTTTCCAGGCGCCTTGACGGCGGTAGAGCTCCAGGGCCACGACGGCCGACTCGGCGTCCAGGCCGGCGAGGGTGTAGCCGGCGACCTCGGTGCCGTCGAGGCCGGTGACCGCGGCGCGCGGCGGAGCGATGGCGCCGAAGCGGAGCGGGCCGCCGGGGGTTGCGGGCAGGGCGATCAGGACGCTGACCCGGTGCACGGTCTCGGGCAGGGCGTCGAGGTCGACGGCGAGCCGGTGTTCGGCGGCCGCCTGCCGGGAGACCTCGATCCCGGGCAGGGTGGGTGCGCCCGGATGGGCCACCCGGTCGGCGTCCCGCACCCGGCCGGTGTCGTCGGCGAGGGTGGCCCCCGTCACGACCGGCACATCGGCCGAGATCCGGATCTCGATCCGGTTCCGCGAGAGTGGATGGTTCTGCCCGCGCGCCAGCTCGGCCGCCATCGCCCATGTCCCCCTGTATGTCGTGTCGTCGTGCGCCGCGGGGCTTCTCCTAGAGGACCGGCAGGATCGTGGGCACCAGGTCCTGGAAGGTGCGGCCCTTGGCCGGCACACCCAGGGCCGTCAGCGTCCAGCCCGAGCCGGTCCGGTGCACCTTCGCCATGATCTGGGCGGTGTACTCGCCGCCGCCGTCGAGCGTGTAGCGGGCGAGTTCCTGGCCGTTGGTCTCGTCGACCAGCCGGCAGAAGGCGTTCTGCACTTCCTGGAAGGTCTGGCCGGTGAAGGAGTTGACGGTGAAGACGATCTGGTCGATGTGGACCGGGACGCGCGCGAGGTCGACGAGGATGGCCTCGTCGTCGCCGCCCTGCCCCGCGCCGCCGACGAGGTTGTCGCCCGTGTGCCGGACGGAGCCGTCGTCACTCACCAGGTGACGGAAGAACACGACGTCGACCGGCTGCTTGTCGGCGAACAGCACCGCCGAGGCGTCCAGGTCGATCTCCCGGGTGCGCGAGCCGAACAGCCCGCGCCGGGGTGCCGCCTTCCAACCAAGACCCATGCGGACCGCGCTCAGGGAGCCGCCGTCCTTCTTCTCCAGGCTGATGGCCTGACCCTTGGTCATGTTGACGGTCACGGCTGCTGTCCCCTCGTCGGATGTCCCCGGTTGCCGCGAAGTGCGCGGTTGTCCAAAACCCTATGCAGCGCCGCTGACAGTGCCGAACCCCGGCCCGCGGTTTGTGTCGGTGTTGCAACACTTCGCGCCCTTGCCGGGGTCAGGCGGCAGCTCGGGTTCAGGCCAGGCCCGCCTCCCTCATCTGGCGCAGTTCCTTCTTCATCTCGGAGACCTCGTCACGCAGCCGGGCCGCGATCTCGAACTGCAGATCCGCGGCGGCGGCACGCATACGTTCCGTCATCTCCTCGATCTGCTCGGCGAGTTCGGCCGCCGGACGGTCGGTCGGCACCGTCTCCTTCGCCTTGCCCTTGGCCGCCTTGCCGGCCTTCGCGCCCTTGGCCGCCTTGTCGCCCAGAGCCGGAACGGGGGCCTTGGCCGCCTTGCCGTCCTTCTGCTTGCGGTAGCCCGAGCCGAGCAGCTGTTCGGTGTCCACCTCTTCCCGGGCGATCTGCGCGACGATGTCGTTGATCTTCTTGCGCAGCGGCTGCGGGTCGATGCCGTTGGCCGTGTTGTAGGCGACCTGCTTCTCCCGGCGGCGGTTGGTCTCGTCGATGGCCCGCTCCATCGCCGGGGTGATCTTGTCGGCGTACATGTGGACCTGGCCGGAGACATTGCGCGCCGCGCGGCCGATGGTCTGGATCAGCGAGGTGCCGGAGCGCAGGAAGCCCTCCTTGTCGGCGTCGAGGATGGCCACCAGGGACACCTCGGGCAGGTCGAGGCCCTCACGCAGCAGGTTGATGCCGACCAGGACGTCGTACTCGCCGGAGCGCAGCTCGCGCAGCAGCTCGACGCGGCGCAGGGTGTCGACGTCGCTGTGCAGATAGCGCACCTGGATGCCGAGTTCCAGGAAGTAGTCGGTGAGGTCCTCGGCCATCTTCTTGGTGAGCGTGGTGACCAGGACGCGCTCGTCCTTCTCGGTGCGCTTGCGGATCTCGTGCACCAGGTCGTCGATCTGGCCCTCGGTCGGCTTGACGACGACCTCCGGGTCGACGAGGCCGGTGGGACGGATGATCTGCTCGACGACGCCGTCCCCGCGGGACAGCTCGTAGGTGCCGGGGGTCGCCGACAGGTACACCGCCTGCCCGATCCGCTCCTGGAACTCCTCCCACTTCAGGGGGCGGTTGTCCAGGGCGGAGGGCAGCCGGAAGCCGTGGTCCACGAGGGTGCGCTTGCGGGAGGCGTCACCCTCGTACATGGCGCCGATCTGCGGCACGGTGACGTGCGACTCGTCGATGACGAGGAGGAAGTCGTCCGGGAAGTAGTCGAGCAGGGTGTTGGGCGGAGAGCCGGGCGAGCGGCCGTCGAAGTGCATCGAGTAGTTCTCCACGCCGGAGCAGCTGCCGATCTGGCGGAGCATCTCGATGTCGTACGTGGTGCGCATGCGCAGCCGCTGGGCCTCCAGGAGCTTGCCCTGCTTCTCCAGCTCCGCGAGGCGCTCCGCCAGCTCCTTCTCGATGTCGTTGACGGCCCGCTCCAGGCGCTCGGGACCCGCGATGTAGTGGGAGGCCGGGAAGACGTACAGCTGCTGGTCGTCACTGATGATCTCGCCGGTGAGCGGGTGCAGCGTGGACAGCGCCTCGATCTCGTCGCCGAACATCTCGATGCGGACGGCGAGCTCCTCGTAGACCGGGAAGATCTCGATGGTGTCGCCGCGGACGCGGAAGGTGCCGCGGGTGAACGCCACGTCGTTGCGCGTGTACTGGATGTCGACGAAACGGCGCAGCAGGAGGTCGCGGTCGATCTCGTCGCCGACCCGCAGCGGGACCATCCGGTCGACGTACTCCTGCGGTGTACCGAGGCCGTAGATGCAGGACACGGAGGCGACCACGATGACGTCGCGGCGGGTGAGCAACGAGTTGGTGGCGGAGTGGCGCAGTCGCTCGACCTCCTCGTTGATCGAGGAGTCCTTCTCGATGTAGGTGTCCGACTGCGGGACGTACGCCTCGGGCTGGTAGTAGTCGTAGTACGAGACGAAGTACTCGACCGCGTTGTTCGGGAGGAGCTCGCGGAACTCGTTGGCCAGCTGGGCGGCCAGCGTCTTGTTCGGCGCCATCACCAGGGTGGGGCGCTGGAGCTTCTCGATCATCCACGCGGTGGTGGCGGACTTGCCGGTGCCGGTCGCGCCGAGGAGGACGACGTCCTTCTCACCGGCCTCGACGCGCTTGGCCAGGTCGGCGATGGCCGCCGGCTGGTCGCCGCTGGGCTGGTACGGGCTGACGACCTCGAAGGGCGCCACCGTGCGTTCGATGTGGGAAACGGGCCGCATGGGTTCCACCGTACGACCCCGCACTGACAACAGGCTCTGATCAGCGATTCTGCGGAGTGCGCGAGCTGTGGTGGCTCTGCTGGCGGCCGATGCGCAGCTGCGGGCGGCGGCTCGGGTGGTGGGTGACCTCGTCGGCCGGGACACCCGGCTTGTGCTCCACACGCAACCGGTCGGGCCTGCCGGTGATCATCATGGGGTCGAACACCACGACGGCGGCCGCGAGGCAGAGGAAGGCCAGCGGGCCGATCAGCATGGGAGCGAGCAGGGAGGCGGGCGAGTCGCCGGGGGGCGTGCCACCGGTGTGGTGGAGGTGGACGCTCATGGCGGCCATGCCGGTGTAGTGCATGCCGCTGACGGCGAGTCCCATGACGAGGCTCGCGCCGACGCTCCGCAGGAAGCCGCGGATCTGTCCGGCCGCCCACAGGGCCGAGGTGGCGGCCACGACCCCTATCACGACCGACGCGCCCACCGTGAGCGTGTTGTACTCCAGGGTCCCGTTGAGGCGCAGGCCGGCCATGCCGAGGTAGTGCATCGAGGCGATACCCAGGCCGGTGATCGTGCCGCCCGTGAAGAGCGCGGTTCCGGTGGCGCCCCGGTAGCCGACTATGAAGATCCCGACGCCCACCATGACGATGGCGAGGCCGAGGCTCGCGAAGGTGATCGCCTTGTCGTAGTGGACCGGCGTCTCCTTGACGCTGAACCCCATCATCGCGATGAAGTGCATGGTCCATATGCCGGAGCCGATCGCGGCCGACCCCAGGGCGAGCCAGGCGGGCCGCCAGGACTGGGCCACCAGCATCGCCCGGGTCGTGCAGCGCAGCCCCAGGGCACCGCCGAGGCAGGCCATCACGTAGGCCACCAGCGGGGTGACGACCCCATAGCTGAATCCGTCGACCGTGCCCTGCATACGTGGCTGCCCTTCACCCTTTGCGTCCCGGAATATTTGATATGCGCCCCCGTCCCAGGACCGCCCGGGCAGTCAGGGTTGACGCAGAGAGTATGACCCGCACCGGAATGGTCGAACGATTTTCCGGCAAAGAAACACGGCCTTGCCGCAGTTGTGCGGCACCGGTGAGCGGACTTGGTTAACTCCATTCAATCTGTGGCCATCCCGTACCCGACCATCGTTGACTCCCTGCTGTCACTCTTGTGCTGTCCGTATTCGCCGACGTGAGGAGTACGCATGCACGCGCGTGCCGTCGCCGCCACGACCACCGCGCTGCTGGGCACGGCCGCCCTGCTCAGCCCCGTGCCCGCCGCCCGGGCGGGCGACGCGCGCGAGCCCACGGTGCTCGCCCACCGGGGCGCCTGCGCCTACGCGCCCGAGAACACGCTGGCCGCCGTCGACAAGGCGGCCGAGCTGGGCTTCACCTGGGTCGAGAACGACGTCCAGCGCACCAGGGACGGCCGACTGGTCGTCCTTCACGACGACAGCCTCGCGCGCACCACGAACGCCGAACAGGTCTTCCCCGGCCGGGCGCCCTGGAAGGTGAAGGACTTCACCGCCGCGGAGATCGCCCGGCTGGACGCGGGCAGCTGGTTCTCACCCTCGTACACAGGCACGCGCGTGCCCACGCTGGCGCAATACATGCACAGGATCGAGCACAACCACGAGAAACTGCTCCTGGAGATCAAGAACCCGGAGCTGTACCCGGGCATCGAGCGGCAGATCGTCAAGCTGCTGGGAAACGAGGGCTGGCTGGACGGTCCGCACCTCGGCCGGATCGTCGTGCAGAGCTTCAGCGCGGACAGTCTGCGCGTCGTGCACGGGCTCAGGCCGGCCGTGACGACCGGCTACCTCGGCACACCGCCCGTGACGTCCCTGGACCGGTACGCGCGCTTCACGGACCTGATCAACCCGTCGGTGGGGTCGATCTCCGCCGGTTATGTGGCCTCCGTGCACTCGTTCGACGGCCCGCACGGCAGGCCGCTGCGTGTCTTCACCTGGACGGTGAACGACGCGGCCACCACCTGGAAGGCCGTCGGCTACGGCGTCGACGGGATCATCACCAACAAGCCGGACGTGGTGCAAGCCGCGCTGCGCGCGAACTGAGCGGGGCCGGGAGGGACGGCGTTGTCAGTGGCGGGTCGTACGGTGGGTCGCATGGACAGCGAAGGGCAGTACGAGCAGCGGGTGGTGTGGGCCGTTGTGAGCACCGACATCGGTCCGCTGCTGCTGGCGGCGACCCGCGAGGGCCTGGTCACCGTGGGCTTCCACGCCACGGACGCGGTGCGGGAGCGGACTGTGGAGCGGCTGGCGGCCCGGCTGGGCGCCGAGCCCGTCGAGGATGCCGCGGCGCCGGTGCTGGCCGAGGCGATACGCCAGCTGCGGGCGTACTTCGCGGGCGAGCGGCAGGACTTCGACCTGCCGCTGGACTGGTCGCTGATCTCCGGCTTCAACCGGCAGGTGCTGCGCGAACTGGCCGCCGGCGTCCCGTACGGCAGCGTGGTCGGATACGGCGATCTGGCCGGTCGGGTCGGGCAGCCCGGCGGGGCGCAGGCGGTGGGCGCGGCGATGGGGGCCAATCCGCTGCCGGTCGTCGTGCCGTGTCACCGGGTGGTGGAGAGCGACGGCGGCATCGGCGGGTTCGGCGGCGGTCTGGAGACCAAGCGGAAGCTGCTCGCCCTGGAGGGCGTCCTGCCCGAGCCGCTGTTCTGAGGCGCCTCGGCGGGAGCGACGGTCAGTCGTAGTGCCGGGCCTCGATGACATTGCCGTCCGGGTCGCGGAAGTAGAAGTTGCGCGGGGCCCTCCCGCGGGCGCCGAAGGAGCCGTGGCCGATGTCGGTCATGGGGACGGCGTGCTCCGCGAGGCGGGCGCGCAGGGCGCCGAACGCGTCGGACGGCAGGCACAGACAGATGTGGTTCACCGGGTGGCCCGCGCTGTCGGCGGCGCCGGGAAGCGCCGGCATGCGTTCGGCGAGGGTGTGCGGCGCGAGGTCGAGGATCGTCTCCTCGTTGACGCGTACAGAGGGGAAGGACACCTCTCCCGCGGTGAACTCGGCGATCCGCAGCGGCTCCAGGCCGAGCATCCGCTCGTAGAAGCCGGCCGCGGCGACCGGATCCGCGACCCAGAGGACGACATGGTCCAGGCGTGCCATGTGATGCGTCATGCGGCCCAGGCTGGTGGCGTCCGGCACAGGCCGCAAGCGTTTAGCCGGGTGTGCCGCCCGCCAGAGATGAGGGAAGACCGACGGACAGGAGGCAGGCGCGTGGTGCTGGTGATGTCGGAAGAGGTCCGTGAGGCGCTCGGCGCGGGCCGGGCAGTGGTGGCCCTGGAGTCCACGATCATCGCGCATGGGCTGCCGCGCCCGCGCAACCTCCAGGTGGCACTGGAGCTGGAAGAGGCGGTACGGCACGAGGGTGCCGTGCCCGCGACCATCGCCGTGCTGGACGGGCGG
The DNA here is from genome assembly GCF_040651615.1 of Streptomyces sp. NPDC048417. NCBI lineage: Bacteria > Bacillati > Actinomycetota > Actinomycetes > Kitasatosporales > Streptomycetaceae > Streptomyces > Streptomyces sp. NPDC048417. Next base: position 34,675 of record NZ_JBEZKI010000014.1, on the reverse strand, counting down.
CCCCATGTCGGCCTGGCCAAGGACCAGTTGGAGCGGGTCGCCAACGAGGACGGGATCCGCAAGCTGGGCCACCGTGACCTCCCGCTCGCTGTGGCGGCCGGGGCGAGCGGGGCGACCACCGTGTCGGCGACGGCACAGCTGGCGACGCTGGCCGGCATCCGGGTGTTCGCGACGGGCGGTCTCGGCGGGGTGCACCGGGAGTGGACGGTCACCCAGGACGAGTCCGCCGATCTGGGTCTGCTGGCGCGTACCCGGATCACCGTGGTCTGTGCGGGCGTGAAGTCGATCCTGGACGTGCCGGCGACCCTGCAGCGTCTGGAGACCCTGGGGGTGGCGGTGGCCGGTTACGGCACGGCCCGCTTCCCCGGCTTCTATCTGTCCGACTCCGGGTATCCGGTCGACTGGACGCTGGAGACCCCGGCGCAGGTCGCGGAGGTCATGCGGGCGCAGGACGCGCTCGACGCGGCGGACACGTCGCTGATCGTCGCGAATCCGGTCCCGGAGGCGGAGCAGCTCGATCCCGTGCTGCACGCGCGTGTACTCGCCGACGCGCTGCACGCGTGCGACGCGGAGGGGATCACCGGTCAGGCGGTCACGCCGTTCCTGCTCGGCTATCTGGTCCGGCACACGGACGGCGCCTCGCTGGAGGCCAATCTGGCGGCCGTGCGCGGCAACGTACGGCTGGCGGCGCGGATCGCGTCGGCGTGGGCCAGGGGGTGACGGCAGCCGCAGAGGGCGCGCTGCTGGTCGTCGGGGACGTCGTCACCGATGTCGTGGCGCGCCACCGGGGTCCGCTCGCGACCGGCACGGACACGGCCGCCGTGATCCGGACCGTGCCCGGCGGGGCGGGCGCGAACGTGGCCTGCTGGGCCGCCCGTACGGGCTGTGCGGACGTACGGCTGCTGGGCCGGGTCGGCGCGGACGCGGCCGAGTGGCACGAGCGGGAGTTGCTCGCGGCCGGGGTGCGGCCACGGCTGGTGGTGGACCCCGAGGCAGCGACGGGGACGGTGATCTGCCTGGTTGACAACGGCGACTCGGCCGAGCGCACCTTTCTCACGGACAGCGGGGCGTCGCTGCGGCTGGAGCCCGCCGACTGGTCGGACGCGCTGCTCGACGGGGTAGCCCGGCTGCATCTGTCGGGTTATCTGCTGTTCTCCGAGGCAAGCCGGGCGCTGGTAGCGGTGGCCCTGGCGTCGGCACGCGCTCGGGGCGTACCGGTGAGCCTGGATCCGGCGTCGGCCGGGTTCCTCGTGACGCTGGGCGTGGACCGTTTCCTGGCGCTCGTGGAGGGCGTGGACGTCCTGCTGCCGAGCCGGGACGAGGCCTGTCTGCTGACGGGGCTGCCCGACCCGGCGGACGCGGCGGCCGAGTTGAGCCGCCGTGTCCCGCTGGTGGTGGCCAAGGCGGGGGCGGACGGTGCGCTGGTCGCCGAGGCGGGCGGCGTCCTCGCGCGGGTTCCGGCCGAACCGGCGACGCCCCGGGACACCACGGGCGCCGGCGACGCCTTCACCGGGGCGTTCCTCGCCGCGCTGGTCGCCGGCGCGGATCCCGGGGAAGCGGCGGCTCGGGGCTGCCGGGCGGGCGCGAGGGCGGTGGAGCGTGTGGGCGCCAGACCGCCCGTCCACGGCTGACACGGCACCGCGACCGGAATCGGCCGGCCGGCGCCTTCGCCCGGCGGATCTACTCCTTGCGGCCCCATGCAGAGATCATCGGGGCCGTGGCGAGGTCCATGTCGCCGGCCGTCACATTGGCGAGGTGCTGGTCGATCTCCTCGTCGGTGGCCAGGCCCGCGGTGACGAGCCGGCCGCGGATCTGCCGGACCGTGGCGGACTCCAGGGCGGTGCAGGCGGGCGAGGCGACGGGGAAGTAGGCGTCTGCCTCCACGTGGTGCAGCCCGGCCGCGCGCAGCAGCCGCGGGAGTTTGCGGCCGTACGACAGATCGGCGCCACGTTCGGCGAGGAGCTTGCGGAAGCCCCGGCGCAGGCGGTTGGCGAGCCGCTGCTCGGGGCCGTACTCGTAGGGGCAGGTCAGGGGCTGGAGGGCGGGGTCGGCGTCCTCGATCAGCAGCCGTCCGCCGGGGCGCAGGGCCTTGATCATGGAGCGCAACGCCCGTTCCCGGTCCGGGACATGGACCAGGACGAGCCGGGCATGCACCAGGTCGAAGCCCTCCCCCGGCGCCTCCTCGGCGCCGACGTCGTGGGTGCGGACCTCGACCGGTGCGCGGGCGGCCGTGGTGAGCAGCGAGGTGTCGATGTCGGTGGCGACGACCTGGCCGGTCGGTCCGACCTTCTCGGCCAGCCAGGACACCACCGAGGTGCCGCCGGCCCCGACCTCCCAGCAGCGCCAGCCCGGTCCGAGACCGAACGCCTCGAGGTGCCGGAAGGTGGTGGGGTCGAAGAGGGCGGCGAAGGCGTCGAAGCGCTGTCCGGCCTCGCTCTGGCGGTTGTCGAGGAGATATCCGTCGGCTGGTGTCATGAAGCGATCATCCCAGTTGCCCGGGTTGTCCGGGACGGTCAAGCCCTTGGTACGGCCGAGGCTCCGGGGCGGTCAAGCCCTCGGTCCGGCCGAGGCTCCGGGACGGTCAGGCCTCCGGTCCGGCCGAGGCTCCGGGACGGGACGGCGGGAGTGCGGTCGCCGGAGGCGGGGAACTCGTGGCCGGCCGGTGTACGGGCCGGAACAGGCCTCGCGAGGCCGGGTTGTCCACAGGCGGGAACCAACCGGAACCTGCTGCTCCCACAGGCTTACCCGTGTCTCACGCCGGGCTGGCAGACTTGCCCGGCAGGGCGCGGAAGCGTTGTGCGAAGGGATCCATGCAAGGAGATCCGGATGACGATGGCAGGGAATCTGCGCAAGGTCACAGAGCTGGGCAGGGCCGGCGGCCTGCGCAAGGTGGCGCGGCTGGCCCGGCGGCGGCCCCGCGTCGACCTGAACCATCACGCGCGGTCGCCGCTGGGCTCTTCGGTGGTCAACTGCGTGACGTACGAGGAGGGTGTGCGGGTCCCGGAGTGCAGCGATCTGTACTCCGCCGTGGAGCGGGTGCGCAAGAAGGGCGAGGGGTTCGTCTGGCTGGGGCTGCACGAGCCGACGGACAGCGAGTTCGCGGGCATCGCCGAGCTGTTCGACCTGCACCCACTGGCCGTGGAGGACGCGGTCGAGGCCCATCAGCGCCCGAAGGTGGAGCGGTACGGCGAGACGCTGTTCGCGGTGTTCAAGACCGTGTGCTATGTCGAGCACGAGAAGCTGACGGCGACCAGCGAGGTGGTGAACACCGGCGAGATCATGGTGTTCGTCGGCGAGGAGTTCGTGATCACGGTACGGCACGGCCGGCACGGCTCGCTGGGGCCGCTGCGCGAGGAGTTGGAGGCGACGCCGAACCAGCTCGCCAAGGGGCCGGCGGCGGTGCTGCACGCGATCGCGGACCATGTGGTAGACGACTATCTGAACGTCACGGACGCTGTGCAGGCCGACATCGACCAGGTCGAGGCGGACGTCTTCGCGGAGAACGGGGCGCGGGCCGATCCGGGGCGGATCTACCAGATGAAGCGTGAACTCCTGGAGCTGAAGCGGGCGGTGGTGCCGCTGGGCAGGCCCATGGAGGAGCTGACGACCCGGCCGATACGGGTGATCGCCCCGGAGATACAGGCCTACTTCCGGGACGTGCTCGACCATCTGATGCGCGCCAAGGAGCAGATCGCGTCCTTCGACGAACTGCTCAACTCCATTCTCCAGGCGCATCTTGCGCAGGTGACGGTCGCCCAGAACGAGGACATGCGGAAGATCACGGCCTGGGCCGCGGTGATCGCCGTGCCGACGATGGTGTGCGGGGTGTACGGCATGAACTTCGATCACATGCCGGAGCTGCACTGGCGGTTCGGCTATCCACTCGTCATCGGCGTCATATCGCTGGCCTGTCTGGTGCTGTACCGGGGCTTCCGGCGCAACGGCTGGCTCTGAGCCTCCACGACCGGCAGCACCGAGGACCACGACCCCCACGGCCCCTCAGGGCGGCTTCAGGCCGAGAACGCGACGACCCTGCGCGGGACGACCCTGGTGATCACGCGGAGCGGTAGGGGTCGGCCGGGTCGAAGAATCATGCGAACAGACCAGTTGCAGGCGTGCGCGCACAAAGGCGGTTGCCGGATCGGCCGCCGAGGGCAGATCGCGGGGCCTGCCGCGGGTGGTTCAGCCGCTCCATGCCGGATGCCTCGGGTCGTCGGCGCGGACCAGGACGTCGGCCGTGCCGGCGGGGTCGCTCTCGGCTTCGTAGCGCGCGAAGGCGGGGAGGGTCCAGTGCTCGGACTCGGGAGTACGGCGGCGCAGGGCGCCGGGAGACAGCAGGAGGTGGACGGTCAGGTCGAACGGGAACCAGTGCCGCAGCAGAAGCGGTCCGTGCAGCAGCAGGAGGCCACCGGGCGGGAGCTGGAGGTAGGGGCTGCGGGTGGCCCGGTCGGTGGCCGGGTCCCACAGGTCGGGCAGGACACGTCCGGTCCCGCCGGGGTCGAGCGGGCCGAAGACCTCCCGCCACAGGGCGTTGGTGTCGAACCAGCCGCCGTAGTACGACTCCGCGTCGCGGCGACCGTGCTCCAGACGCAGCGAGGCGGGACGCAGAAAGCCCTCGGCGCCCACGACGAGCGAAGGCCGGCCTCGCAGGTGCAACGCCTCCGCGACGCGCTCCGCGAGGTCCCCGGGCCGGGCGGCCGGGGCACCGTCGAGGGCGACACGCGGCCAGGCGCCCCCGTCGGCGGGCTTCAGTTCGGCCAGCCGCTCGGCAAGGCGCTCGGCGAGCCGGTCCCAGGTGATCGCTTCGAGTCGCACGGGGTCATGATGCCGCGTGGGCAGGGCTGCGGACGTGCCGGGGCCGGGGCACCCCGGTGAGGTGCGTCAAGGTGCCCGGTGCCCTGAGTCGCGGGTATGGCCGACGGCGACCGGGTCGCGCCCCTGCTCCCGGCCGGACCGCCGGTCGTGCGCCCGGCGCCGTACGGACGTGGGATACCTCGCCCGAAAGGGGAAAGAACCGCATATGACACGCCTCGCAACTCCCCCTCACCACGGTGGGCTTCTGGTTGTGCAGCCCCTTCGGCACAAGCGGTGTGCGGCCTGTCGGCGGGGGCCGCTGTCGTTGCTGATGCTGGAGGACGGGGCGCCGCGGTGTCTGGAGTGTGCCGATCTCGGGCATCTGGTGTTCCTGCCGCGCGGGGACACCGCGCTGACCCGGCGGTCGCGGGAGGAGAGCACGCTGTCGGCGGTGGTGGTGCGGTTCAACCGGCGCAGGAGCCGGTACGAGCGGCAGGGCGTCCTCGTCGAGGAGAGCGCGCTGGCCCGGGCCGAGGAGCGGTGTCTGGCCGATGCCGAGGCGCGGCGGCGGCGCCGGGCGCGGGACGCGAAGCGGCGGGCGTCGGAGGACGTGCGGTTCGCGGAGGCCTTCGCGGCGGAGATCCTGCGCCTGTTCCCGGGCTGCCCGGTGGAGCGGGCCCGGACGATCGCGGCGCACGCCTCGCTGCGGGGCAGCGGGCGGGTGGGGCGGACCGCGGCCGGGCGGGCGCTGACGGAGGAGGTGGTGGTCTCGGCGGTGGTGGCGGGGGTACGGCATGTGGACACGCCGTACGACCAGCTGCTGATGAGCGGGGTGCCACGGTACGAGGCGCGGCGGCGGATCGCGAGGACGGTGGAGGCGGTGCTGCGGGAGTGGGAGGCCGGGGTGGAGATCCGCCTGACCGGCTGACGCCGGGCAGGACAGCTGGCCGGTGGAGCCCGGGCAGGACAGGGAGGTAGGCAGGGCGGGCGTGGGCATTGACTTGAGTGGCGGAGGTGTCCGAGGCGAGGGGCGAGAGTGAGTGTGGTGATCGTGATCGACGGGCCGTATTACGTACTGGTCCTGCTGGGGGTCCTGGGGACCGGGCTGGTGGCGGGGGTGTTCTGCGGGTTCTCGACCTTTGTGATGCCCGGGCTGGCCGCGCTGCCGCCGGCGCGGGGGGTCGCCGCGATGAACGCGATCAACCGGGCGGCGGTGACCCCCGCGTTCATGCTGGTGTTCGCCGGGTCGGCGGTGCTGTGCGCGATGATCGCGGTGGTGACGTTCGTGGTGTGGCCGGACGACGGGAAGACGGAGCTGCTGCTGGGCAGCGCGCTGTATATGTTCGGTTCGTTCGGGCTGACCCTGGTGGCGAACGTGCCCCGGAACGAGGCGCTGGCCGAGCTGGAGCCGGGCACCCCGGAGGCCGCCTCCTACTGGCCGGCATATGTGCGTGAGTGGACGCGGTGGAACCATGTGCGCGCCCTCGCGTCGGCCGTGGCGGCGGTCGTCTATGTACTGGCCCTGTCCTGAGGGAGGCATGGGAGAAAACTGACAGCCGACTGACCTCCGCCTGGCTCCTGGCTGACTCCCGGCTGGCGATCACCTGAGGAAGCCCCGCAGAAGGCGCTGCCGGCCACTCTGCGGGCGCCACCGAGCGGACGTATCGTGGCCGAAAGAGCACCGCCCGATGACGCACGGCCTGGGGCAATCGCACACGAGGAAGTCGACCATGGCCGATCCCAAGGGTTTCATGACCACGCCGCGGGAGGAGTGGCCGCGGCGGCCGGTCGAGGAGCGGGTCCGGGACTGGGACGAGGTGTACGTCCCAGGGGCGCTGCTGCCCATCATCAGCAAGCAGGCGGACCGCTGCATGGACTGCGGGGTGCCGTTCTGCCATGACGCGTGTCCGCTGGGCAACCTGATCCCCGAATGGAACGACCTGGTGTCGCGGGAGGACTGGCGGGCTGCGGGCGACCGGCTGCACGCGACTAACAACTTCCCCGAGTTCACGGGGAGGTTGTGTCCGGCGCCGTGCGAGGCGGGGTGCGTGCTCGCGATCAACCAGCCGGCCGTCACGATCAAGAACGTCGAGTGCGCCATCGCCGACCGGGCCTGGGCGGAGGGGTTCGCCTCGCCGCGGCCCCCGGAACGGCTGTCCGGGCGGACCGTGGCGGTGATCGGGTCCGGTCCGACCGGGCTCGCGGCGGCGCAGCAGCTGACCCGGGCCGGTCACACCGTCGCCGTGTACGAGAAGGACGACCGGCTGGGCGGGCTGATGCGCTACGGCATCCCCAGTTTCAAGATGGAGAAGCAACATCTGGAGCGGCGGTTGGGGCAGATGCGGGCCGAGGGGACGAAGTTCCGTACGTCGATGGCGGTGGGGCGGGACATCGGGGCGGCGGAGCTGCGGGCGCGGTACGACGCGGTGGTGATCGCGACCGGGGCGACGGCGTGGCGGGAACTTCCGGTGCCGGGCCGGGAGTTGGACGGGATACACCAGGCGATGGAGTATCTGCCGCTGTCCAACCGGGTGGGCGAGGGGGATCTGGACCGGTCGCCGATGTCGGCCGCCGGCAGGCATGTGGTGATCGTCGGCGGGGGTGACACGGGGGCGGACTGTCTGGGGACGGCGGTGCGGGAGCGGGCCGCGTCGGTGACCCAGCTGGACATCTACGCGCAGCCGGGGGCGGAGCGGGACGAGGACGTCGAGCCGTGGCCGACGTATCCGAAGATCTACCGGCTGTCGGCGGCGCACGAGGAGGCGCGGGACCTTGAGACGGCGCCCGCGGCGCACGCGGACGCGCGGTTGTTCGCGGCGTCGACGCTCCGCTTCACCGGCGACGAGAGCGGGCATGTGCGGTCGCTGCACCTGACGGAGGTGGACGCGGCGCGGCAGCCGGTGCACGGGACCGGTCGCACGCTGCCCGCCGACATGGTGCTGCTCGCGCTCGGTTTCTCGGGTCCCGACCGGGAGGACGGGCTCATCGACCAGTTGGGGGTGGTGATGGAGCCGCGCGGGACGATCGCCCGGGACGCGGAGTTCACCACGAACGTGCCCGGTGTGTTCGCCGCCGGGGACGCGGCGCGCGGGCAGTCGCTGATCGTCTGGGCGATCGCGGAGGGACGGGCGGTGGCGGCCGCCGTCGACCGCTACCTGACGGGGAGTTCGCAGCTGCCGGCACCGATATCGCCGTACGACCGGCCGATGTCCGTGTAGGCATGTTCGCCGGGGGCGTGCGGCCCGCGCGCCTCACGGTCGGCGGCATCGGGACGCCGTACTGGCGCAGATCCACCACGGGCTGAGCCTCGGCCCCGGCCGGATACGGCAGCCCCCGTCAGCCGTTACGGCTTGCGCCCCACCGCCCCGTACCCCGGAATCACCCCGTCGTCCTGCCCCGGCACCGGCTCACCCAGCTCCGGATGCCAGTGGTGGACCACCGAGACGCCGGGGTCGACCAGGTCCAGGCCGTCGAAGAAGCGGCCGAACTCCTCCCGGGAGCGCAGCGCCAGGGTGACTCCGGCGGCCTTGAGTTTCGCGGTGGCCGCCGCCGACTCCTCCGGGGTGAAGTCGGCGGTGGCGTGGGTCATCGTCAGGTAGCTGCCGGACGGCACTTCGGCGAGCAGCCGGCCGACCAGCTCGTGCGCCCCGTCCTCGTCGGGGACGAAGTGGAGCAGGGCGACGAGGGACAGCGCGACCGGGCGCTCGAGGTCCAGGATCTCGCGTGCGCCGGCGACGATCGCCGCCGGGTCGCGCACATCGGCCTGGAGGTACTCCGTCGCGCCCTCGGGCGTGCCGCGCAGCAGGGCAGCCGCGTGGGCCAGCACGATCGGGTCGTTGTCGCAGTAGACGACCCGGGTCTCGGGCGCGACGCCCTGGGCGATCTGGTGCAGGTTGGGCTCGGTCGGGATGCCCGTGCCGATGTCCAGGAACTGCCGTACGCCCTGCTCGGCCAGCCACCGGGTGGAGCGGTGCATGAAGGCGCGGTTGACCCTGGCCATCACCGGCACCCGGGGGTCGAGGGCCAGCATCTGCCTGCCCATCTCCTCATCGACCGGGTAGTTGTCCTTCCCGCCGAGATACCAGTCGTACATCCGTGCGGGATGCGGCTTGCTGGTGTCGATCACGAGGCACTCCGTAAGCGTCTGACACGGTAGACGATCAATTCAGCACCATTACAAAGAAGTTGAACAAGAGAAAAAGAAGCAGCTTCAGGAGAGCAGGAAGTCGGCCTCACCCGCCTTGGCGCCCTCGATGAAGGCCGTCATCTCGTCCGTGGTGTAGATCAGCGCCGGCCCGTCCGGGTCGGTCGACTGACGGACGGCGATCCGGCCGTCGGCCAGCTTCATCGCCTCCAGGCAGTTGCCGCCGTTGCCGCCGCTCCACGGCTTGTGCCAGCCCTCGCTGCCCAGTTCTCGGGCGGGCATGCCGTTGTAGATCCGCTCGGTGCGGTTCCGTGGCCCGGACTGGGGTTTGATGCGATCCATTCACAGCTCCTTGCGGAGATCCCGGAGGATCTCCTTCGTGCGTTGTGCCGTGGCGGCCTGCGCCGCCATGCGGTCCATGACCTCGAGGTGGGTCGCCACCTCGGTGCGCGCGTCCAGGTAGACGGCGCCGGTCAGGTACTCGCTGTAGACCATGTCCGGCAGTTCGGGCATGGCGAATCGGAACAGCACGAAGGGCCCGTACGTCCCCGGGTGCGGCCCGCTCGCGAACGGGGCGACCTGGAGCGTCACATTGGGCAGCTTCGTGACCTCCAGCAGCCGGTCGATCTGCGCGCGCATCACCTCCGGGTCCCCGACCGGGCGGCGCAGGGCGGTCTCGTCCATCACGGCCCAGAAACGGGGGGCGTCATCACGGGTGAGCAGGTCCTGGCGTTGCCTGCGCAGGGCGACATGGCGCTCGATCTCCTCCGGCTGGGTCTGGCCGACGGCTCCCGACTTCAGCACCCCGCGCGCGTAGTCCTCGGTCTGCAGCAGCCCGGGCACGAAGTGCGGTTCGTAGGAGCGGATGAGGCTCGCCGCGCCCTCCAGGCTGACGTACATGGAGAACCAGCCCGGCAGGATGTCGTGGAACCGCTGCCACCAGCCGGGCTGGTTGGCCTCCTCGGCGAGCCGGACGAAGACGTCGGCCTCCTCGTCGGTCACCCCGTAGGCCTTCAGGAGCAGTTGGAGGTACGGGATCTTGAGGGCGACCTCGGCCATCTCCATACGGCGGACGGTGGCGGGCGCCACGCGGAGCACACGGGCGGCCTCCTCACGCTTGAGCCCGGCGCGTTCGCGCAGGTCAAGGAGGCGCCGGCCGAGGACCACCTGGCCCACGGTCGGCGCGGACCGCGGCTCACTCACGCTCCACCTCCACGAAGTTCCCTGACCGGAGCGCCACTTGTGCGCGTCGGCGGCACGGCCGCCGCCACATACAGGTGTCACCCGGCTACAGGTGTCAGCGGCATGCTGACAGCCCAGCGGCGCCATTCGAAGACTCATTCGAAGGTCTGACGGGACAACCAGGCCGACAGAGTGACCGAATTGACCAGAACAACCGGAAACTCCCGGTTCAGTCGCATCGATCGCATTGGCCGGATCGGTCCGCCAGATCCTCACTGATCCCAACTGGCGCCGCTCGACATGCTGTTGCGAGCAGTGTGCCACGGCCTCTCACCGCGTCACACAGCACTCTGCATTTTTCAGAGTGACTCTTGCCAAGTGTTCACGGCGGGGCGATAGTGGCAAGCGTGATTCCGTCCGCGCCCTTAGGAACAGACGCCGCCGGAGACCGTCTCGGTCTCGGCGCTGCCGCGGTTGTCGCCCCTGGTAGGGGCGCTGCCGAGCGCCGGTTCCGGTTCGAGTTGGCCGCTCATCCGGGTTCCCCCGCCCAGGCGAGACGCCTGGTGCGCGCCCGGCTGACCGGCTGGTCGGTCTGCGCGGACACCTGTGACACCGCCGTACTCGTCATATCCGAGTTGGTCACCAACGCGATCGTGCACACCGCGAGCAGTCGCGTGGTGTGCGAGTTGCACGACCACGACGACACGGTGCGGATAGCCGTGCACGACGAGGGCTGTGCACCCGACGAGCCCCACCCGTCCCCGCAGCGTCCGGACGAGGAGCACGGGAGGGGGTTGCTCCTCGTCGAGGCGCTGTGCCAGGCGTGGGGAGCTCAGGAGCATGGTCCCGGGCTGCTGGTCTGGGCGGAGCTGCCGCGCCAGACCGATGCCGCCCAGGACACCGCCGAACCCCGCAACGACCTGGGGTGGGGCGCCCGCCCCGACCCGGGCCCGTCGCGTGGCTCGTCCCGCGGGCCCTCGCGCGACCCGTCGCACGGGCCCGCGCACAGCCCGGTCCACCGTCCCTCGCCCGGTTCCGGGGAAGAGGGGCAGTCGGAGGCGGCGCTGCGCCCGGTGCCCGGGCGGAGGCAGGCGTGAACGGCGTCCCCGGTTTCGGCCGTTCGCTGGGCCTTGACACCCTGGTCCGGCTGCGACGCGGCCAGCGGCCGGCGGCCGAGGGCGGTACCCGTCGGTTCCCGGTACCCGAGGGCATGACGACACCGCTGGGCTGCGACGCCGTGGCGGTACCGGCACGTCTCGGGCCGCTGGTGGTACCCCGGCTGCCGCGGGTGGGCTGCGTGTACGCCGACGGCACGCACTGGTGGTGGATCGTCCCGTCGGACTCCGACTACGCACTCAGCTGGCCCGCCCCGGCCCACTACAGCCCGGGTGCCCCGATGCCCGGCGGCGCCCGGCTGATCCACCGCTCCGAGGGCACGGTGCCGTACACCCCGCCGATACCGCTCTACCTCGCCCTGTGCCGGGTGACGGGGACGACACCGGAGTGGTCCCGCCCACTCAGCGCGTGACCGCTGCGCGGCTTCGGCCGACAGAGGCGTGAGACCGACCGGCGAAAGAGCAGCTCGGCCGTCCGGACCGAGGACCGACTCGACCGTTCGGAGCAAGGACCGACTCGACCGTTCGGAGCAAGGACCGGCTCGGCCGATCGGACCCCAGGACCGAGGACCGACTCGGCCGTTCACAGCGACGTCCAGCCCGGCCGCTCGGACCGAGGACCGGTCCGGCTCAGCACATCCCCGGTCCGCCCGTCCTCGCCCGCACCCCCGGCGCACTCCCCCGCGCCCCGCGAGCCCCGTCGCACGCCCTGCCCGGCGGGCGCCGTGGCCGCGATAGTGGCCGTTCGTCGACGGCCCTGGGGAGGAACTCGGTGACGAAGAGGCAGGACACGGCGGCGTCCGAGGTGTCGGACTCGGAGCGGCTGCTGTTCGGAGGGCCGCTCCGCTACGACATGGGATGGAACCAGCACCGGGACGCCTTCCTGGAGCTGGACCTCCGCGCGATGCTGACCCGTCTGCCCGGCATGCTCATGTCCAGCCTGCGGCTGGCCCGCCAGGCGGACGCCGGCGCCGCGCGCCTGGTGCTGGCCGCGCAGGTGACCATCGGCGTGACCCAGGCCGTGAGCCTGCTGGCCATGAACAGCGTGCTGAGCCGGCTGATCGGCACCGGCACCATCGAGGAACGGCTGCGCGGCGCCGCCCCCGCCCTGGTGATCATGGCCGCCGTGATGTTCCTGGCCGCCCTGCTGCGCGCCGCGTCCACCTACGCGACGGGCCGCCTGGAACCCAAGGTCGAGCGGGTGGCGACCGAGATGTACCTGGAGCGCGCGGCGGCCGTCGAGCTCGCCGCGATCGAGGACCACGCCTTCCACAAACTGCTGGACACCGCGCAGTACGGCGCCTCCTCGGCCCGCCGCATGATCAGTTACGGCACCCGCGTGGTGAACGCGATGATCTCGCTGATCGCGGCGGCCGGTGTGCTGACCGTGCTGCACCCGGCCCTGCTGCCGCTGCTGATCACGATGACGATCCCGAGTGCCTGGGGCGCCCTGACCAATGCCCGGCGCCGCTACGAGTCGTTCCACACCTGGGTGCAGCACGCCCGCGCCGGCCATCTGATCAGCTCCCTGCTCACCGAGCCGGAGGCCGCGCCGGAGATCCGGGTGCACGGGGTCGGCCCCTTCCTGCTGCGGCACTTCCGGGCGATGTCGGAGACGGCGGAGGCGGAGCAGGCCCGGCTGGCCCGGCTCGCCGCCCGCACCGGCCTGATCGCGGCGGCCTGGACCGGCCTCGCGACCGTAGCCACGTACGCGACGCTGGGCGCGCTGCTGCTCAGCGGGGCGATGGCCCTGTCGGTGGCCGGTACGGCGGTGATCGCGATCCGCACCGGCTCGGCGAGCCTCAACACGCTGGTGCTGGAGATCAACACGCTGCACGAGGAGGCGCTGTTCGTGGGCGATCTGGAGCGGCTGTACGTCGAGGCGGCCGAACGGGCGATCCCGGTCGGCGGCGACCCGCTCCCGGAGGATCCACGGGAGATCCGCTTCGAGAACGTCACCTTCGCCTATCCGAGTGATCATCCGGGTGATGCGACCCGCCCCGCCCTGGACGACGTCACCCTCACCCTCCCGCTCGGCCGGATCGTCGCCCTGGTCGGCGAGAACGGTTCCGGCAAGACCACCCTCGTCAAGCTGCTGGCCGGGCTGTACCAGCCGGACCGGGGCCGCATCCTGTGGGACGGGGTCGACGCGGCGCGGGCCGACCGGCACCGGCTCGCCGAGCGCATCGCGATGGTGGCCCAGGGCTTCAAGCGCTGGCCCTTCACCGCCAAGGTCAACGTGGCCGTCGGCCGCTCGTCGGCACCGCTCACCGAGGAGCGGCTGGCCAGGTCGGTCTCGGAGGCGGGCGCGGAGGAGGTGGTGGAGGATCTGCCGCGCGGCCTGGACACCCTGCTGGCCCGCAACTTCAGCGGCGGGCACGAGCTGTCCGGCGGTCAGTGGCAGCGGCTGGGCATCGCGCGGGCCGCCTACCGGCGCGGGCACATCCTGATCGTGGACGAGCCGACGGCCGCCCTGGACGCCCGGGCCGAGCTGGAGGTCTTCGAGAAGATCCGCGCGCTGGCGGGCAACGGACAGACCGTCGTCCTGATCACGCACCGGCTGGCGTCGGTGCGCCACGCCGACCTGGTGCACGTCCTCGACCAGGGCCGGGTCGTGGAGTCCGGGACTCCCGACGAACTCCTGGCGAGCGGCGGGGTCTACGCGGAGCTGTACGCGCTCCAGGCGGACCAGTTCACGGCCAATGTGCCCGCCCGGAAGGTGGGTTAGCCCTGGGCTCCGTCACCGCCGCGCAGGATGACCAGGAACATGTCCGTAGCCAGGTCCATGACGACCTCTACGGGCATGCCTTCGAGTCGCCGCGCGTGCGCGAACTCCTCCGCCGGCCAAGATCCTCGCGGTCCGCCTGCGGGAAAGCGTTCGAGCACCGTTCGCCCGTTCACCATCCTGCACCTCCAGAAGTGCGTCGTACTTGTAGGAGTTAACGCTCTGGAGAACACGAATGGCTCGCCCGGTGACGGTACTGAGACATAGCCGACACGTCATCGGCGCGGAGGGTGAGAGTCCGTTGACTTTCGGCCACTTCCGTGACCGCTTGTGTCAGTCCTCGTACTCGTCGTGATAACGCACCCGGTCACTGCCCGCGGGCACCCGGCCGAGCGCCGTCAGGTCGAGCAGGGAGTTGGTCGAACCGAGTCCGTCGAGGCCGCGGTCGTGGGCGGAGTAGGTGTGGAAGACCCGGTCGTGTTCCCGTAGGAAGCAGCTGATCCCGGGTCGTTCGACCGCTTCGTCGTCGACCAGGAGGGTCGCCCCGAAGTCGCGGTTGAAGTCGCTGTGGTGGGAGGAGTACCAGGGCAGGGTCCAGCCCATCCGCGCCTTGAAGGGCAGGATCCTGGTGAACGGCGCACGGGACACCGCCGCGAACGAGGTGCCGCGCGCCCGCAGATGGGCGAGGTGGCCGATCTGGTCCAGGAACGCCGAGCAGTTGGGACAGCCGGCGTCCCACTCCGGGGCGAACATGAAGTGGTAGACGATCAGCTGGTCCCGCCCCTCGAAGAGGTCGAGCAGGGTGACCTTGCCGTCGCCGCCCTCGAACACGTACTCGGGGTCCACCTCGACCATCGGGAGCCGGCGCCGCTCGGCGTTGAGCACGGCCCGCGCGCGCGTGAGCGCCTCTTCCTTGAGCAGTAACTCCTCACGCGCGGCACGCCACCGCTCACGCGAGACGATCTCCGGAAGCGACATGGGCCCTCCTGGATGACGGTCGGTTCCGGGTGGTGACCGCCGGGGGAAGGAGAACTCATCGGCGCGGCCGAAGATTTTTTCCGGCGTCACCGTCGGGTGTCGTACTCCCACGTCACCGTCGGGTGTCGTACTCCCGCGTCACCGTCAGGTGTCGTACTCCTGGATGCGTCGGCCCTGACCGCGGTCGACGAGGGCGGGGAGCCGCTCCCCCAACTCTCCTACGATCGCGGGCACATCGAGGGTGAGCAGCTCTCGGTCACGCATCAGGACCCGGCCGTCGACGATCGTCGTTCGGACGTCGGCCGCGCGGGCGCTGTGCACGAGCGTGGCGGCGAGGTCGTGGACGGGCTGGGTGTGCGGCCCGGTGAGGTCGACGAGGACGATGTCCGCGCGGTGGCCGGGGGCGAGACGGCCGATGCGGGTGCCCAGCCCGACGGCCCGCGCGCTCTGCAGCGTGGCGTGGTGCAGGGCCTGCCGGGAGGTCAGCCAGCGCGGATCGCCCTCGCTGGACTTCTGGATCAGCGAGGTGAGCGCCATCGACTCCCATACGTCGAGGGAGTTGTTGGAGGCGGCGCCGTCGGTGGCGAGGCCGACCGGGACGCCGGCGGCGCGCAGGGCCCGTACCGGGGTGGTGGTGGGCCAGCCGAACTTGAGATAGCCGCGGGGCGCGGTCGCCACCGCGGTGCGGCCGCCGGTGCGCTCCAGCAGGGGCAGGTCGCGGTCGAGGATGCCGGTGCCGTGGGCGATGAGCAGCTCGGTGTCGAGGAGCCCGGCGCGGTCCAGGATCTCGATGGGGGTGGCGCCGTGCCGGGCGAGGCTGGTGTCGGTCTGGTCGCGGTTCTCGGCCGCGTGCAGGTGCACGGGCAGGCCGTGGGTGCGGGCGAGTTCGGCGGTGGCGGCGAGATCCGCGTCGGTGACGGTGTAGGGGGCGTGCGGGGCGAGGGCGGTGGTGATACGGCCGTCCGCGCCGCCCCGGTGCCGTAGCGCGAACTCCGCCGACCGCTCCCGCCCTGCGGGCCCTTGCGAGGAGAAGTACGCCTCTCCCAGATGGGCCCGCAGCCCGCACTCGGCGACGACCGCGGCGACCGCGTCCATGTGGAAGTAGTGGTCGGCGAAGCAGGTGACCCCGCCCCGGATCATCTCGGCGCAGGCGAGCCGTGCGCCCAACTCGACGTCCCTCTCGGTGAGGTTGGACTCGACGGGCCAGACGACGTCGTTGAACCAGGCCTCGGTCGGCAGGTCCTCGGCGAGCCCGCGCAGCGCGACCATCGGGGCGTGGGTGTGGCAGTTGACGAGCCCCGGCATGGCGACCTGCCCGCGCGCGTCGATCCGCTCCACGGCGGCCGTGTCGGCGCCCGCTCCCACGGACTCGACGACTCCGTCCCGTACGACGATCGAGGCGTCCGCCAGGAAGACGATCCGTTCCTGCTCGTCGTGGGTGAGCGCGGTACAGCCGGTGATGACGAGGTCGGCGGGAGCGGAAGCACGATCGGCGGGACTGGAGTCACGATCGGCGGGGGTGAAGCCGCGATCGGCAGGGTCGGAGCCGCGATCGGCGGGAGCGGAGCTCATCGCCCCAACGTAGGGCAGGGTCGTCGGCCCGCGTGAGCCGAACCGCGCATCCCGTCCTGCCTCTGTCGCGTACCGGCCCGGACGAGCACGCTGGCCGCACCACCTCCTGGAAGGAGCCGGGCATGCTCCTCGGTACCTGGAACCTCGAGAACCTCTACCGCCCCGGCAGCCCCTACGGTCCCAAGGACAAGTCCGCGTACGAGGCGAAGCTGGCCGCCCTCGCCTCCGTGATCGGCGCACTCGACCCCACGCTGCTCGGGGTCCAGGAGGTCGGAGACCCCGGCGCCCTGGAGGATCTGGCCGAACTGCTGGGCGTGAACTGGCGCGTCGCCCTCTCCGCGCACCCCGACGGCCGGGGTATCCGGGTCGGCTTCCTGGCTCGCACCGAGCTGACGGTGGTGTCCGACACGGCGGCCCTTCCGGCCCGGCTGGACCCGGTGCAGACCGACGACTCGGGCGGAACCGCCACCGGGGCCGGACGCGGCTTCCTGGCCGTGACGGTCCAGGCCCCGGCCGGTCCGCTGACGGCGGCGGTGGCCCACCTCAAGTCCAAGCTGCTCACCTACCCCGGCGACCGCTTCTACCCGCACGACGAGGGCGAACGGGCGCGCTACGGGGCGTACGCCCTCTTCCGGCGCGCCGCCGAGGCGGCGGCCCTGCGGGCGCTGGCGGACGAACTCCTGGCCGGGCAGGGCAGGTCGAGGGACGTGGCGGTGCTCGGCGACCTCAACGACGAGGTCCAGGCGGCCACCACCCAGATCCTCCTCGGCCCGCCCGGCTCCGAACTCGGCAGCACCGGCTACGACCACGCGGACAAGGGCGACGCCGTACGGCTGTGGGACACGGCCCCGCGGATACCGGCCGAGCAGCGCTACTCCCGCGTCGACTCCGGCCGTCACGAGCTCATCGACCACATCCTCCTCAGCCACCACCTGGTCCACCGCCTGACCGAGGCCGGCACGGGCCTCCCCGGCACCACCGCACCACCGTCCCTGCCGTCGGTGGGCGAGGACCCGGCGGAGCGCCGCGGGGCACCGGGGTCTGACCACGCACCGGTGTGGGCGCGTTTCGGGGACTGAGGCCCCGGCGGGTAACGGCGGGGGGCGTCCGGGACGGCGGGGGTCTCCGCGATAATCGCATCGCCGCCCTCCCGAAACGACTGGAGTCTCTCCGTGCCCGCACTGCACGACTTCGCCGTCTGGGCACCGGTGCTGCGGCTGCTGCGGACCGCCCACGCGGAGCGGCTCGCCGCGCCGGGCGGCCAAGTGGCCGGACGTATCGGCCTGTTCGGCTGGAGTCTCCCGCTGGACCGTCCCGCTCCGCCTCCCGGCCGGGCGGCTCAGGTGGCAGACGTACAGGAGGAGTTCGACGCGGTGCAGCGTGTGCGGGAGGCGCTGACCGCGGCCGGTACCGACGACACGGCCTTCGTCGCGGAGACCGGGCCGGACGAGCGGAACGTGCTGCACCTCATCGGCCGCAGCCCCGCGGTGACACCGGGAATCGGAGGTCCGCACCCGGGCTCGCTCGTTCTGGTCGAGGACGCCGTCCCCGAGCCATGGCGCCGGCTGCCCGACCCGGTGCCCGGCGCGCTGCCGCACCCCGCTGCGGACCCGGTGCTGCTGGAGCGGACACTGCGCGACCGGCTCCCCGACGCCGTCGGCGCGACCGGGGCGGAGATCGCGGCGGCGGAGGCGCGGCTCGGTATCCCGCTGCCCGAGGAGCTCAGGGTGCTGTACCGGGTGGCGCGGGCGCGCTGGGAGGACTGGGACGATCCGTTCGCCGGCGCCGAGGCGGTCGGCTGCGAACTCTTCCCGTTGGACGAGGTGTACCTGGCGGAGGCGGCGACCCGGCGGGCCGACTGGCGGTTCGCGGCGATGGACGCCGTCGTCACCCCGCCCGACGCGGCGGTGCAGGGGCTGGTCGGCTCACCGGGCTGGATCGTCTTCGGCGACAACGGCGGCGGGGACCGGATCGCGGTGGACCTCACGCCGGGCCCGCGCGGCCGCATCGGCCAGATCATCATGATCCGTCACGAGCACCACACCGGCGCCGACCTGCTCGCCGACTCGCTCACCGATCTGGTGGTGAACCTGCCGGAGGACGCGCGGCGCTGCGCCCCCGGGGGCCGGCCCCCGGTCGTGGCGTACGTCAACAGCCGGGGCATCGGCAGCGTCGGGGCGGCGGCCCACCCGGCGCTGGAGGTGCTGAGCATCGGCGTACTGGACGAGGGCCGACGGTTCGGTCTCGGCCCGGTCACCGGGCTGCCCCGGCTGCGGACCCTGAGCGCCTTGCCCGGTACGCTCGCCGACCCGCTGGAGATCGGCGAGTTGACCGGCCTGGAGTTCCTGGCGCTGGGCCCGGAGGACTGGCGTGTCCTGCTGGATGCCTCGGCGGTGCCGCGCGGCCTCTCGGCCGCTGCCGTCGAGGTGCACGGCGGACGGCGGCCGCTGCCGATCGTGGCCCTGGCCAACGAGATCCTCGCGCTCTGGGACCGCCCGCTCATCCCTGTCACGGTGCTGGAGGGCGACCTGGGGCACTGACCTGGGCGGCTTCCTCGGGACAACGGACGGAAGGCGCCCTTCGGTTCTCCGGGCGGCCGCGCTGTCAGTCCCCCCGTCTACGGTGCCACCATGTCATTTGCCCTGCCCGACGGTCTGCCTCCTGGCCGGTTCCTGCCCTGCGGTCCCGCACACGTGTGGATCTCCGACGAGTTCCCTGACGACGTCGAACGGCTGTGGCCTCGTCTGCTGAACGAGCATGGAGCACACGGCCTGATTCCGTTCCTGTGCTGGCCCAGCGGCCTGGGCAGTCCGCTCAGCCTGAGTCATGTCGACGCCGTCCGCCTGGAGGAGGTGCTGGCGGCGGACTTCGCCGAGTACCGCCGCAGGAGGCTGCCCTTCTGGACGGACCCGACGCCGGTCGCGGCACCCGAAGGAATCGAGCCGTGGCCGCACGACCCCGGACCGCCTTTCGAGCAGTGGCCGGGCCTGGCACCGGAGATGCCGGTCACGTCCGCGGCCCCGACGCCCGAGGAAGCCGCGTCCGGTCTGCTGGCGCAGCTGATCAAGAGGGGCGATTTCGGACTGGCCGATTGCCGCCTCGTTCTCGTCCCGGCCCGTCGCGGCGGTGATGCTCTGGCGTTGACCGGCTGGTCCGCGGAGGCACCGCTGCCTCTGCTGTGCGCACTCCTGCGGAGCTGGGAGGACCGCTTCGGTGCCCGGCTGGTGGCGGGGTTCGGCAGCGAGCTGTACGTATCGGTCGCGAGACCTCCCGTTGAACCAGGCCACGCGAACCTGCTCGCTCTGGAGCACGTGCTGTCGACCGCCGACAACATCGTCGATGACCCGCCCACACCGTTCCCCGAGTACGCGACGGACCTCGTGGGACGGACTTCCTGGTCGTTCTGGTGGGACTAGGCAGGACGGGGGCCGTCTGGGTGGACTCCACGACGGCGGGTACGGCCGCGCACCGAGCCGGACGAGGTCCTGGCCGACGAGACGGACTCTTCACGCACGCATCGCGGGCCCCCGCGCAGGCGCGGGATCCGCGCGGTGATCCCGTGACGGCCGAGTGACGCGGCCACCGGCTTCGTCGCGGCGGCCGCCCGGGGTGATCCGAACGGAACGCCCTACGCGGAGACCGGCATCCGGGGCACCGTGAGTCCGAGCCGCTGCCCGCCGTGCTCCAACTCTGCTGCCAGGTCCTGGAGTCGGCGGGTGTGGCGGGCGGTGAGCCGGCCTGTCTCGTCGAGGTGCACGGCACACGCGGTGGTGGTGTCCACGAGTCGTTCGAGTACGGCGGCCACCGCGTCCGTGCCCTCGGTGTGCCGGGCGAGGGCGGGGAGTTCGGCGGCGGCGAGGGCGATCGTGGTGCGGGCCTCGGCGAGGGTGCGGTAGGCCTCGCGGCGCAGGGCCCAGCGTTCGCCGCGGTCGTCGGACTCGCTGAGTACGTGGTCGAGGTAGGCGTGCGCGGCCCGCCCGGCCGCCGCGAGCCGGGCCCGTACCCCGCCGCCCCGCTTCCCCGCCATCGGCAGGTGCCCCACGATCAGCACGATCGCGCAGGCCAGCAGGGTCTCGCCGATGCGGCTGGCGGAGGCCTGCGGTTCGCCGCCGACCATGACCAGGGCGAGCACGAGGACGGTCGCGGCGGCGGTCTGGGCGGCGAAGTGCCGGGTGGACACCGGGATGACCGCTCCGCAGACGGCGACCAGCGCGATGAGCCCCTCGGGCCGGGGCAGCACCGCGGCGAAGCCCGCGAAGAGCAGGGCGCCGAGCACGGTCCCGGCGGCCCGGCACAACACCCGGGAGGCGAGCGGTCCGAGGTCGGGCTTGACGAGGAAGACGGCGGTGGCGGGCAGCCAGTACCAGTGCTGGTGCTCGCCGTACCAGCGGGTCTGGTGCAGGGCCTGGGCGATGGCGGCGCTGGCCCCGAAGCTGAGGGCGACCCGCAGCCCGTACTCCCGGCCGCCGCTGCCGAGTGCGGCCCGCAGCACCTCCTTCGGGCTGCGGCGCCGGGCGGGCGGCCGGTGCCGCGCGCCCTCGGCCCGGTCGAAGGCCTCGGCGGCGCGCAGCAGGGCGTCGTCCAGGGCGCGCAGGGCGGGCGCCGACCGGGACGGCGCGGGCAGCGGCCCGGTGCCGTCGTTCCCGCGGACCGCGACGGCGAGCCGCCGGGGCCCTTCGGCCGCCCGGGCGGATATCGGCTCCTCCGCCCAGGCGAGGGCGGTGGCGGCCTCGGCGAGGGGCAGCGCGGCGGCGTACTGCGCGTGCAGCCGGCGTTCGGCGGCGGAACTGGCGTGCCGCCGCAACCGGGGCCCGGTGAGCGCGTCCTGGGCATGGTCGAGGGCGGTGCTCAGTGCCTTGCGCCGCCCGAGGGCGGCCTCATCGCCCACGGCGTCGAGCAGGTCGGCGACGGCGTCGTACACGGCGGCGACGGCGTCCCGTTCCCCGTCGAAGCGGTAGTCGCCGGCGAGGGCGCCGGGGGTGGGCAGGGCGAGCCGCAGCACCAGCAGCCAGCCGGCTCCGGCGAGGAAGGCGAGGGCCCGCTGCCAGCCCTCCTCGGCGACCGGCATCCCGGCGCCGATGGCGGCGGCGACCAGTAACTGCGTCCCGGCCCCGGAGGCGACGGGCCCGACGGCACTCATGCCGCCGGCGACCAGTCCGAGCCCGGTGAGCAGCAGGCTCAGGGGGAGGGCGGTGAGGTGCTCGCCGCCGTAGGTCCCGGCGAGCAGCCCCACGGCCCCCGCCGCCGCGGGCGCCCCGAGTCGCCGCACGGCGGCCCGCCGGCTGCCCGGCCGGTCGTTGATCCCGGCGAGCATCGCGGCGATGGCGGCGACGACACCGAGCGAGGTGTGGTGGAGTACGACCGCGGTAAGCAGCAGCGGCCCGGCGGCCAGCGCCCCTCTCGTCACGGCGCTCCAGGGCACGGGCCCGCGCTGGGCGCGCAGGGCGTGGGCGAGCCAGGGCGGCAGGGCGACACGACGGGACACGGGGCTCCTGTACGGCGGACGAGGGCGGGGATATGCCTTCGGGCGACGGCGGCCGTGGCTTCCGGTCTGGTTTCTCCACCGTAGATCGTGTTCCCGTACGGAACGGTGCGTTTGCATTTCCGAGGTGTGACAAGTGGGGCGAAGGGCCGTGTTCTTTATGAACGCAATTTCACGATGCCCGTGCACGGGCCCGAGGGCGTGGCCTGCCCCCGGGCCCTGGAGTGCCGCCCATCGTCACGCGCCGGCACGCTGGAGAACCCGGGTCAGTCGTGAGGTCGCCCCGCGTCCTTCCTTTGGACCACCACGCATCTGGACCACCACGCATCGAGCTGCACGGGCAGGACTTGAGCCTGCATTTCGACGTACTGTCGCGGGCACGTTCGATCCGCAGGGCACCGGGGTGCCGGCGCCACCGGCCGAACCCGTCGGTCCAGCTGCGCGCGGGCGAGTGGAATGATCGTTAAGGGCTGTCGCCGTGATCAGCCGGGCACTACCGACCGGCCGCAGGCTGAAGATCAAGTCAGTCCCCGGGGTTCCGGCCGTGTTCCTGGTGTCGCGTTGTCGTTCCGTTGGTTGTCGGCGTTCCAGCCGGCCAGGAGGCGGATCGCGTCGGCTTCGGGGGTACCGGGCCGAGGGGTGTAGACACTGAGTACCTGGCTGGAGACGGCGTCGATGCGCAGGGTCTCGTAGGGCAGTGTGACCTCGCCGATGATTGGGTGCCGGAAGGTCTTCGCGCCGGCTCGGGGGGTCCGTACGTCGTTGGCCGCCCAGCGCGTCCGGAATTCAGTGCTGCGGGTGGCGAGTTCCCCGATCAGTTCGGTCAGGTCGGGGTCGTCGGGGTGGCGGCCGGCCTCGATGCGCAGCATCGCCACGGTGTCGGCTGTGATCCGGTCCCACTCGGGGAACAGGTCCCGGGCTCCGGGCTCGTCGAGGAACAGGAAGCGGGCGCTGTTCGTCCGTCCGGGCAGGTCGTACACGGGTGCGAGGAGTGCGCGTCCCAGTGTGTTGACCGCGAGGATGTCGAACCGGCCGTTGAAGACCACTGCGGGTAGGTGGTCCATAGCGTCCAGCAGCACCCGGATTCCGGGGGTGACCAGGTCTTTCGCTGTGCTGCGGCGTCGCTTGCGGGCCGCGGGGGTCAGAGCGGCGAGCAGCCGGTCGAGGTGGGCGCGTTCGTCGTCGTCCAGACGCAGGACGCCGGCTACGGCGTCGACGACTCCGGCGGAGGGCCCGGTTGCCTGGCCGCGTTCGAGCCGCACGTAGTACTCCGGGCTGACCCCGGCGAGCAACGCGACCTCCTCCCTGCGCAGGCCTTTCACCCGCCGGCGGACGCCCTGCGGAGGAAGGCCGGCGTCGGTCGGGGTGACCCGGGCGCGGCGGGTGGTGAGGAACTCGCGGACCGCCGCCCGTGCGGCCTCCTTCTCGTCCATGAGCTCCAGGGTAGGCCTGGCCCGCGTCCCGGAAGGGGTCCCTGTGAGTACCCCTTTTCGCAGTGCCTGTCGGGATGTGGTGACCCGATGTTGGCTGGATGTCGGCGAGATCGGGAACTGCGCCCGGATGCCGTGGGCGCCGTGGGCGCGCCGGTCCTCGCCGCTTCCTTCTGATCCGCCTTCCTTCTGATCCGCCTTCCTTCGACACTCTCGACGAGAAACGAGTTCTCTGATGCAGCACGCCATGCTGGGCGGCCTGCGGGTTTCCCGGATCGGCCTGGGTGCCATGTCCATGGCCGGCACCCTCCTCTCCGGCGGCGGCCTGGACGACGCTGAATCCATTCGCGCCATCCATCGCGCGCTCGACCTCGGCGTCACCCACATCGACACCGCCGAAAGCTACGGCCCGTACCACAGCGAGGAGGTCGTCGGTCAGGCGCTGGAGGGCCGGCGCGACCAGGTCGTCCTCGCCGCGAAGTTCGGCATCCTGTCCCACGCCGGGGACGGAACCGGCCTGTTCGACAGCAGCCCGGCCAATATCCGCACCGCCGTCGAGGGCTCCCTGAAGCGCCTGCGCACCGACCGGATCGACCTCTACTACCAGCACCGGGTCGACCAGAACACCCCCATCGAGGAGACCATCGGCACCGTGGCCGAGCTGGTCGCCGAGGGCAAGGTCCTGAGCATCGGCCTGTCCGAGGCCTCTCCGGACACGATCCGCCGCGCCCACGCCGTGCATCCGATCGCCGCGTTGCAGACCGAATACTCCCTGTGGACCCGCGACGTCGAGACCGAGCTGCTGCCCCTGCTACGCGAGCTGGGCATCGGCCTCGTCCCCTACGCGCCACTCGGGCACGGGTTCCTGACCGGCCAGATCCGCACGCCGGAGGAGATCCCCGACGGCGACTGGCGCAAGACCAATCCGCGCTTCATCGGCGAGGCCTTCCACCAGAACCTGCGGCTCGTGGAGGAAGTACGGAGCATCGCGGCCGAGGTCAGTGCCACCCCGGCACAGATCGCGCTGGCCTGGCTGGTGGCCCAGGGCGGGGACATCGCCCCGATCCCCGGCAGCCGGCGAGTCGCTCGCGTCGAGGAGAACACCGCCGCCGACGGAGTCGTCCTGACCGCCGACCAGGTGCAGCGGCTCGACACCCTCACGCCGGCCACCGGCGCCCGGCACGACGACTTCAACGAGTCCACGATCGACCGCTGAACCCAGCATCGACGAGTCTGCCGCAACCAGCCCGAACACCGGACCCCAAGGGGGTTCTTGACGCACGAGAGCCTTCGCCTCAGAGGAGAGACGCCATGTCCGCAGCCACATCACCGACCGAGCAGAACCGCGCGGTCGTCGAAGCCATGTTCGCGGCGGCGAACAACGGTGACGTCGAGGGAGTCTTCTCCTACCTGTCCGAGGACGTCGCGGTCATCGAGCCGGTGTTCCTGCCCTTCGGGAAGGCCTACCACGGCAAGGACGAATTCCTCGGCCTCGCCCAGGTCTTGCCGAACTACCTCGACGTCTCCAAGATCACGGTGCACTACACCATCGCCGACGGCGACCGCGTCGCGGCGTGCGTCGGCATCACGGACGTCGCGACCGGAGAGCTGACCCACTTCATCGAACAATTCACCCTCAAGGAGGGCAAGATCATTGAGAACCGGGTATTCTACCACAACGTCGGCAGCTTGATCGACAAGCCGAAGGTCGTGTAGCGCGCACTCGAACTCGCCGACCGCCCTCGAACGTTCCTCACCCAGTGGTGGAACTCGCGGACCGCCGCCGGCCCGGCTCGGGTCCCGGAAGGCGCCTCTGTGCGTACCCCGGACACCGCGAACGCCGGCCCTCGCCGCGCTCCGGCCGGGCCTCCCCAGGAGACGGTCCCCGGGTCCTTGAGGCGATCAGTCGTCGCACCCCGTCCGCTCCATCGATTCGCCTCAGATGCTCCGCGTACGCCTGTCCCGCCTGGGGCCAGCGCACTGCGGTGCCGGCCGACCAGTTGCCCGCGGGCATGGCCCGGCTGCCGGGCCTGCCGGGCCTGCCGGGCCTGCCGGGCCTGCCGGATCAGAGGCATGCCAGCCAGACCGCCATGTCATCGGGATGGCCGAAGCGGAGCGTCTCGAGAGGGGCGAAGCGGGGATCGCGGATACGGCGCTCGACTTCGCGGCGTCGGGCCCCGTGTTGCGACCAGGCCCACCAGGCCGGGTGTTCCCGGCTCAGCCAGCCCGTCCACGTCTCCCTGTTGCCGCCGAAGAGGACCTCGCGTGTGACGGTGCGCCGGAAGGAGCGGCGCAGAACACGCGGCATGATGACGTGTCTGGGATAGTCCAGCCAGATCACGGTATCGGCCCGGTCCCACAGCAGGTCACGGACTTCCGGATAGCCGAGGGAGTCGATGATCCAGCGAGACCCGGCAGCGAGCCTCGACACCTCTTCGGCCAAGTTGTCGTTGACGGCCCAGTCGGGGCCGTTGAAGTACACCGCGTCCATCTCGTGGTACGGCAGGCCCAGACGGCTGCTCAGTGTCTGGGCGAGCGTGGATTTGCCCGCACCGGTGACACCCACCACCAAGATCCGTTCCACGGGTGCAGCCTATCCCGGCGCCCTGGCACGAACGCTCCCGCGCTCCTCACCCGGGTCGGGCCGGATCTTCGCCATCCCTCACTGTTCGCGGGGGCCACGATGCAGCCCCATATCCGTGACCCCGTGGATGAGCGCTACCGCGCGCTGTACACCGACTGGCACGACGAGGCGCACCTCGCGGTCGCCTCGCTGCGGCTGATCGCGGGCCGGCACCCCGACGACCGCCGACTGACCGAACTGGTCGGCCAACTCGCCGTTCAGTGCGATGAGTTCGCCTCCCGCTGGGCCCGCCATCCGGTGCGCACCTGCACCTCGGGGGTGAAGCAGCTGCGTCACCCGTTGGTCGGCACGATGGACCTGAGCTTCGAGAACCTCGTCATCCCCGGCTCGTCCGGCCGGCGCCTGATCGCCTACACGGCCGAACCGGGCTCACCCTCCGAGGCGGCTCTGCGCCTGCTGGGCAGCGCAGCCGCACCTGAGGTCGAGAGCACCTCCGCGGCGGTGTGAGGCCAGGTCGTACGGCGGCCTGCCCGCCCTGTGCCGCCTGCGCCGGAAATTCAGGTGCGGGCGCCCGGTCCGAGCGCGGATGATCGGCAGTCGCCCGCCGTCTATGTCAGGAGCCCCAGTGATCCAGCGCGTCACCGCCCCGGCTCTCTTCCCGCCGCCCGGCTACTCCCACGTCTCCGTCGTCGAGGCCGGTGCGAAGCTCGCGTTCCTCGCCGGTTCCGTTCCGCTGGACGACGAGGGGAAGCTCGTCGGGGAGGGGGATCCACCGCGGCAGGCCGAGCGGGTGATCGCCAATCTGCGGGCGCAACTCCGCTCGATCGGCAGCGACTTGGAGCATGTACTGACGACCGACGTGTACGTCGTGAGCAGTGAACCCGCGGTGCTGTCCAGCGTCTGGGAGGTCGTCGAGGCTTCCGGGCTCAGTGCCGGGCCGCATTCGTCGACGCTGGTCGGCGTGGCCTGCCTCGGGTACACCGGTCAGCTGGTGGAGATCACCGCCACGGCCGTCGTGCCCGAGGAGGCGCGTTCGTGAGCGCGGGTGACGAGGCCGTGCTGCGCCGGGCGGCCGGACCGGACGCCGGCGCCGTCGCCGACGTCTGGCTGCGGTCGTTCTCCGCCGCCCTGCCCACCGTCGTCCGGCCGCGCTCCGACGACGAGGTGCGCGCGTACTTCCGGGATGTCGTGGTGCCGGAGCGGGAGACCTGGCTCGCGGAGGTGGGGGGTCGCGTCGTGGGCGTGATGGTGCTCGCGGGGGATCTGCTGTCCCAGTTGTATCTGGCCCCCGACTGGCGGGGGCGGGGCCTCGGTGACCGGTTCGTCTCGCTGGCCAAGGAGCGCTCCCCGCAGGGACTCACGCTCTGGACGTTCCAGGTCAACAGGCCCGCCCACCGTTTCTACGAGCGGCACGGCTTCCTCGCCGTCGAGCACACGGACGGCAGCGGGAACGAGGAGCGGGAGCCGGACGTGCGGTACGTCTGGCGGCCCTGAAGCCACGCGCCGGATCCACCGCCGGTGCCGGTCGAGCGCGCACCCCGGTGATCAGGCCGGCGTCGAGGACTCCCGGGGATCCGGGCTCCCGCGCGACCGTCGACCTAGGAGGACCCGGCCCCCCACACCCGCCTCTTCGGCAACGGCTTCGCATAGCTCCCCGCCCGGCTGGTCGTGAGCCCCAGCGCCACCAGCGACTCCGCCAGCTTCACCGCCGCGCCGACCCCGTCGACCACCGGAAGCCCGAGCTTCTCCCCCACCGCGCGCTGCAGTCCCGTCATCCCGGCGCAGCCGAGGACCAGGACCTCGGCGCCCGCGTCCCGGGCCCGTTCGGCCGCCGCGAGGAACGCGGCCTCCGTGCGCCCGGGGTCATAGGCGAGGTCGAGGACGCCCAGTCCGGTGCCCGTCACGGCCGCGCAGTTGCGGGCCACCCCGGCCGTCTCCAGGCTGTCCTCGATCTGCCCGCGCGACCGCTCCAGGGTCGTGACGACGCCGTACCGGCGCCCCAGCAGACAGGCCAGATGGGCGGCGGCCTCGGTGATGTCCACGACCGGTACGTCCACCAACTCCCGTACGCCCTCCCGCCCGTGCTCGCCGAAACCGGCCATGACCACCGCGTCGTACGGCGGGCCGTGGTACGTCCGCAGTGCGTCGATCACGGCCGCGGCCGAGAGGTGGCTGTCGAGCCAGCCCTCCGCCGACTCCGGGCCCCAGCTCGGGGTCAGTCCGGTCACGGTGGTGCCCGGGCCTGCGGCGGCCCGGGCACCTCGTACGATCTCCTCGGTCATCTCCTGCGTGGTGTTGCAGTTGGTGACGACGATCCGCACGGTCGTCAGACCTCCCGGGGTGCGACGGCTCGGTCGGTGCGGCAGAGCGCCGCGTACAGTCCGGCGGCCAGGGCCGTGCCGATGAACCAGGAGTACGGCGCCACGTCGCTGAACGTCTTCACCAGCGCGAGTACCGCCGCGACCGCCGCCGACGGCAGGAACGCCCACAGGGCCTTGGGGTTGACGCCCTTGCGGTAGTGGTACGGCGCTCCCGGCGTTGCGTCGAACAGCTTGTCGACGTCCACCCTGCCGCGCTTGACCCAGTAGTAGTCGACCATGATCACGCCGAACAGCGGGCCCAGGAAGGCACCGAGGCCGCCGAGGAAGTAGTTGACGACGGTGGGGTTGGAGAAGAGGTTCCAGGGGGTGACGACCAGCGCGGCGACCGTGCTGATCATGCCGCCGACCCGGAAACTGATCTTCTGCGGCCAGACGTTGGCCAGGTCGTACGCCGGTGAGACGAAGTTGGCGACGATGTTGACGCCCATGGTGGCGACCGCGAAGGTCAGGGCCGCCACGACCAGGACCCAGGTGTTGCCGACCTTGGCGACCAGTTCGGCCGGGTCGGTGATGGCCTCGCCGAAGACCTCCAGGGAACCGGCCGTGACGATCACGGAGACGACGACGAAGGCCGTGGAGTTGATCGGCAGGCCCCAGAAGTTGCCGCGCCGGACGGTGCGGTAGTCCGGCGCGAAGCGCGAGAAGTCGCAGAAGTTGAGCATCAGCGTGCCGTAGGTCGCCAGGATCAGGCCGATCGCGCCGAACCACTGCCGCCACTGCTCGCCGATGGAGACCGGGTGCGGGGTGGAGGTGAGCGAGATCGTCCAGTGGGCCTTGGCCAGGATCCAGACGGCGAGCGCGATCATGACCAGCCAGATCGCGGGTCCACAGAAGTCCTGGAACTTGCGGATCGTCTCCATGCCCCGGCTGATGATCGCCGCCTGGATCAGCCAGAGGGAGACGAAGGAGATCCAGCCGAGGGCGTCCAGGCCCAGGAAGGAGTGGTGCGTCCACGACTCCAGGCCGGGCCAGGCCGCCAGCAGCATCACGTTGACGGCGACGGACGCCAGATAGGTCTGGATGCCGTACCACATGATGGCGATCACGGCCCGGATGAGCGCCGGGATGTTGGCGCCCCAGACGCCGAAGCTGATCCGACTGACCACCGGGAACGGCACACCGTGGCGCTGGCCGATCCGCCCCATCCAGTTCATGCCGATGTAGATGAGCACGAAGCCGACGAGGAGGGAGGTGAAGACCTGCCAGACGTTCATGCCGAGGACCAGCAGTCCGGCGGCGAAGGTGTAGTTGCCGAGGTTGTGGACGTCGGACATCCACATGGCGAAGAGGTCGAAGACCTTCCAATTCCGCTGCTCGGCGGGGGCGAGGTCTTCGTTGGTGAGCCGTGGGTCGGGGACGAACGCGGGTGCGCCGGTGGCTTCGGCGCGATCGGCCAGGGACACGGAGCCTCCAGGGACTACAGGGCGGGGAGGGAGGGAGAGGAAGAGGAAGAGGAAGAGGGAGAGGGCGAGGGAGAGGGAGAGAGCGAGGGGGAAGGAGCGAGGGAGGGGGACGGCTGCGGGGTGCTGCTGGCGGATGCCGGATTCCGGTTGCTGCCCGGGTTTGGTATACCAAACTGTCGTCATGGTCCTCCCGTCAAGCGTTCCGACCGATGTCCGCCCCGTTACGGCTCCGTAAAAGCCCCCTCAGGTCGGCGAAGATGGCCTCATGGGATCCCCCACGACGAAGATCGAACCTCTGGGCGCGGTGCGCGAGCGCGTCCTCGCCACCCTGCGGCAGGACATCATCGCGGGGCGTCTGGGCCCGGGCGACCGACTGGTCGAACGCGAGCTGGCCGAGCGGTTCGGGGTGTCCCGGGTGCCGGTCCGGGAGGCGATCCGGGCCCTGGTCGCCGAGGGCTTCGTCCACTTCGAGTCGGCCCGCCGGACCGTCGTACGCCGGCTGACCCCGACCGACGTCAAGGAACTCTTCGAGCTGCGCGAGGCGCTGGAGGTGTACGCGGCCGGGCTGGCGGCGGCACGGGCGACCCCGCAGGCGCTGGCCGAGCTGCGGGACCTGCTGGACCGGGCCGCCGCGGCGACGCGGGCCGGGGACGCCGAGACGATCACCGACATCAACACCCGTTTCCACGACCGGATCCTGGCCCTGGCCGGCAACAGCCTGCTCATCTCGGTGATGGAACCGGTCGACGGCCGGCTGCGCTGGCTCACCCGGCGGAACGAGGAGTGGCCGCAGCTGCTCACCGAACACCGCGAGCTGTACGACGCGATCGCCTCCGGCGACCCGGACCGGGCCCGCGCCCGCGCCCTCGGCCACGTCCGGGCCAACTACCGGTCGACGGTACGGCACCTCTTCGGCGAGGAGACCGAACAGCGGCTCTGACCTCGCACCGGGTTTCCCACAGGAACACCAGTTCGCACAGGGATCTCCTAGAGTTCTCCTCATCAGTGAAGATCGGAACGGATCCGATCGGACCACACGGGGAGGGCCTGACCATGGTGAGCAGACGGCGGCTGTTGAGCGGAGCCGCACTCATGGGGATGAGCGCGGCGGCCGGCACGGCGGCGGGCACGGGGACCGCCTCGGCCGACACGCCGCTGGACACACCGTTCACCCCGGTCGCCGCACCGCATCTGGCCGAGGCCGAACAGCTGGTCCAGTACCAGCGCATGCTGGCGTCCGGCTACCTGCCGACGGGACTGGCCGGGCACTGGCCGCTGGACGGCTCCGGCACCGACCGCTCCGGCCTGGAGCATCCCGTCACGCTGGGCTCCGGGGCGAGCTGGACCAGTCTGCGGGCGGGCGGTGAGCTGGGCTTCGACGGCACCTCCGGTGCCTACGCGGCCACCGGCTCCGTCCTGGACACCACGGCCCCGTTCACGGTCGCGGCCTGGGTCCGGCTGGCCGACGACGCCGTGCTCACGAACATGTACACGGCCGTGAGCCAGGACGGCGGCAGCGCCAGCCGCTTCCTGCTCCAGTACGACGACACAGCCGGGACCTGGGCCTTCAAGGTGCGCAGCGAGGACCAGAGCGCCAAGGCATCCGCCCTCGGCTCCACGCCCGTCACCAAGACCGGCGTCTGGACCCATCTCACGGGTGTCTGGGACGGCACACGCGTCCAGCTGTACGTGAACGGCGTGCTGGAAGGCAGCGCCGACACGACCCTGTCCTGGGCCGCGACCCAGGGCTTCAGCATCGGCCGGGCCCGCTGGGACGGCGGCTACGTCAACCGTTTCAAGGGCGCGGTCGGCGACGTCCGCGCCTACGGCCGTGCCCTGAGCGCCGCCGAGATCGCCCTGATCAGCGGCGCCACGGCACGCGCCAACAACGTCTATCTGATGAACTCGACGGCCACCGTCACCTGGGGCCGCCCCGACGACCTCGCGAGCTGGGTGGCCCGGGCCCGCTGCGCGTCCTTCGTCACGGCACTGCTCGGGCACACCTACGGCTGGGCGACCGACGCCTACTTCCTCCAGTACTTCCAGGAGAAGGGCCCGGAGGCCGCCGACTACTGCTCGGCCTTCCTGAAGAACACCGGCGGCCCGCGCCTGCGTCCCGTCCGCAAGGTCGCCGACCTACGGCCGGGCGACCTGATCGCGGTCGACTACAACGGGCAGGACGCCGAGAACACCGGGCACATCGTGATGGTCCGCGAGGTCAAGGGGGTCTTCAGCGGGGTCGCCGACTTCCCGAACGAGACCCAGTACGCCGTCGAGATCATCGACTGCACCTCCGACCCGCACGGGGTGTACGGCCTGAGCAACTACCCGCAGTACCCCGACACCCGCATGGTCGGCAGCGTGGACGGCGAGAACTTCCAGGGCGTCGGCATCGGCCACATGATGTTCTACGCCGCCAACTCCACGGGTGCGTTCTCCCGCTACCGCTGGAGCGTCAACTCCTCCGCGTCCACCGGCACCCACCCGGTGACCGACCGCCCGGTGGCGGCGGCCCGCATCGTCTGAGCCCACTGCCGTCACCGCAGCCCGGCCGCCTCGGCCGCCGTCCGCAGCACGTCGCGGAGCATCTCGGGGGTGAGGCGGCCGGTGAAGGTGTTGCGCTGGCTGACATGGAAGCAGCCGAAGAGGTCCAGGCCGTCGAGGTCGACGCGGGTGCCGTGGGCGAAGGCCGGACGGGGCCGGGGCACGCTCCAGCCGGCCTCGGCCAGAGCGGGCAGCGCCGCCTGCCAGCCGAAGGCCCCGAGCACGACGACCGCGCGCGCCGTCGGCCGCAGCAGCGTCAACTCCTCGACCAGCCAGGACCGGCAGGTGTCACGTTCCTCGGGGGTCGGTCTGTTGTCGGGCGGGGCGCAGTGCACGGGCGCGGTGATGCGCACGCCGTACAGCTCCAGGCCGTCGTCGATGCGCTCCGACGTCGGCTGCGAGGCCAGCCCGACGTCGTACAGCGCCTGGTACAGCACATCGCCGGAGCGGTCGCCGGTGAACATCCGGCCGGTGCGGTTGCCGCCGTGCGCGGCCGGGGCGAGGCCGATGATCAGCAGCGGGGCGTCGGGCGGCCCGAAGCCGGGGACGGGTCTGCCCCAGTACGTCCAGTCGGCGAACGCGGCGCGCTTGGTGCGTGCCACCTCCTCGCGCCAGGCGACCAGGCGAGGGCAGGCCCGGCAGGCGCTGACGCGCTGGTCGAGGCGGGCGAGCGGATCAAGGGGGGCGGGAGGGGTGGGAGGGGTGGGAGGGGAGTGGGGCACAAGGTCCACGGTAGAGCCGGGCGGACCCGGCCGTGCGGGATCGATGCGGTCGGTGCGCGTGAGGCGCGTGGGGTGCGTGGGCCGCGTGGGTGACCGGGAAATCAGCTCCGTTTCTACCGGCTCGGGGGGCTAAGGTCGGGGCATGGCTTCTGAGGACGCGGGCGAGAGCAGGGAGCGGGAGAGCAGTGGGGCGGGAACCCCCGCCGCCGCCTCGGCCGAGCCTGCCGAAGGCACCGGGGCGCCTGCCGCCCAGGCCCCCGACTCCGATCCCGCGGCCGTCGCCGCCGCCGTCGCCGCCGCCGAGGCCGCGGCGCCCGCTCCCGGCGAGAACGTGCGGATCGACAGCTGGATCTGGGCTGTGCGCCTGATCAAGACCCGCTCGATGGGTGCCACCGCCTGCCGGGGCGGGCACGTCCAGGTGAACGGCGAGCGGGTCAAGCCCGCCCACTCCGTGCGCGTGGGTGACGAGGTGCGGCTGCGCCATGAGGGGCGGGAGCGGGTCGTCATCGTGAAGCGTCTGATCCGCAAGCGGGTCGGCGCCCCGGTGGCCGCCCAGTGCTACATCGACAACTCGCCGCCGCCACCGCCCCGCGAGGCCTTCGTCCCCATCGGCCTGCGCGACCGCGGCACCGGTCGCCCCACCAAGCGCGACCGCCGCGAGCTGGAACGGCTGCGCGGCCTCGGCGGGATGGGAGGCGCGGGCGGAGCGACCGGAACGGGCCGGCCGGGCGGCGAACGCCCCGGCGGACGGTAACCCACCGGGGCTGACTCCTCAGGGCCCGGCCCGGTCAGGGTCGGCGGCGCGAGGAGCGGAACGAGGTCGGCGGCACAAGGCCCGGCCTCGTCGGGGTGGGCGGCGCGAGGGTCGGCCTGGTCAGGGTCGGCAGCGCAAGGCTCGGTTCAGGTCGGGACCGGCGGCGCGAGGGTCGGCCTCGGCAGGAGCGACCGGCAGGGCTCCGCCGGGTCTGGTCCGGCCCGCCGGGTCTGGTCCGGCCCACCGGGTCGGGTTTCGGCTCTGCCCTCGTTCGGCGGGCGCGGCGCGTCACGCACGTGACCGCACCAGTCCCCACAGCCGCGCGTTCTGTCCGCGCCGGGCCCAGGCGATCAGGGCCAGCGGCACGATCAGGATCAGCGGGGTCGCCGCGTACTGGCCGTCGAAGACGGTGAGCTGGACGATGAACGCGCCCACCATGAGCGCACTCAGCGCCATCGCCGCCACCGACTGCAGCAGCGGTATCAACAGGGCGACGGCACCGGCCAGTTCGAGCGCGCCGATGGTGTACATGCCGGCACTGCCCCAGCCGATCCTGTCGAAGGACTCGACGGCCGACGGATGCGCGATCAGCTTGGGCAGCGCGCTCGCGATGGCGTAGAAGAGGGCGAGCAGCACCTGCACCGTGCGCAGGGCCAGGCGGGCACGGCGCCCGCGGGCCGTCGCCGACTCGGCGACGACGGGGGCGGCGGAAGCCGTGGATGCGGTGGAAGCGGCGAGGGCGACGGAAGCGGTGGGCTTGGGCATGGGGTTCTCCGTAAGTTGTTAGGTGGCCCGGGAGGGCCGGATGTGGCTTATGGGGTCTTGCCTTCAGTGGCTTCTCAGGAGTGGCCGTCCGGCTCTCCGG
>NZ_JBEZKI010000013.1:251218-289510 GCF_040651615.1 Streptomyces sp. NPDC048417 | reverse complement strand
TACAGCGGGCTCACCCTCTACCAGATCCTCGACGCCATCCAGGACCTGCTGAACTGCTGGACCGGCACCTGCACCACCTGCCACCGCTCCCTGCCAGAACATCCGCCACCAGCCCAAACCCAAGAGCCAGAGCAACCTAACGGAGTCCTACTAGAAACCGTCATGCGATCGTGTTTCCAGCAGTCGGACTCGCTGCTTTCGTGAACTCCGTAGACGGTCCCGAAACGAGGCGCCCCGATCCCGGCCGATGCCATTCTTCCTGCTCACCCACCCCGCGCTGACCGGCATGTCCCGCGAGCAGTTCGACCGGCTCGTGGAGGAGCTTGAGCCCTGCCGCCGGATCCTGGCCGAAGCCGAGCGCGAGAAGAGGAAGGACGTCAACCGGCGCGGATACAACCCCGGCTTCGGCTTCCTCGACCATCGTCACCGTGTCCTGGCCGCTGTCCTGAACCGCCGCAACACCGTCACGCTCACGCTGACGGCCCGACTGCTCGGCCGAGACCGCAGCACCCTGAGCTACCACGCTCATCGGACCATGCCGCTGCTGGCTTTCCGCCGCCCGTGACATCGCCGCGGCCCTCGCCCAGCCCCGGCGGACCCACCCACCCCGCTCAATCGAGGCCCTCCAGAGCGTGATCGCCGACCACGAGAGCAGCATCAATCCAGGCAGTAGTTGAATTACAGCTCCGGCGGCGGTGTTGCTGCACGCGTTTCCCGGCCGCAGCAGTGCCGCCACCGGTTCCCCGGCCGCAGCAGTGCCGCCACCGGTTCCCCGGATCCTGTCTGGCCGTGATCGACGAACGCGTCCGGGGCATCGGTGCCGGCCAGGTTCCCTATCCGTTCGCGGATTTCGGCCCTGGCCCCGACCACAGCGCATGCACAAGTCACGTTTCGATACGTGGCAGGAGAGGGGCGATGTCGGCGACTGGCCGGGCGGTATGCAGGCTGATCAGGTCTCCGAGCAAGTCGTTCAAGGGCGGCCAGGGGATGTCCCCATGGTCATTGTAAAGACTGACCAGGCCGTGCAGGGCGGTCCAGAGCAGGAGCCCGGCCTGCCACTGTTGCGCCTCGGTGGACCGCGTCCGGCCGGGATCGGCGACGGCCGCCAGGGCCGCGACGACGGAGCCGAGCAGTTCCGCCCCGGCTCCGTGGGCTGATCCGGGAACGAGGTCGGCGGGCATCCTTCCACCGAACAGCGTCCGATAGGGGCCGGGTTGCTCAACCCCCCAGCGGGTGTAGGCCCCGCACCGGGCGACGAGTTCGGCCAGCGGGTCTGCGGCGGATTCCGCGGCCTGGTCCATGAGCTGGGCCAGTTCGTCGTAGCGGAGCCGCAGGACATGCTCGATCAGTGCGCTGAGGTCGGGGAAGTGGCTGTAAATGCTGGCTGGGGCCACGCCGACCTCGCGCGCGACCTGACGGAGGGTGAGCGTCTCCGGCTGGTCCAGGGTCGCGAGCAGACGCGCCGCGGCCGCCACGAGCTCGGCCTTGAGCAGCTGCCCCTGCCCGCGCGGATTACGGCGACGGGTCCGGGCCTGCTCCGCGGACGCCATGGTTTGCCCCTTCCGACCTGCGTGAACCCCTACGTCAGCAGCCACCCAGCCTACCGGGCGGCTGGCTTCGCGACGCCGGGCGGCCGGGTTTGACACCGCTAACCAACACTTGTTTACTTACTTGACCAACGGTTGTTCAGTTAGAGGAGATTCCATGCGGATCGCAGTTCTCGGCGCTACCGGGAGGGTCGGCCGCCTGCTCGTCGATCAGGCGAGTGAGCGGGGGCACCACGTCGTGGCACTCGTGCGGGCCCCGGATCGGTTCACCAGGCCGGCTTCCATGCGCGTCGAGGTCCGGCAGGCGGATGTCATGTCCGTGCGCGCCTTCCCCGCCCTCGGCGACGTTGACGTGATCGCCTCGGCGATCGGTGCCAGCAAGGGCGACGCTCCCGGCGCACTGGTCGCCGGAGCCCGGGTGCTGGCCGGGTCCGGCGTCCGCATCGTGTGGCTGGGTGCGCTGGGTTCGGGCCAATCCTCCGGTGCGGGCGGCCTGCTCTACCAGGCGATCATGCGGATGGTCGTCGGCAAGGAACTGGCCGAGAAGGCCGAGGCCGACCAGATCGCACTCCAGGCCGGCGCCACGGTGGTGCATGCTCCGGACCTCACCGACGGTCCCATCAGCGCCGGAAGCGCTGTCGTCCCGCTGGCCGAGTATCGGCGGCCTTTGCTGCCGCCCAGGCTCTCCCGCGCCACGGTGGCCGCGCTGATGCTGGACGAGGCGGAGAGGGGCGGGCACGGCGGCGCAATCGTCGTGCCGCGTGGCTGATCGCAGGACCGCGCCACCCGTCCGACAGCCCCGACGGCCGGCCCGTCCAACGGTCCAACCGTCAGCGAACCGTCAAGCGCAGCGGGGGCCGGGCATCAAGGACGCCGCTCAGGGTCGGTGGTGTCACTTCCACCACCTGATGAGAGAACTGTCATGGCTAAGCTCTTGTACCGGCTCGGTGCCTTCGGCGCACGACGACGGCGCACGATGATCCTGGGATGGCTGATCGTTCTGGCCGCCGTCGCCGGCCTGGGAATCTCGACCGGCGGCTCACTCCAGAACACCAAGTCCATCCCCGGCTCACCGGCCCAGACCGCGTTGACGAGGATGGGCCAGCACTGGCCGACCCCGGACAGCCAGTCCGCGCAGATCGTCTTCCAGGCGCCGGCCGGTCGTCAACTGGCCGAGCCCGGCCTCCGGGGGCCGCTGCACGCGAGCCTGAAGGCTGCGGGCCGAGTCGCCGGCGTGACAGCGGTCGCCGACCCCGCCGCGAACGGCATGATCTCGCCCGACGGGCGGACCGCCGTGGCCGACGTGGACTTCGCCACTGCCAAAGACAAGGACGTACCCCTCCCCACGCTGGACGCCCTGAAGGCAACCGGCGACGCAGCCCGGAAGGCCGGGCTGACGGTCGTCTACGGCGGCGAAGGGTATGTCCCCACGAACGCCCCGATGGGCCCGACGGAGCTGATCGGTATCCTCGTCGCCCTCGCGATCTTGTTCATCACCTTCGGTTCGATGCTCGCGGCCGGGATGCCACTGCTCACCGCCGTCCTCGGCGTGGTCGGCAGCATGATGACGATCCTGGCCATGGCCTCGGCGGTCGGCATCTCCGAGAACGCCCCCACCCTGGCGATCATGCTCGGCCTCGCGGTCGGCATCGACTACGCGCTGCTCATCGTCTCGCGGCATCGCGCCCAGCTGGCCGCGGGCCTGCCTGTTGCCGAATCGGTGGCGAAGGCCACCGCGACTGCGGGCAGCGCCGTGGTCTTCGCCGGGGCGACCGTGCTCATCGCTCTGGCCGGGCTGTCGGTCGCCGGCGTGCCGATGCTCACCTCCATGGGTCTGGCCTCGGCGGGCGCTGTCGCGATGGCCGTGATCATGGCGCTGACCCTGCTGCCGGCGCTGCTGGCCGGTCTCGGCCGCAGGCTCGTTCCCAAGTCCGGCTCCAAGGCGGCCCGATCCGCCAACCCGGACAAGGTGACCCTCGGGACGAAGTGGGTGGGCGGCGTTCTGCGCCACCCGGTACGCAATCTGATCCTTGTGACGGTCGCGCTTATGGCGATCGCCGCCCCGGCCCTGCGGATGCAGACGTCCCTGACCGACGACGGCTCAAACCCCAAGTCGACCGCCACCCGCCAGGCGTACGACACGATCGGCCAAGCCTTCGGGCCCGGCGCCAACGGCCCGCTGGTAGTCCTCATCGAGGGTGCGAACGCGACGACCACGGCGCAGACCGCGACCGCGGTGGAGAAGAAGCTGCACGATGTCCAGGGCATCGCCGATATCAGCGGCATCGACACCGCGCAGGACCATACAGCGGCCCGAATCCGAGTCATCCCGACGACCGGCCCGCGCAGCCGGGCCACCAGCGACCTGGTCTCCCGCCTGAACACCGCCGTCGCACCGGTGTCCCGATACAACGGCGGCCGGGTCGCGGTCACCGGCCAGACGGCCGTCAGCATCGACGTCGCCACCAGACTCAGCGGCGCACTGATCCCGTTCGCGGTCGTCGTCGTGGGCCTGTCACTGCTGCTGCTGATGATTGCCTTCCGATCCATCGCCATCCCGGTCAAGGCCACCGTCGGATTCCTGCTCTCGGTCGGCGCAGCCTTCGGTGCGACCGTCGCCGTGTTCCAGTGGGGCTGGTTGGCGGGCCTGCTCGGCGTGCCCAGCCTCGGACCGATCGCCAGCTTCGCCCCCATCATCGTCATGGCGGTGCTGTTCGGCCTGGCCATGGACTACGAGGTCTTCCTGGTCTCCGCGATGCGCGAGGACTATGGCCACCGCAAGGACGCCCGCCGCGCGATCCTCGTCGGGGCCCGCAACGCCTCCCGGGTCGTGACCGCCGCCGCCCTGATCATGATTGCGGTCTTCCTCACCTTCGTTCTCGGCAAGGATCCCGACGTCATGCCCATCGCCTTCGGACTCGCCTTCGGCGTCCTCATCGACGCGTTCGCCGTCCGGATGACTCTGGTGCCCGCGGTCCTCACGCTGCTCGGCGACCGCGCCTGGTGGCTCCCGCGCCGCCTGGACCGCTTCCTGCCGCACCTGGACGTCGACGGCGAAAACCTCACCGCAGGCCCGGCTGACGCGGACCCCGCGGTGCTGGGCGACAACCTGGAAGCCGAGTCCGTGGCCCGATGAACGATTCCCCCGAAACCGACCGCGTCCTGGTCGTCGACGACGACCCCGGTATCAGGCGGCTGCTGATCTCCGCGCTCGGTTTCGCCGGTTTCGCCGTGGACGCGGCGGGCGACCTGACCGACGCCCTGGCGCAGATCGCCCGCCGCCCACCCGATGTCATCGTCCTGGACGTGATGCTCCCCGGGGCGGACGGCTTCGAGATCCTGCAGCTGTTGCGAGAGCGGGGTGTCGCGGTCCCCGTGCTCTTCCTCACTGCCCGCGACGCCGTGGAGGACCGGGTCCGTGGACTGCGCCTCGGTGGCGACGACTATGTCACCAAGCCGTTCAGCGTCGTCGAGGTCGGCGTCCGCCTGCAAGCACTGCTGCGCCGGGCCCGCGGCGGTCTGCCCGTCGACCAGGAGTCGAAACTCCGGTGCGCCGACCTGGAGATCGACGACCTGCGTCACGAGGTGTGCCGCGACGGTGAACTCATCGATCTGTCGCCCACGGAGTACCGGCTTCTGCACCACCTGATGGCGCACCAGGGCCAGGTGCTGTCGCGGTCGCAGATCCTCGAAGCCGTCTGGCAGTACGACTTCGGCGGCAACTCAGTGGTCGTCGAGCGCTTCGTCTCCAACCTCCGCCGCAAGATCGACCGCGGTCGCGCCCCGTTGCTGCACACCGTCCGCGGTGTCGGCTACACCCTGCGGCAACCGGCCGTCCGATGAACCTCGCGGGGCTGCACGGTCGCCTTCGCCCGTCCCGGGCCGGCGTCCGGCTGCGCATCCTGGCCGGACTGGCGGTCCTGCTCGTGGCCGGGCTGACGGCCAGCTCGGCGACCGGCGCGCTGCTGCTGGGGGACTATCTCCACAAACGCTACGTCCACACCCTGCAGGACAGCGCCACGCGGGTGCGGGCCGTCATCGCCAGGGGCCCCCAGGTCGCCGACGGCGATCAGCTCTCCGCACTGCTGGGTCCGCCGCTCGGCAGCATCGCCGTGGACGCGCACGACCGGATCCTGGTGTCCAGTGGGGCGGCCGACCTCGCTCCCGAGGCGTTGGTCCGCGCCACCGCCACGGTGCCCGCAGGCCGCGTCGTCGGCTTCGAGAACGCCAGGAACGGCGACGACCTCAGCGCCATCCGCATCCCCAGCCCCGGTATCACCCTGGTGCGCACCGGCGAGCCCGCCGTGCAGCCCACTGCCGTCATCCTGGTCGTCGACACCTCCGTCGACGACGCCACCACCGACACCCTCCTCGCCCGCCAACTGGTCATCGTCGCCGGCACCCTGGTCCTGCTCCTCGCCCTCGCCGTCCTCGTACTGCGCCTCGGCCTGCGACCGCTGGCCACGATGGCCGACAGCGCCGATGCCATCGCCGAAGGGCATCTGACCGAGCGCCTTCCGACCCGCGGCGACCGCAGCGAGACCGACCAACTGGCCGAAGCGGTCAACCGGGCCTTCGACGCCCAGGCCCGCGCCGAGGCCGCCGTCCGCTCCCTGGCAGCGGACACCTCACACGAACTGCGCACCCCGCTGTCCACCATCTCCGGCTGGCTCGACCTGCACCGCCAGGGCGGACTCACCGGCCCCCGCCTGGAGACCGCGCTCGGCCACATCGAGAACGAGGTCGGCCGCATGCGGCTGCTGGTTGAGGACCTCTCGCTGCTCGCCCGCCTCGACGCCGGCCGGCCCCTCGAACAAGCACCGCTCGACGTGACCGCGCTGGCCGCCAGCGTGGTGGAGGACGCGCACGTCATCCACCCCGACCGCGCCATCACGCTGACCACCGTCGGCGGCCGCGCCCGGGTAACCGGTGACGCCGCCCGCCTCCAGCAGGTACTGCGCAACCTGGTCGGCAACGCCGTCCAACACACCCCGGTGCAGACCGCTGTGCGCGTCACCGTCACCACGGTCCCCCGACGCGTCCAGATCGACGTGGCCGACGACGGCCCGGGCATCGCTCCCC
The DNA here is from genome assembly GCF_040651615.1 of Streptomyces sp. NPDC048417. Taxonomy (NCBI): domain Bacteria; kingdom Bacillati; phylum Actinomycetota; class Actinomycetes; order Kitasatosporales; family Streptomycetaceae; genus Streptomyces; species Streptomyces sp. NPDC048417. Next base: position 282,881 of record NZ_JBEZKI010000013.1, on the reverse strand, counting down.
AAGACCTGCCCCGCGTCTTCGAACGCTTCTGGCGCGCCGAGGCCAGCCGTAGCCGTTCCTACGGCGGTTCCGGCCTGGGACTGGCCATCGTCGAGGCGATCGTCCACGCGCATCACGGGCAGGTCTCGGTGGAATCCGCAGTCGGCGTCGGCACCACTGTGAGCGTGCGACTCAGCCCGGATCCACCGCGCGATAGTCGGTCTGTGGATAAGGGACTGCGAAGGGGCGCCCGCTGACCTGGGATGATGGGAGTTCCAACGCCCTCATCAGTCCCACGGAGCAAGGCATCTCGTAAGTGATCTTCCACAGGCCGACGGCGCTGTTCGCCGCTTTCGACGAGTGGGAGTCGCTGTCCACACCTGGTCAGCCGCTGCGCGGAACTGGTCGACCCCCGCGGTGACGATCCGGCCGCCGACACGGCGGTCTTCACGCTCCGGCTGCTCGCACAACGCGCCTTGCGGCTTCGGCAGGAAGTCACCGAACTCAAGCTGCCCACGATCAGGTCTTCCTTCCTGGGGAAGTACCGGTAGACGGCGCCTGCTGATTTGCCGGCCTCGGCGAACACGTCCAGCATGGATGTGCGATGGAAGCCGTTGCGGACGAAGCACCGGCGCGCGGCCGCAAGGATCCCGGCGCGTTGATCTTCCTTGTACCGCTGGCTCACCTGCGGCATGGGCCTTCCCTTCCTCTTCGGTTGCCACCCGGCGGTCACGAGTCCAGCTCAAAAGAAGCGGATGTCCGTCCTCTGTGGCTTGTCCGTATCACTGAAAGAGGAGGAGACCCATGCGCCTGCCAATGCTTCGCCCGGCGGACCTGACGGCTGAGCAGGAACCCGTGTACCGCGCCATGGACGCCATGGTCGAGGGAGAGGAGTACGCGGGCTTCGAGGTGCGCAACGCCGAGGGCGCCTTCGTCGGACCGTGGGGAGTGATGCTCCACTTCCCGGAGCTTGCGCAACCGCTCAGTCGTTTCATCGACCTTGCCCAACGGCTTCCCGGTCTGTCCGAGCGCGCGCGGCAGGTCGTGATCCTGACCATCGGGGCGCGCTTCAACGTCGCCTACGAGATGTACGCGCACGCCCGTCTGGCGTCGCGGGCCGGGCTGCGGCCGGACCAGGTAGCGACGCTGTGCGCGGGCGGCCGCCCGTCCGACCTGGCCGCGGAGGAGGTCCTTGCGGCTGACGTCGCAACCGCCCTGACAGCAGCGGGCCCCCTGCCGGAACCGCTGTACGACGCCGTCATCGAGGAGATGGGCCAGCAGGCCTTCGACGCGATCGTGTTCGTGACCATCCACTACCTGGCGCTCGGCGCCCTCCTCAACGCCTACGACGTGGAGGTGCCCGCTGGCCCTGCGAGCGCCCGGAAGCAGGACGAGGCCACGGTCTGAGAGGTCGGCGGCGTGGCGAAGACCGAGCCTGTCCACACGCCCGCGAGAAAGGGCATTCCCATGTTCGATGGCACCCCTGACCCCGCAGATTTCGGAACATTCGGCCGCTACCGGGAGCTCCCGGTCGAGGAGATGCCGCCGGAAACACGCAGCGCCTACGAGTACACGCGGCAACTGCGCGGCCTGGTGCCGGGCCCGCACAAGATCTGGCTGGCCAACCCCGAGCTGTCCAAGGCAATCGTGCCGACCGGAGCGTACTTCCAAGAAGACTCGTCACTGTCGAAGTCCGAGATCGAGATCGTCACGAACATCGTCACCGGCCACTGGAGGGCCGCCTATGCGGTCTATGAGCACGAGAAGATCGGCGTGCAGCTTGGCGGTCTGCATCCACAACAGGCCGAGGCCCTCATCGCCGGCCTTCCGACGTCGTTCGACGACCCCCGTCAGCAGATCGTGTACGAGCTCGCGTCAACCCTGGTGCAGCCACGCGTGGTTCCCGGCAACCTTTACCGCCGGGCCGAAGAGACGATCGGCGCGGAAGGCATCGTCGACGTCACCGTGTTGATGGGCTGGTTCACCGGCGTCTCGCTGACGCTTGCCGCCTTCGACGTGCCCTCGAACGCGGTCGGCCTGAAGCAATAGCCGGTGGGCTTTGGCCAATTCATCACCCCTCCCAGCGGCGCTTGAGCGATCCCGTGCAGCGCTCGGGCGCGCGTGGGAACATCCCGAAGGAGAAGAGACCATGACGAAGCAACTCCCCATGCCCTCGCCTCTGCCGGAGTCGATCCCGATCCCGAAGGCCGACCCGCCCGAGGGGATGGACCTTGTTGCGGTGCCGACCGGCGTGAACCACCGGACGGCCGCGTACGCGTACGCCGGCGGCTCCATCTTCGACAAGCGCGACTTCTACATCGGGTCCGCACTTATCAAGCACCCGCAAGGCGATCTTCTGGTCGACTCCGGTTTCGGACGCGACATCGTGAAGCAGATCGCCACGATGCCCCGCTTGTTCCAGAAGATGACCAAGTACGAGGTCTGGAAGACCGCCGCTGACCAACTGGAAGCAGCAGAGTACGACTTCGACCGGCTGTCCGGGATCCTGCTGACCCACGCACACTGGGACCACATGAGCGGCATCCCCGACTTCCCCGACCTGCCGGTCCTGGTCTCCCGTCGTGACCGAGCCGCATTCCACAATCCGGAAATGTTCGGCAACTTCCGCGGATACTTCCAGGAAATCCCGTTCAACTGGCGGGAGTTAATCTTCGAGGGCGGGCCCTACCTTGGCTTCCCCCGCCATCACGACGTGTACGGTGACGGCTCGATCGTCTGCGTCCCGGCCCCCGGGCACACGCCGGGCAGCGTCATCGTCTTCGTGACACTCCCGAAGCAGGTGCGCTACGCCCTGGTGGGGGATCTGGTATGGCAACGCGAGGGACTCACCCGCCGCGTGGAGCGTCCGTTCCCCATCAGGCGCCTGGGAGACTTCGACGCAGAAGGAAACCGTCAGAACATCCTCCGGATGGTTTCCATCATGCAACGCATCCCTGACCTGATTGTCGTACCGGCCCATGACCAGCGCGCCTTCGCGGAGATGAACCCACTGCCGAACGTCACCACCAGGGGCCTGACCCTGTCAGCTCAGTGACGTTTTCTCGACGGCGATCATTCCAGATCCGTTGAGGACGATGGCTGCCCGGGTGATGTCGCCGATCCGGCTGGGACTGATGGTGACGCGCTGGAGGGCGCGCCGGCGCTGTCACGGTTTCTGAGAGCCGATCGAGGGGCGCACGGGGGCCGGTGGCCGTTTCTTGATCTTGCTCGCACAAAGGGCCTTTTGTGGGTGTAACTGTGTACGCCTCCGACCTCTGCTCTCGCCCTGAGGAGATCGCCATGGGGTGGTTGGCGGAGCCGTAAGGCGTCACCAGAATCTGCATGACGATGGCAAGAATCGACGCCGTGAAGAATTGGAGGTGAGGGAGCAGCCAGGCTCCTTCCGAGTCCCAGCCGGAGGAACGATGCAGGCACAGAAGTGGCTCATCACCGGCGTCAGCAAGGGCCTCGGACGTGCCTTCGCCCAAGCGGCCCTGGCCGCCGGGCACACCGTCGTCGGCACGGTCCGCTCGGAGAAGGACCTGCGGGCCTTCGAAGAGCTCGAACCCGGGCACGCTCACAGCCGCATCCTGGACGTGACCGACGACGACGCCGTCTCGAATGTGATCACAGAGGTGGAGCAGAGCGTCGGAGCTCTGGACGTCGTCATCGCCAACGCGGGCTACGGCCTGGAGGGCACCTTCGAGGAGACCCCGCTGGCCGAGGTGCGGCGGCAGTTCGAGGTCAACGTACTCGGGGCAGTGGCCACCCTGCAGGCAGCCCTGCCCCACATGCGCCGGCGCCGCCGCGGACACCTGATGGCCGTCACCTCCATGGGCGGGCTGATGGCCGTGCCCGGCATGTCCGCCTACTGCGACAGCAAGTTCGCCCTGGAAGGCATCCTCGAGGCACTGGGCAAGGAGGTCGCGCAGTTCGGGATCCACGTGACGGCGATCGAGCCGGGCTCCTTCCGCACCGACTGGGCCGGACGGTCCATGACACGCACCGCGCGGTCCATCGACGACTACGACGAGCTGTTCACCCCCATCCGTGAAGCGCGGCAGAAGGCAAGCGGGAACCAGCTGGGCAATCCGGCCAAGGCCGGGGACGCCGTCGTGCACATCACGTCGGTCGACCAGCCGCCGGCCCACCTCGTCCTGAGCTCGGACGCGCTGCGACTGGTCACCGCCGCGCGCACGGCCGTGGACGAGGACATCCGCGCGTGGGAGACGCTCTCCCGTACCACCGACTTCACCGACGGCGCTCAGCTCTGATGCCCGCCCACCAACCCGCGCGGAGCCGACGCGCCGCCGAGCGCAAGGGCGATGTCCGGGAGCGGGCCATTCTGGACACCTGCGAAGCTCTGCTGGCGCAGAAGGGCTATGACGCCATGACCGTTGGCGACATCGCGCAGGGCGCCGGCATCACACGCGGCGCCCTGTACTTCTACTTCGGTTCCAAGCAGGAAGTGGTCACGGCGCTTGTGGCCCGGACCGTCGAGCACCTGTGGGAGCGGTCCCGGGCCACCGCGCAGACCGACGAGCCACGCCCGGCCATTGCAGCAGCCATGCGGCGCACGGTCGAGCTGTGGAACGAGCACGGTCTGGTCATGCGCACGGCGATCGACCTGTCGTTGACCGTGCCGGAGATCGGCGAGCTGTGGAGCCGTACAGCCGACTTGTTCATCACGGCCATCACCGCTGCCCTGGAACGAGCCGGCATTCAGGCCGGCACCGAACCGGAACAAGCGTCGGCGGTGGCACGCGCCCTGTGCTGGATGATCGAGCGGACCTTCTACCACGCCTCGCAGGAGTCCCGCGAGAATTTGCAGAAGGCATCCTCGACCTGCGAACACATCTGGCTGATCAGCGCCGGCCTGACCGTCTGATGCATCTGGCATGGACGGTGGAGCATAAGAACCGGACGTCGCGATTTCGAACAAAGCTCCTGTACATGGATCTCCACATCAGGTTCTGGATTCCGGCCCGGGTAGCTGCCACGAGGTTCCGGCAGGAGACCGGCGGCGCCCGGGGAAGCGCCCGGCTCGAACCACACGTCGACCTGCGTCCCGTCTACTCCTCGTCGGCGAGCAGGTCGAGCGGGAACTCGCTACCGCCCGCCGCCGATCGGGCGGTTTCCGCCAGCACGTTCAGGTGACGACAAAACTCCTATGCAGTCTCATTCCGCCCTCTGATACTTGACGCCCATGCCAGAGTGGGTTCGCGTCAGAACGATCGGGGGCGGGGCAGTGTTCTCTCGCCATCGGCCAACGGATCCGTCATCACCGTATGTGACGGCTGCACGAGATCCAGCGTGACTGACGCTATGTCAGACTTTCAAGATCATCTTGCACCTGCGTTGCACAAGACGCTGAAAACCACCGATGGTCAGGGGTGGCTGGTGAAGCGACGAATCCGCAGGTCACAGCGGATTTTAGGCGGTGTGCCCCCTGAGGGCAGGGGGCACACCGTCCGGGTGGATCACACGTCGAAGTACAGCTCGAACTCGTGCGGGTGCGGGCGGAGCTGGAGGGGGGCGATCTCGTTGGTGCGCTTGAAGTCGATCCACGTCTCGATCAGGTCGGACGTGAAGACGTCACCGGCGAGCAGGAACTCGTGGTCGCGCTCCAGGGAGTCGAGGACGGCCGGCAGGGAGGTCGGGACCTGCGGGACGCCCGCGTGCTCCTCGGGGGCCAGCTCGTAGAGGTCCTTGTCGATCGGCTCGGCCGGCTCGATCTTGTTCTTGATGCCGTCCAGGCCCGCGAGCAGCAGCGCCGAGAAGGCGAGGTACGGGTTGCCGGAGGAGTCGGGCGCGCGGAACTCGACGCGCTTGGCCTTCGGGTTCGAACCCGTGATCGGGATACGCATCGCGGCCGAGCGGTTGCGCTGCGAGTACACCAGGTTCACCGGGGCCTCGAAGCCGGGCACGAGGCGGTGGTACGAGTTCACCGTCGGGTTGGTGAAGGCCAGCAGTGACGGGGCGTGCCTGAGGATGCCGCCGATGTAGTAGCGGGCGGTGTCGGACAGGCCCGCGTAGCCGGCCTCGTCGTAGAACAGCGGGTCGCCGTTGGCCCACAGCGACTGGTGCACGTGCATGCCCGAGCCGTTGTCGCCGAAGATCGGCTTCGGCATGAAGGTCGCGGTCTTGCCGTTGCGCCAGGCAACGTTCTTCACGATGTACTTGAAGAGCTGGAGGTCGTCGGCGGCCGCGAGCAGCGTGTTGAACTTGTAGTTGATCTCCGCCTGGCCGGCGGTGCCCACCTCGTGGTGCTGGCGCTCGACCTTCAGGCCGTTCTTCTCCAGCTCCAGGGAGATCTCGGCGCGCAGGTCGGCGAAGTGGTCGACCGGCGGGACCGGGAAGTAGCCGCCCTTGTAGCGGACCTTGTACCCACGGTTGTCCTCGAGGGCGCCGGTGTTCCAGGCACCCGCCTCGGAGTCGATGTGGTAGAAGGACTCGTTCGCGGTGGTCGCGAAGCGGACGCTGTCGAAGACGTAGAACTCGGCCTCGGGGCCGAAGTACGCGGTGTCGGCGATGCCCGTCGACGCGAGGTACGCCTCCGCCTTCTTCGCCACGTTGCGCGGGTCACGGGAGTACTGCTCGCCCGTGATCGGGTCGTGGATGAAGAAGTTGATGTTGAGCGTCTTGTCGCGGCGGAAGGGGTCGACCCGGGCCGTCGACAGGTCCGCGCGCAGCGCCATGTCGGACTCGTGGATCGCCTGGAAACCGCGGATCGAGGATCCGTCGAAGGCGAGCTCCTCGTCCGGGTCGAACGCATCGACGGGCACCGTGAAGTGCTGCATGACGCCCGGCAGGTCGCAGAACCGGACGTCGACGAACTTGACGTCCTCGTCAGCGATGAACTTCTTGGTCTCGTCGGCGTTCTGGAACATCCAGCTCCTCCTACTTCCGGGCGTTCCCGCGCCGGGGTGGTAGTTCGTTCGTGCGGCCAGTGCGGTGGCACACGTTGTCCTCGACCCTAGGGACGGGTGATTTCTCGGGCGTGACCCATTTGTTTCGCTGAAGTTAACCGCCCTTGTTCCACGGTAGCCCCGCGGCACCCCGCCGGACCCCGGGCGTTTGCCCGGGCAGTACCGTGTTCGGGTGGACAACAGGCAAGCAATGGGATCGTGGCTCTCGGGGCCCCGCGCGGCCATGGAAGAGGCCGGTGCGGAGTTCGGGTACCGGGGCGAGCAGCTGGGTCTGCCGGAGGACGGGCCGGGCTCCATCGCCCGTCCGGGGCGGCGGCTCGGTGCGCTGGTCGTGGACTGGGCGCTGTGCGTCTTGATCGCATACGGCCTGATCACCGACGGCTACAGCCCGGCTACCGGCAACTGGGCGCTGCTCGTCTTCTTCGTCCTGGGTGTCCTGACCGTCGGTACGATCGGCTTCACGCCGGGTAAGCGGCTGTTCCGGCTGCGGGTGGTCGGCGTGGGGACGGGGCGGGTGCAGCCGTTGCGCGCGCTGGCCCGCACGGTGCTGCTGTGCCTCGCGATCCCGGCGCTGGTGTGGGACCGCGACGGCAGGGGGCTGCACGACCGGCTGGCGAAGACCGTCGAGGTCCGTATCTGAGGCGCGGGTGAGGGTGTGTCGCCCAGCCGTCCGCCGGGTGCTGTCTCGTCGGCGGCTGCGGGTGGCACGTGGCTGCTCGCGCCCACGCGGCGGACCGCTCATCGATACAGCCCCACGCCCCTGACGGGGCGCTGTAGTCACGTCGGTCACACAGCCGCGGGCAGGGGCTCACCTTCTGCGCAGCAGCCGGGCCAGTACGTCCCGCAGCGCTCCCTCCGGGTCCGCCACCGCGCCCTCCGAGCGCCAGGCCACGAATCCGTCCGGCCGTACCAGCACCGCGCCGTCCGCCGTCGTTCCGTGTGCCGCCGCCCAGTCCGTGCCCTCCCCGTCGTGGACGAGGTCCGCCCCCGCTGCCCCGATCCGGTACGTGTCCAGTCGTAGCCGCTCCGTGTCCGCGATCCGGCGGGCCGCCGCGTGCCAGGCCGCGCCCGCCGCCGAGCCCGCGTCGCTGAGCAGCACCAGGGACCGCTCGTACAGGTCGAGCGTGGACAGCCGTTCGTCCGCGCGGCGCAGCCACAGGTGGGGGGCCCGGCTGCCCGGCTGCCCGGTCAGGTTCATCCCATCGGGTACGACCGGCTGGCCGGGGTCCGTGCCGAGGACCGCGCCCTTCGGGTACCGGTAGCCGAGGACGATGTTGAGGATGCCGCCGCGCTTGCCGGCGCCGATGCCCGGCGCGGGCGCGAACCCGGGGTGGCTGTGCTCCACCGAGCGGGCCGAGGCGCGGGCGCTGGTGGTGAGGGCGACCGGGCGGCGCTCGGCGTCGTACGACTCCAGCAGCCCGGGGCCGGCCCAGCCGTCGAGGACGGCCGCCAGCTTCCACGCCAGGTTGTGCGCGTCCTGGATGCCGGTGTTGGAGCCGAACGCGCCGGTCGGGGACATCTCGTGCGCGGAGTCGCCGGCCAGGAAGACCCGCCCGGACCCATACCGTTCGGCGACCCGTTCGGCGGCCCGCCAGGAGGCGCGGCCGGTGACCTCGACGTCGAGGTCGGGGACGCCGACGGCCCGGCGGATGTGCCGGGTGAGGCGCTCCTCGGTGAACTCGTCGAGGGTTTCGCCGCGTTCGGGGTGCCACGGGGCGTGGAAGACCCAGTGCTCCTTGTTGTCGACGGGCAGCAGCGCGCCGTCCGCCTCGGGGTGGGTGAGGTAGCAGCAGATGAACCGCCGGTCCCCGACGGTGTCGGCGAGCAGCTTGGAGCGGAAGGTGATGCTGACGTTGGCGAACAGGTCGCCGGGGCCCGTCTGGCCGATGCCGAGCCGGCCCCGGACCGGGCTGCGCGGGCCGTCGGCGGCGACCAGGTAGTCCGCGCGGACGGTGTACATCCGGTCGGAGTCACGGTCGCGGACGTACGCGGTCACTCCTTCGGGGTCCTGTTCGAAGGACTCCATCTCGTGGAAGTAGCGCAGCTCGCCGGTGAGGGACTCGGCCGCCCGGCGGAGCACGGGTTCGAGGTCGTTCTGGCTGCACAGGCACCACCCCGTAGGGCTGAACCTCGCGATTCCGCCGCCGGGATCGATCTCCTTGAACAGCCATTCGCCGGCGTCGCCGACCAGCGTCGGGGTCTGCAGGATGCCGTGGTTCTCGGCGAGGAGTGAGGCGGCGGACTTGATGCCGGGCTCGATGCCGGCCTTCCGGAACAGCTCCATCGTCCGCACGTTGTTGCCCCGGCCGCGTGGGTGGATCGAGGTCCCGGAGTGCCGTTCCACGAGCATGTGGCGTACGCCTAGACGGCCCAGGAAGAGGGACATGGACAGGCCCACGAGGGAGCCGCCCACGACGAGGACGGGGACCTGGTGATCGGTTCTGTGCTGCATCGGGGACTCCAGGGGCGGGTGGCGGTGCGTCAGGTGCCTTGGAACTTCCATGCCCCTTCCGCGCCTTTCGGAGGGGTTCCGCGTGCTCAATCACCCACCTGGTTCACGCGAGTCGCGCGCTTCGGAGGACCGGCACAGGATCAAAAAGCGCTGACGCCGCGTCATCGGCGAAGGCGCAGGCCGTTGCCCCCGCGAAGGAGATGTGCGAAGCATGACGACGATCTCGGAAAAGGTTTCGGAAAAGCTGACCCGCCCGGTGTCGAAACGGGTCTCCCAGTCCGTCTTCGACGGCTCCCGGCTCCGGGTCGTCCTGCTGGTGGACGTCTACGAGGGCGCGCAGCAGCAGTTCCTGGAGGCCTACGAGCAGCTGTGCAACCAGGTCGCCCAGGTGCCCGGCCACGTCAGCGACCAGCTCTGCCAGTCGATCGAGAACCCCTCGCAGTGGCTGATCACCAGCGAGTGGGAGAGCGCCCCGCCGTTCCTCGCCTGGGTGAACAGCGAGGAGCACGTGGAGATGGTCAAGCCGCTGCACAACTGCGTGCGCGACACCCGCTCGCTGCGCTTCCAGGTCGTCCGCGAGACCGGCGGGCCGGCGGCGGACGCGGTGCGGGTCCTGCAGGCCGAGCCGCGGATGGGCGACGGCGTGATCCGCCACGCGCTCACCTTCACGGTGCGGCCGGGGAGTGAGGCCGAGGTCGCGAAGATCCTCGCGGACTACGCCTCGCCCCAGGCGAAGGTCGACGACTCCACCCGGCTGTGCCGCACCTCCTTGTTCATGCACGGCAACCGGGTGGTGCGGGCCATCGAGGTGCGCGGCGACCTGATGGCCGCCCTGCGCCATGTCGCCCGGCAGCCCGAGGTGCGGGCCGTCGAGGAGGCCATCAACCCCTATCTGGAGCAGGACCGCGACCTCGACGACCAGGACTCCGCACGGGTGTTCTTCACCCGGGCGGCGCTGCCGGCCGTGCACCACGTCAACAGCGCCGATGAGCTGGCCGAGGGCGACCGTCACGCGCTCTACTACCCGGCCCGCCCGGGCTGCGGGATGCGGCTCGCCGAGCTGCTCGCGCAGCAGGACGAGGCCGCGGCCGAGGATCCGGCGAGCCCGGTGCTGCACAGCACGGTCTTCCAGCGCGACGACGTCGTCGTACGGCTGGTCGAGCAGCGGCCCGGCACCCCCGTGGACGCCGTCCCGGCCCATGCGCTGACCGCCCTGCTGGACGGCGACACGGTGCGGATGCGGCTCCTCACCGACCGCCGTTCGCCCGACGCCTGACTCCACCCCCGCCGGATCACCCTCAGGGAGGAACGTAGAGATGAAGCCCATTCCGAAGATCGTGGACCTCAGCGAGATCGAGCCAAACACGCGGCGCGGCGGCGACCTGCGCGCCATGCTCACCCCGGCCACGGTGGGTTCCACCAGCGGTTTCATGGGTGTGGCCATCGTGCAGCCGGGCGACCGCATCGCCGAGCACTACCACCCGTACTCCGAGGAGTTCGTGTACGTGGTCTGCGGTGAGATGGAGGTCGACCTGGACGGCGAGCCGCACTCGCTGCGGCCCGAGCAGGGGCTGATGATCCCCATCAACATGCGCCACCGCTTCCGCAACGTGGGCAATGTCGAGGCCCGGATCGTCTTCCACCTCGGCCCGCTGGCCCCGCGCCCGAGCCAGGGCCATGTCGACACGGAGGAGACGGAAGCCGCCGTCGCCGTGGGGCAGGTCCGGTCGTGACCCGGCGCGTGGCGGTTACGGGCATAGGCATCGTGGCTCCGGGGGGTGTGGGCGTACCGGCGTTCTGGGACTTGCTCGCCTCCGGCCGGACCGCGACGCGCGGCATCACCTTCTTCGACCCCTCCGGCCTCCGGTCGCGGATCGCCGCCGAGTGCGACTTCGACCCGGCGGCGCACGGCCTGGATGCCGAGGACATCGAACGGGCGGACCGTTACATACAGTTCGCCCTGGTCGCCGGTGACGAGGCGGTCCGGGACTCCGGTCTCGACTTCGGCCGGGAGGACCCCTGGCGGATCGGGGTCTCCCTGGGTACGGCCGTCGGCGGCACCACCCGTCTGGAGCACGACTACGTCCTGGTGAGCGCCGGCGGCCAGCACTGGGACGTGGACCACCGGCAGGCGGGGCCCCAGCTGCACCGGGCGTTCTCGCCGAGCACCCTCGCCTCCGCGGTGGCGGAACGTTTCGGCGCCCAGGGTCCGGTGCAGACCGTCTCCACCGGCTGCACCTCGGGCCTGGACGCCGTCGGCTACGCCTTCCACACCGTGCAGGAGGGCCGCGCCGACATCTGCATCGCCGGTGCCTCGGACTCCCCGATCTCCCCGATCACCATGGCCTGCTTCGACGCGATCAAGGCCACCTCCCCGAACAACGACGACCCCGAGCACGCCTCGCGCCCGTTCGACAACCGCCGTGACGGGTTCGTCATGGGCGAGGGCGGCGCGGTGCTCGTCCTGGAGGAGCTGGAGCGCGCCAAGGCCCGCGGCGCGCACATCTACTGCCAGCTCGACGGCTACGCCACCTTCGGCAACGCCTACCACATGACCGGTCTCACCAGCGAGGGCCTGGAGATGGCCCGCGCCATCGAGACCGCCCTCGACCACGCCCGCCTCGACCCCACCGCCATCGACTACGTCAACGCGCACGGCTCCGGCACCCGGCAGAACGACCGCCACGAGACCGCGGCCGTGAAGAAGGCGCTCGGGCAGCACGCCTACAGCACGCCCATGAGCTCCATCAAGTCCATGGTGGGCCACTCGCTCGGCGCCATCGGTGCGATCGAGGTCGTCGCCTGCGTGCTCGCCCTGGCCCACCAGGTCGTCCCGCCCACCGCGAACTACGAGACCCCCGACCCCGAGTGCGACCTCGACTACGTGCCGCGGGTCGCCCGCGAACGGCCCCTGGGCGGCGTCCTGTCCGTGGGCAGCGGGTTCGGCGGTTTCCAGTCCGCGGTGATCCTGACCCGGCCGAGAGGAAGGACAAGGACACGATGAGCGGATCCCGTCCTCGGCGGGCTGCGGTCACCGGTATCGGTGTCGTCGCGCCCAACGGAACCAGCACCGAGACCTTCTGGAAATCCGTCCAGGAGGGACGCAACGTCCTCGACAAGGTGACCCGCGACGGCTGCGAGCACCTGCCCATGAAGGTGGCCGGAGAAGTCCGCGACTTCGACCCGGCGGCCGCCGTCGAGGAACGTCTCATCGTCCAGACCGACCGATTCACGCACTTCGCGATGGCCGCGGCCGACCTGGCACTCGAAGACGCCCGGCTCGGCCGCGCCGACACCGACGGCTCGCCCTTCGACATCGGCGTGGTCACCGCGGCCGGCTCCGGCGGCGGCGAGTTCGGCCAGCGGGAGCTCCAGCAACTCTGGGGCAAGGGCAGCCGGTTCGTCGGCCCCTACCAGTCCATCGCCTGGTTCTACGCGGCCAGCACCGGTCAGATCTCCATCCGGCGCGGCTTCAAGGGACCCTGCTCGGTGGTCGCCGCCGACGAGGCCGGCGGCCTGGACGCCCTCGCCCACGCGGCCCGCGCGGTGCGACGCGGCACCGACGTCATCGTGGCCGGCTCCACCGAGGCGCCCATAGCTCCGTACTCGATGGTCTGCCAGCTCGGCTACCAGGAGCTCAGCCGGGAGACCGACCCGGCCCGCGCCTACCGCCCGTTCACCGAACAGGCCTGCGGGTTCGTGCCGGCCGAGGGCGGCGCCATGCTCGTCGTGGAGGACGTCGGCTCGGCCCGGGAACGCGGGCTGCCGGTACGGGCCACCCTCGACGGACACGCGTCGACCTTCACCGGGGCCTCCCGCTGGGCCGACTCGAGGGCCGGGCTCGCCCAGGCGATCCGCGGCGCCCTCGCCGAGGCCGGCTGCGCCCCCGAGGAGGTCGACGTGGTCTTCGCGGACGCCCTCGGCGTCCCGGAGGCCGACCGGGCGGAGGCACTGGCCATCGCCGACGCCCTGGGCGCGCACGGCCGGCGCGTGCCCGTCACCGCGCCCAAGACCGGGATCGGCCGGGGGTACTGCGCGGCCCCCGTCCTGGACACCGCCGCCGCGGTGCTCGCCATGGAACACGGCCTGATCCCGCCGACCCCGGGTGTCCACGACATCTGCCACGACCTCGACCTCGTGACCGGCAGCGCCCGCGCCGCCGCACCACGCACGGCGCTGGTCCTCAGCCGGGGACTCATGGGGTCGAACTCGGCACTCGTGCTGCGCCACGGCACGGCCGGGTGAGCCGGAGAGAAACAGCTGCCCAGCAGCGAAGGAGAAGGAGTTCCTATGAGCATCACCGTGGACGAACTGTCCGAACTCATGAAGAAGGCCGCCGGCGTCACCGTCGCCCCGGCCGACCTGCAGGACCGGCGTGACACCGGCTTCGACGTCTTCGGCGTCGACTCGCTCGGCCTGCTCGGCATCGTCGGCGAGCTGGAGAACCGGCACGGCGTGCCCATGCCGGTGGACGCCGAGCGGTGCAAGACCCCCCGCCAGTTCCTCGACCTCGTCAACAGCGCCATGCCCGCGGGAGCCTGACATGACCGGACACACCCAGAACGAGATCACCATCTCCGCGCCCGTCGACCTGGTCTGGGACATGACCAACGACGTGGCCAACTGGACGCAGCTGTTCAGCGAGTACGCCGGCGTCGAGATCCTCGAAGAGGAGGGGAACAAGGTCACCTTCCGGCTGACCATGCACCCCGACGAGAACGGCAAGGTGTGGAGCTGGGTCTCCGAGCGCGAGACCGACCGCCCCAACCTGTCCGTCCGGGCCCGCCGCGTGGAGACCGGCCCCTTCGCCCACATGAACATCCGCTGGCAGTACGAGGAAGTGCCGGCCGGCACCCGGATGATCTGGGTCCAGGACTTCGCGATGAAGCCGGAAGCCCCCGTCGACGACGAGTGGATGACCGACAACATCAACAAGAACTCCAAGGTCCAGATGGCCCTGATCCGGGACAAGATCGAGAAGGCGGCCACCGGCCGGCGCCCCGACCCGGCCCTGGCCGACTGAGCCGGCCGTCGGGAAGACAGGAACGGAGAGACACGTGCACCAGGCCCTGATCGTCGCCCGTATGGCACCGGGCTCCGCCCCCGACATCGCGAAGGTGTTCGCGGAGTCCGACCGGGGAGAGCTGCCGCACCTCGTCGGGGTGGTCCGGCGCAGCCTCTTCCAGTTCGGTGATGTGTACATGCACCTCATCGAGTCCGAGCGCGAGCCGGGACCGGCCATCGCCAAGGTCACCTCGCACCCCGACTTCAGGGACGTCAGCGACCGTCTCACGGCGTACGTCAGCGCGTACGACCCGGAGACCTGGCGCTCCCCGAAGGACGCGATGGCCCAGCGCTTCTACCTCTGGGAGCGCGACGGCGGCGCGTGAACCGCGGTACCGCCGTACGCCAACGGTGCCGGACCCGCGCAGAACGCGGGCCCGGCACCGGCGTGTCCGGGACCTGCCTCAGGCGGGCACCGTGCAGTCGAAGGCGTGCAGATACGGGTTGACCGGGCGGATGTCGTTGACGCTCAGACCGGCCTCGGTCAGCCGGCGCACCATGCTGTCGGTGGTGTGCTTGGCCCCGCCGACGTTCAGGAGCAGCAGCAGGTCCATCGCGGTGCTGAACCGCATCGACGGGGTGTCGTCGACCAGGTTCTCGATCACCACGACCCGGGTCCCGGGGCCGCCCGCCGCGACCACGTTGGCCAGCAGCTGCGCGGTGGACTCGTCGTCCCACTCCAGGATGTTCTTGATGATGTAGACGTCCGCGTCGACCGGTACGGCCTCCCGGATGTCACCCGGCACGATGCGCGCCCGGTCCTCCAGGTCACCGCCCGGGCGCAGCCGCGGCAGGGCCTTCTCCACCACCCGCGGCAGGTCCAGCAGATAGCCCTTCATCGCCGGGTACTTGTCCAGCAGACAGGCCACCACGTGCCCCTGGCCACCGCCGAGGTCCGCGACCGACCGGCTGCCGGACAGGTCGAGCAGGGCTGCGACCTCACGGGCCGACTGCTCGCTGGAGGTGGTCATCGCCCGGTTGAAGACGTCCGCCGACTCCGGCGCGTCCTCGTTCAGGTAGACGAAGAACTCCTTGCCGTAGAGGTCCTCGATGACGTTGCGGCCGCTGCGCACGGCCTCGTCCAGCTTCGGCCAGGCGTCCCAGGTCCACGGCTCGGTGCACCACAGGGCGATGTAGCGCAGGCTGTGCGGGTCGTCCTCGCGCAGCAGCCGGGAGGTCTCGGTGTGGGCGAACGTCCCGTCCGGGCGCTCGGCGAAGACGCCGTAGCAGGACAGGGCGCGCAGCAGCCGGCGCAGCGGCCCGGGGTCGGTCTTCACCGCGGACGCCAGGCTCTCCACGGTCATCGGAGCGTCCCCGAGCGCGTCGGCGACGCGCAGCCGGGCGGCCGCGCGGACGGCGGCGGCACAGGCCGCCCCGAACACGAGCTCGCGCAGCCGCATCGACGGCGGCGGTGCGTCGTCCCGCGCCGGATCCTTCGGCGCCGAGAGATCGCGTGCTGGTGCGGTCATGTGCCGCCTACCTTCCTTGTGGGGGGTGTCGTACGGCCGTCAGGTCAGCACAGACCGGCGGGCTTGGACTTCTTGCAGGTGTTGCTCTTGAAGCTGTTGCCGTGCTTGGTGGCTTCCTGGTTGACCAGGTCGGCGGGGGCGTTGCCCGACAGCTTGTTGTGGGTGACCTGGTTCTTGTCGCTGGTGGCGCCCACGAAGCTCTTGAAGACCACGACACCGCCCGACATCGGGGACTTGCCCGAGTTGCCGGTGACCGTGTTCCCGGTGACCAGGGTGTCCTCGGCGCCGGTCAGGACGATGCCGGAGCCCTGCAGGAAAGAGAGCCGGGCCGTCTTCTTGCAGTACTTGTTGTTCTTCACGACCTGGTTGTCGGCGACGACGATGTGACCGGCCTTCGGCTTGTTCTCGTCGCCGACGATGAACACGCCCGCGCAGTTGCCGTTCACCGAGTTGTCCGAGACGGTCAGGTTGCGCAGCCGGCGCACGGTGACGCCGATCCGGTTCTTCTCCAGCAGGTTGTGTTCGACCACCGTGCCGTCGGTGTCGGGGGCACCCTTCTCCGCGGTGATGGTGTTGGCGAGGAACAGACCCGCGTCGCCGTTGTTCCGGGCGACGTTGTACCGGTAGGCGCTGTGCACGGAGCGCTCTTCGGCGATGCCCCACTGGCCGTTCTTGACGGCGGCCACGCCGTGCACGTTCAGGTTGGCCGCGCCGACCGCCATGACGCCGGTCCGGGAGAACCCGGTCACGGTCATCCGGGCGATGGTGACGTTCTCGACGGGCCGGCTCTTGGTGCCGACCACGCAGATGCCGTTGCCCATCTCCGCGCACGACTTCTGGGCGGCGGCCTTCTGCGGCATGGCCTTCTTGGCCTTCTTGGCCTTCTTGGCCGGCTGGAGCACGGTCTCCTGGCCCGCGCCGCGCAGGGTGAGGTCGGGCGTGGTCACCTTGACGCTCTCGTGGTACGTGCCGGCCAGTACGAGGACGGTGTCGCCGGGCTCGGCCGCGTCCACGGCCTTCTGGATCGACTCACCCGGATGCACCACGAGGGTGCGGTGGGTGGCGGTGGCCGGGGCGGCGCCGAGGAGGGAGCCGCACAGGGCGGCGGCGCAGGCGAGGTATGTGATATGGCGTTTTGTCACATTTTGCAGGTTAGGAGCCGATGACCCGATTACCCGCTGGATACGCCGTTCGGCGGCGTGTCATCTGGGGCTGTGACCGAGATACGCGCCGTCGTCTGGGGCCTGGGGCGGGTTGTGACATCGATTGAACGGACCGCGTATCCGCGGTTCAAGCGGCTGATCACCGCGCATGAGCTGCATCTGTTCTTCTCCCCGAGCCGCGATGAGCTGGAGTGGACGGCCGATGCCACGGACCGCGATGAGCATCTGCTGGCGCTGCTGACGGTTCCGTCACCTGATGCGGGTGGCCGTCTCCGTACGCGAGGGCACCATCTCCTGACCTGACCGCCGCCGGTCTCGGTCAGGCTGCCTGAGCCGTGAGGGAACTAGCTGGTGACGCCCTTCACGGGAGCGGGCCGGTATACCCCGGGATCCTGCTGCGAGGGTCGGCCTCCAACACCGTGGCCCGGGCAGGTGATCCGACAGCGCTGCCGTGGGGGCGGGGTCTGTGACGGTTCTTGTGGGCCCTCGCCGTATTTCAGAGGGATACCCGCGCTGCTCTGCCAGCGGCAGAACACCGGCCGGACCGGGCTCGACGATCACTACAGTCCAGTCTCATGACGACGATTACGACGCGTACGGTCGAGTATCCGGCCGACGGTTTGACGATGATCGGGCACCTCGCGCTCCCGGCCGGTGTCGACCGCCGGCCCGCGGTGCTGCTCGGACCAGAGGGCATGGGGCTCAGCGACGTCGAGCGCCGCCGGGCCGATGCTCTCGCCGAGCTGGGATATGTAGCGCTGGCCTTCGACCTTCATGGCGGGCGCTATTTGGGCGACCCCGAGGAGATGCTGGCCCGTTGCCTGCCGCTGCTCGCCGACCCCGAGCGGATGCGAGGCATCGGCCATGCGGCGCTCGATGTGTTGCGCACCGAACCGCGGACCGACCCCGACCGGATCGCCGCCGTCGGCTATGGCACGGGGGGTGCCGTCGGGCTGGAACTCGGGCGCGGCGGCGTCAGCCTGCGCGCGATCGGGACAGTCAACGCACTGACCACGGGCCGACCGGGCGAGGCGGCGCGCATCCGCTGCCCGGTGTGGGCCGGGGTCGGGTCGGAAGACCCGATCATGCCGCCCGCGCAACGGGACGCGTTCACCGCCGAGATGCAGGCCGCGGGCGTCGACTGGCGCCTCGTCATTTACGGCGGCGCCTTGCACGCCTTCCACCACCCGCCGGTCGGCCACCCCGTGGTCCCCGGCGTCGGCTACCACCCACGGCACGCGCAGCGAGCCTGGCGCGACGTCGTCGACCTGCTCGCCGAGTGCCTGCCCGTGACGGAGGATCTGGGGCATGACCCAGGCAAGCATGCCGGCCCCGGGCGCTGACAGTCCACTCCCCTCAGGTCCGCACAGCAGAAACGCATTCGGGCGGTTACTCGATCGCGGAGACGTATTCACAACTACCGCAGTGAATACCGGATTTACTGCGGCAGAGCCCCTACGGTGATCACCGCGACCTGCGGCGGACCAATCCGGCCGCCGGGGCGAGGTGTACGCATTTACTGCGGCCGTGGATCGAGTGCGATCCGACGATCGGCATCGAGCGGCGGCCGGCGTCGCTGGACCGCACCAAGGCTCTCGCGGAGAACCAGATCGCCGCCCTGTGGCGCCTCGACGTCGCGCTGCGGGAGAAGACGCGGTGGGAGATGCTCTACGAGTCCGCCGCACGGGCCGACGAGGTGCTGTGCCTCAACGTGGAAGACCTCTACCCGCAGGACAAGCGCGGCAGGATCACCGCCAAGGGCGGGGCGACCGAGTGGATCCACTGGCAGTCCGGCACCGCCCTTGGCGGTGATCCTGCCGCGCCTCATCGCCCGCCGTACCCGCGGCCCGCTGTTCCTCACCGACCGCAAGGCCCCGGCCGGAACACCCACGCTCGACGTGTGCCCGGAGACCGGCCGGGCCCGGCTCTCCTACCGCCGCGCCGAGGAGATCTTCGAGGCCGGAAAACACGAAGACGCGGCGGTCGCATCGGCGACCGCCGCGTCTCGAAGTCCTCGGGTGTGCCTACCGCCCCCGGGGCCCACCCTTGGGCATCCGCATGCCCTTCGGCATCGGCCCCTTCGGCAGCGGCATGTTGCTCATCAGGTCACCCATGGCCCGCAGCCGGTCGTTGGTGGTCGTCACCTGGGGACCGGTCAGCACCCGCGGGAGCTTCAGCATCGTGGTCCGCAGCTTCTTCAGGTCGACCTGGCCCTCGCCCGTGCCCACGATCACGTCGTGCACCGGCACGTCGGCCACGATCCGGGCCATCTTCTTCTTCTCGGCGGCCAGCAGGGTCTTCACCCGGTTCGGGTTGCCCTCGGCGACCAGGACGATGCCGGCCTTGCCGACGGCCCGGTGCACCACGTCCTGGCTGCGGTTCATCGCCACCGCCGGTGTCGTCGTCCAGCCCCGCCCGATGTTGTCCAGAACGGCGGCCGCGGCGCCCGGCTGGCCCTCCATCTGGCCGAAGGCCGCCCGCTCGGCCCGGCGGCCGAA
The DNA here is from genome assembly GCF_040651615.1 of Streptomyces sp. NPDC048417. Lineage (NCBI taxonomy): Bacteria > Bacillati > Actinomycetota > Actinomycetes > Kitasatosporales > Streptomycetaceae > Streptomyces > Streptomyces sp. NPDC048417. Next base: position 263,327 of record NZ_JBEZKI010000013.1, on the reverse strand, counting down.
GACGATCGCCGTCGCGAGGAAGGCGAGCAGCAGGCCCAGGATGCCCAGATAGACCGGGTGGCCGATCAGGAAGCCGATCACGAGGAAGACTGCAAGGGTGCCGAGACCGACACCTGCAAGTACAAGACCGATGGTCTTATCGGCCTTGCGGGTCATCTTGTACGTCAGGACGATCTGCTTCAGTCGCCCGGCATTCGCAGCGTCCGCTGCGGGTTCCTTCCTCGCCATGCCCCGCAGTCTACGTGGCCCCGGGAGTGCCGACGACGGCGGTGCCCGGAGAAGGGGCCCAGGGGAGCCGTCAGGAGCGGCCGGCGGCCTGCTCCAGGAAGTGCTGCGCCTCCACCCGGTCCTTGGCGCGACGACGGTCCTCCAGCACGGAGGTCCAGGCGTTCTGACGGGCGGTGCGCTGGCCGCCGCTCATCAGGAGGGACTCGACGGCGCGCAGCGCGTCGGTGAAGGACGGGATGGCGGTGGCGCGAACGGGCGCGGCCTGCATGGTGAAGGTCCCCCCTCGGAGTGGGTGTACGTGCTGTGATACCAGGGTCACTGTTTGGTGTTACCAGGGCGTGACCGACCGGTCAAACACCAATGAAACCTTGATACGCGGGTCCCGCACGCTGGCGCGGTCCTGACGGGCGTCCTCATCAGCGAGGACGGTCAGGACCGCGGTCATTCGGTCATTACTGGCCGGTAGTATCTTGTGCGCGAATTCACACGCTCCCAGGTCGGGGGAGCGGCGCGGAGAGATCAGACCGCCTGCGCGGCCACGAACGAGCCGCCCCGCTGCGGAGCAGCCGACTGACGCAGCTCGATGGCCATCTGGTACAGGCGCCCGGCCCGGTACGAAGAGCGGACCAGCGGCCCGGACATCACACCGGAGAAGCCGATCTGCTCGGCCTCCTCCTTCAGCTCCACGAACTCCTGCGGCTTGACCCAGCGCTCCACGGGGTGGTGCCGCACGCTCGGGCGCAGGTACTGCGTGATGGTGATCAGCTCGCAGCCCGCCTCGTGCAGCTGCCGCAGCGCCTCGGAGACCTCCTCGCGGGTCTCGCCCATGCCGAGGATCAGGTTGGACTTGGTGACCAGGCCGAAGTCACGGGCCTCGGTGATGACCTTCAGCGAGCGCTCGTAGCGGAAGCCGGGACGGATCCGCTTGAAGATCCGGGGCACCGTCTCGACGTTGTGCGCGAAGACCTCGGGGCGGGACTCGAAGACCTCGCGCAGCAGCTCCGGGACGGCGTTGAAGTCCGGGGCGAGCAGCTCGACCTTGGTACGGCCGGCCTCGCGGTCCGCCGTCTGCGCGTGGATCTGGCGCACGGTCTCGGCGTACAGCCAGGCGCCGCCGTCCTCCAGGTCGTCGCGGGCGACGCCGGTGATGGTGGCGTAGTTCAGGTCCATGGTGACCACGGACTCACCCACGCGGCGCGGCTCGTCGCGGTCCAGCGCCTCGGGCTTGCCGGTGTCGATCTGACAGAAGTCGCAGCGCCGGGTGCACTGGTCACCGCCGATGAGGAAGGTCGCCTCGCGGTCCTCCCAGCACTCGTAGATGTTCGGGCAGCCGGCTTCCTGGCAGACCGTGTGCAGGCCCTCGCTCTTCACGAGATTCTGCATCTTCGTGTACTCGGGACCCATTTTCGCCCGGGTCTTGATCCACTCGGGCTTGCGCTCGATGGGGGTCTGGGCGTTCCGGACCTCCAGGCGCAGCATCTTGCGTCCGTCGGGTGAGACTGCGGACACGTCGGCTCCCTGTAACTTCGATTCCTCGGCGTACACCAGGGTACGCCCGTGATTGCTGGGCCCTTCCGTGGAGGCCAACCCCTCGGCCGCAGGGCGCATTCCCTGGATCAGGCGGGGGTCTTCTCGATCTCGCGCGGCTTGAGCTCCGCGTTCTCCAGGACGTCCGTCAGGTGTCGCTCCACCACCGGCAGCACCTCCTCGATCGTCACGTCCCGGCCCAGCTCGCCCGCGAGGGAGGCGACCCCGGCGTCTCGGATGCCGCACGGGATGATCCGGTCGAACCACTTGTTGTCCGGGTTCACGTTGAGCGCGAAGCCGTGCATGGTGACGCCCTTGGCCACCCGGATGCCGATCGCGGCGATCTTCCGGTCCTCGCGGCGCTGCCCGGCGTTGGAGGGCGCGTACTCCGGGCCGTTGAGGCGGGGGTCGAACTCCTCGTCCGTCAGCCGGGGGTCGAAGTCCAGGGAGAGCCCCCCGAGGGCCTGCGGCCGCTGCTCCACCGGGTCGCCGAGCACCCACACCCCGCTGCGCCCCTCGACCCGGGTGGTCTCCAGGCCGAACTCGGCGCAGACGCGGATCAGCGCCTCCTCCAGGCGCCGTACATGCGCGACGACGTCGACCGGGCGCGGGAGCTTCTGGATCGGGTAGCCCACCAGCTGGCCCGGGCCGTGCCAGGTGATCTTGCCGCCGCGGTCCACGTCGATCACCGGGGTGCCGTCCAGCGGCCGCTCGTTGTCCGCGGTGCGCCGGCCCGCCGTGTACACCGGCGGGTGTTCGAGCAGCAGCACCGTGTCGGGCACCTCGTCGGCGAACCGCGCCGCGTGCACCCGGCGCTGCTCGTCCCACGCCTGCTGGTACTCGACGGCATCCGCGCCGAACCCCATGCGGACGAACCGCAACTCACTCACGGCAAGCGCCTCCCTCGGGCGATGGGTGTGTCAGGCACATAACGCGCCCAAGCCACTGTACGTCCGCCCGTCACGCGTCAGCCCTGGGGCCAATCCTCACACGATCGGATGAATGAACGTCGAAATGTGCGATCGACTGCTCACTCTCCGCTACATTCGCGCCGTCCACGAGCGCCAAAAGGGCTGCTCACCGGCAATCCGGGCACAAGCTACCGAGCTGAGCCAGAAGGCAGGAGACCGCACCGCAGATGACGGACCGACCCGCGCAGCGCACCCCCAACCGCCAGCTCGCCGCGCTCATCGCAGAAGCAGGGTTCTCCAACGCGGGTCTGGCCCGTCGGGTCGACCAGCTCGGTCTCGAACACGGGCTGGATCTCAGATACGACAAGACGTCGGTCACCCGATGGCTGCGCGGCCAGCAGCCCCGGGGCACCACCCCCGCCCTGATCGCCGAGGTCTTCACCAGGCGCCTCGGCCGCCGGCTCACCGCCCAGGACCTGGGCCTCGACGCCTGCGCCCCGGTCTACGCCGGGCTGGAGTTCGCGGCCACCCCCGAGGAGGCCGTCGACATCGTCAGCGGGCTGTGGCGCAAGGACTCCGGCAGCCACGCCGAGCTGCGCAAGATCGCGTTCACCCCGGCCGGGCTCGTGGTGCCCAGCCGGGACTGGCTGATCGGCCGCGCCGACGACCGGGTGGCCCGTGCCGAGACGCCGCCGCCGGCCGCCCGGGTGCCGGCCCAGATCCGGCCCGCCGCACCCAAACAGCCGGCTCCGCCGGGACGCTCGCGCGGCCCGGCCGAACGCGGGCCCGGCCAGCGGGTCACCGGCGGGGACATCGCCGCGCTCCGCTCGGTCGGCGAACTGTTCCGCACGCTCGACGACACGTACGGCGGCGGGCACGCCCGGCAGGCGCTGGTGCGCTATCTGGAGCACGAGTGCGAGCCGATGCTGCGCGGCACGTACGGCGAGCAGACCGGCCGCAAGCTGTTCGCCGCGGCCGCCGACCTGACCCGGCTCGCGGGCTGGACGTCGTACGACATCGCCGCGCACGGTCTCGCCCAGCGTTACTTCGTCCAGTCCCTCCGGCTCGCCCAGGCGGCCGGGGACCGCTCCTACGGCTCCTACGTCCTCGTCACCATGAGCCGCCAGGCCGTCTACCTCGGCCACGGCCGGGAGGCGGTGCAGCTGGCGCGGGTGGCCCAGCAGGGCGTGGGCACCAACGCCCCGCCGGTCGTCCAGGCCCTCCTGCACGCGGCCGAGGCCCGCGCCCACGGAGTCCTCGGCGAGGTACGGGCGTGCACCGGCGCGCTGGTCCGGGCCGAACGCGCCCTGGAGGCGGCCCGGCCCGGCGACGAAGTCCCCCACTGGGCGCGCTTCTTCGACGACGCGCAGCTCGCCGACGAGTTCGGTCACTGCCACCGGGATCTCCAGCAGTTCCGGGCGGCCGCGCAGCACGCGGAGCGCTCGCTGCAACTCCGTGCGCCCTCCTACGCGCGCAGCCGCCTCTTCTGCCGCGTCGTCCTCGCCACGGCCCGCCTGGGCCTCGGCGAACTCGACCAGGCGTGCGCGCTCGGCGCGGAGGCGGCGGGCGCCGCGGCGGAGATGCGCTCGGTACGCGCGATCGAGTACGTCAAGGACTTCGAACGCCGCCTGGAGCCGTACAAGGACGCAGCACCGGCCAGGGCCTACCGCGACAAGGTCGCCGCGCTGAACTGACCGACGCATGACCCGGCACCGGGGCTACCGCCGTCCGGCACAGTGCCTGGGCACCGCCGTCTGGCTTGGTGCCTGGGTCTGCCGGTGTCTGGCTTGGTGCCGGGTCTGCCGGCGTTCGGCTTGGTGCTGGGCGGCCTGCCACGCGGCCTGGTACTGGGCCGGCCCGCGTTCGGCTCGGTGCTGTCTTTCCCGCCGCGGCTGGAATTTCCTTCCGCCGCGGCGGTGATCGGCCACGACGGCGTTGTCCGGCGGTGCCGAGCCGTTCGGCGCTACGCGCCGTTGCCGGTTCCGGCTTGCGGCCGGGTGCGGCGCCGTCGTGGCTTCTCGCGCCCACGCCGCGGAGCCGCATATCGAATACAGCCCCGCGCTCCTAAGGGCGCGTCTACGCCGCCCGGCGTTGCATCGGCTCCGCCGCGTGCATCGAGCCCGATACACCCAGGTCCGTCAGGATCGCCGCCGTTGCCCGGTGGGCCGAGTGCAACGCTCCCTGGACCGTGCTGGTGTCCCGGTGGTCGCCGCAGACGTAGAGGCCGGCCAGGAGGCGGACCGGGCGGCGGAGGTCGTGCGGGGGGCGCATCGCCGGGATCGCCTCCGGCGTGTGGTGGACGGCCAGCGTCTCCCAGCGGTGCGTGGACGTGCCGTAGAGCCGGGCCAGGTGCAAGCGGACCGCCGTGTCGATGTCGGAGGGCGGCGGCCCGAGGACCGTCGAGGAGATCAGGGCGCGGCCCTGCGGGGCCCGGCTCGGGTCGATGTTGCTGACGACCGAGGTGTGGGAGACGGGCCCGCCCCGGTCCGCGTCGAGGAGGAGCGACGCCCCCGTCGTGAGCGCCGCCGGTTCGTCCGTCGTGTGATGGACCACCGTCACCTGGTGGAAGTCAGGCACGCGCAGCCCCGGCAGCAGCCCGGCGGCGGCCCGCGCGTCCGTCGCCAGCAGCACCGCCCGGCAGCGGATCTCGCCGTGCTCCGCCGTCGTCACGGACGTCGTCGAGACCGAGGTGACCCGGACGCCCGTGTGTACCGTGCCGGGTGGAAGGGCGCGGGCGAGGAGTTCCGGAAGGACCTCGGCGCCGCCCTCCGGCACGCACAGCCGCCCGCTCGCGAAGGAGCGCAGGGCGAGGTCCGCGCACCGGCTGGACGTCGTCAGCTCCGGGTCGCAGAGCAGGGCCGCGAGCAGCGGGCGCAGAAAGCCGTCGATCGTACGGGCGGGCACGCCGCGCGCCGCGAGGGCGTGCGCGGCCGGGAGTTCGGGGCGGGCGAGGATGCGTTCCACCGGTGTCGTGGCGATCCGGCCCAGCGCCGCACCGAGCCGCGCCTGGTCGACCGCGCTGCCCATCGGCGCGGTCGCCCGCGCGGGCGACACGGCCGAGCCGCCCCTGGGGGCGCTTGCCAGGGCGCGCACCGCATACAGTGCGCCCCTCGCGCTCCCGCCGCCCGCCGGAGCGCCGGCCCGGTGCCTGCGCCCGTCGCGATGCAGCAGTACGCCGGGCGCGAACCGGCGCAGAACCAGGGCGTCCAGTCCCGGTGCCAGCCGTAGCTCCGGGTAGGACGTGGACAGGAGCTGTCCTATCCGGTCGAGCCGGAAGCCGTCGACCTTCTCGGTCGACATACGGCCGCCGACGTAAGGGGCGGCCTCTAGGACCGCGGTCGTTACTCCTGCGCTGTTCAGCCGATGAGCCGCGGAGAGTCCGGCGATACCGGCTCCCACGATGACGACGTCCGCCTGGTACGCGGGCTCATGCACGAGGCCCCTCCTCGATTGCGCGTCCGGTGGAGACGTGATGCCCCCAACCAGCTCCGGGGATACCCGAGTTCGGGTCGAGGTTAGGGCGGTGATCGGTCAAGGGCAGTCGCGCATGAACAGGGCACGGTCGCACGACGGTCGCATACGGTCACATGCGTTGTCAGGCCGCGCGGATCGCGTCCTCGATGCCCGGGAACGCGAAGGTGAACCCCGACTCCAGCAGCCGCTTGGGCACCACGCGTTGACTGCCCAGCACGTCCCCGGCCATCTCGCCGAGCGCCAGCCGCAGTGCCGGCGAGGGGACCGGGAAGAGGGCCGGGCGCCGCAGCACCCGGGCCATCGCCGCGGTGATCTCGGCGTTCGTCAGGGGGTGCGGCGCGGTGAGGTTGAAGGGGCCCTCCAGACCCTCGGTGTCCATCAGGAACCTGATGGCGGCCACCTCGTCGTGCAGCGCGATGAACGACCAGTACTGCCGGCCGTCGCCCAGCCGGCCGCCGAGTCCCGCCTGGAACAGCGGGAACAGCCGGCCCCAGGCCCCGCCGCCGCGGGCCACCACCAGGCCCGTGCGGACGAACACCGTCCGGATGCCCGCCTCCCGCGCCGGGGCCGCCGCCTCCTCCCACTCCACGCACAGCGACGGCAGGAAGCCGTCCCCGGGCGGCGCGTCCTCGTCGACGACCCGGTCGCCCGTGTCGCCGTAGAAGCCCATCGCGCTGCCGCTCACGAACACCCGTGGCGGCTCCTCCAGGGCGGCCACCGCCTCCGCGAGCGCGGCCGTGCCGAGGACCCGGCTGTCCCGGATCCGCCGCTTGTAGGCGTCCGTCCAGCGCCGGTCGCCGATGCCGGCCCCGGCCAGGTTCACCACCGCGTCGCAGCCGGCCAGCCCGGCCGTGTCCACGTACTGCCCCTCGGGGTCCCAGCAGACCTCCCCGGCGCCGTGGGCCCCGCGCCGCACCAGGCGCACCACCTCGTGCCCGTCCGCCCGCAGGGACCGCACCAGGGCGTTGCCGATCAGACCGGACGCGCCGGCCACCGCGATACGAGAGCGTTCCATGTGTCCCAGCATGCCGGGACACGCGCCGGAAGACCTCCGGACCCCGGTGTCACCCGACTTAGGGTGACCACATGCCGGAACCGTACATACGCGCCGCCCTGCCCGACGACGACGAGGAGCTGTCCGCCCTGGACCGCGCCACCTGGTCGTATCTGCACGCCGTGGGCCCCGAGCCGCAGCCGCCGTACGACCCCTTCTTCAGCGGGCGCCACGCCCCCGAGGACACCCTGGTCGCCGAACTCGACCGGCGCATCGTCGGCTATGTCCGCCTCGGTTTCGCCTACAACATCGCCTCCAACGCGCATGTCCGGCAGATCCAGGGCCTCGCGGTCGCCGAGGAGGCCCGCGGTCACGGGATCGCCCGGGCGCTGCTGCGGGCGGTGATGGAGGAGGCCCGCCGCCGTGGCGCCCGCCGGATCCGGCTGGGCGTCCTCGGGCACAACGCGCCGGCGCGCAGGCTCTACGAGTCGGAGGGCTTCGCCGTCGAGGGCGTGCTGCCGGGGGAGTTCCTCCTGGGCGGCGAGTACGTCGACGACGTGATCATGGGCCGGGCGCTGTGACGGTCAGGACGTGATCAGCTCGCCGGTGTCCACCGCCGCCGTGGCGTTCGCCCCGCGGGTAGCGTCCGAGGCCACCTCGTCGGCCGTCAGGACGTACCCCGTCTCGTCGTCCGACGTGGAGCGGGCGAACACCACGCCGTACACCTTGCCGCCGGTGGTCAGCAGCGGGCCGCCGGAGTTGCCGGGGCGGACCGTGGAGCGGATCGAGTAGATCTCGCGGGTCACGGTGGCGTCGTTGTAGATGTTCTGGCCGGTGGCCGGCACCTTGGCGGCGACCGTGGCCGCCTGCAGGTTCAGGTCGCCGTCCTGCGGATAGCCGGCCACCACCGCCGAGTCGCCGCGCGCCGCACCGGTGTCGAACCCCAGCACCGGCGCGCGCAGCCGCGGCACGTACAGCACCGCCACGTCCCGGTCCGGGTCGAAGAGCACCACCTGCGCCTCGTACGACGCCCCGACCCCGCCGATCCGCACGCTCGGGTCCGTGATGCCGGCCACCACGTGCGCGTTGGTCATCACATGCTCCGGCGCGTACACGAACCCGCTGCCCTCGCGGCCCTGGGTGCCCGAGACACCCTCGATCTTGACCGTGCTGCGCTTGGCCGCACTGGTGGCGGCCGCCGTGACGCTGTCGCCGGTCGGCTTGGCGACCCGGGCCGTCGACTCGTTCTCGAACGGGTTGAAGACCTGCGGGAACCCCGCCTCGGTGAGCGCCGAGGTGGCCCGCGAGAACCAGGCCGGCGTGGTGTCCGGCATGGTGTTCTGCACCGTGCCGAGCAGCTTGGAGTCCCGTATCGCCGTCGTCACCCCCGGCGACGAGGACGCGCCCAGCACGCTCGCCGCCACCCAGGCCACGATCAGCACCGCCACCGAGTTGGCCGCCGCCCCGCCGATCCCGTCGGCCACCCGGAGCGGCCCCTGGTCCAGCTCACGGCGCAGCCGCAGCGCCAGCCGCCCCGCCAGCTCGTGCCCGACCACCCCCGGCACCAGCACCGTCAGCACCGCGACCACCGTCGCCGTGGCCGTCCCCCGGGTGACCAGTTCCATCACCCACGGCAGCACCCACACGCCGATGACCGCGCCGCCCACGAACCCGGCCAGCGAGACACAGCCTGCCACCAGCCCGCGCCGGTAACCGGACGCCGCGTAGACGAGGACCACCAGTACGAGCACCAGGTCGAGCAGGTCCACTGAGCCGCCTTTCTCTCGGTGCCCTTAATACGGTCGGGACAGGTCCAGTGATCAGTCCACACGCGCGACAACCTCGGGAACCGGCCACGCGTGCGTGTACCACCTGAAACGCCTCGGACCGGGACGTTGGTTCCACCAGGTGGCACAGCACACATCGCGGGCCAAGTGGATCAACCCGAGAGTGGATGCCATGCGTGTCTTCCCCAGAGCAGGGCGGCGCACCAGAATCGCCGTCCTGACCCTGCTCGGCTGTCTGCCCGGCCTCGCCGCCGCCCTCGCGCTGCTGCTGTGCGCCCAGGGTGCCGACCGGCCCGTCGCGATCCACCTCGCCGCGCCCGCGCCCGCCAGCCCCGCCACCCGCTACCGGGCGCCCCGGCCGCCTATCGTGCCGCGCTCGGCCTGGCTGGACGACACCGTCCGCCGCACCCAGCCGCCGCCGCGCTACGACGACAGGGTCGTCGCCGTCTTCGTGCACCACACCGACTCGCCGAACGGCTACGCCTGCGCCGAGGTGCCCGAGATCATCCGCCGCCTCTACACCGGGCAGACCGGCGACCGGGCGTGGGACGACATCGGCTACAACTTCCTCGTCGACCGCTGCGGCACCATCTACGAGGGCCGCGCGGGCGGCACCGAGCGAGCGGTCGTCGGCGCCCACACCCAGGGCTTCAACCACCGCACCGCCGGCATCGCCGCCCTCGGTACCTTCACCGCCGGGGTGCCCGTGCCGCGCGCCATGACCGAATCGATCGCCGCCCTCGCCGCCTGGAAGCTCGGGCTGGCCGACGTCGACCCGCGCACCAGGGCCCGCCTGGTCTCCAGCAACGGGCTCAGCCGGTACCGGGAGGGCGTCGTCGTCGCCCTGCCCGCGGTGGCCGGCCACCAGGACGGCTACCGGACCAACTGCCCCGGCGCCGCCCTCGCCGCCCGCCTCCCCGAGATCAGGGAGGCGGCAGCCCGGCTCCAGGGGAGGGTGCCGCAGGCCCCGCCCACCACGGCCCCGCAGGCACCGCCCACGGCGATCCCGCCGAGCACACCCACGGCACCGCCCACGGCGACCCCGCCGAGCACACCCACGGGGACTCCGCCGAGCACACCCGCCGCGGCCCCGGCCCGAACACCCCTGAATACACCTCTGAAAGCACCCCTCAAAGCACCCCTCGAAGTACCCCTCAGGTTCCTGAAGGCACCCGTGGAAGCGTCCACAGGAACGCCATAGGCGGTACGCAGGCCGTTCAGATCCCCGCGTCCTAACGTCATGGGCAACACAAGCCGACTGGAGGTGGGGATCATGAACAGCGGTCGTACCGAAGCCCGCAAGGACGCCAACGCCGCCAAGGAGCAGGACGGTTGGGTCAGGTCCGCGCGGGGCCCCTGGGCCGTGGTCTGCGCGGTCGCGACGGTCGTCCTCGGCCCGGCCGCGGTCACCGCGTCCGCCCTCGACCAGGCCAACGCGGCGCCGATGCACCACGCGGTCAGGGCTGAGCAGACACCGGCGTACATCCCGTCGGACGTGACCCGGCGCCGCACGGCGTAGCACTCACTCCTTGAAGCGGTCCCAGAGTCTGGGGAACCGTTCCGCGAGCGCCTGCTCGTTCTCGAAGTCGACCGGGCTGCCCTCCGGTTCGGAGGGTGCGGGGGCGATGCCCAGGTCCGGGGCTACGGTCCCGGTGAGCTGTTCGTACGCCTCGTCCGCGGCGTACCCGAGTTCCTCGCCGTCGCCGTCGATCTCCTCGTCGAAGTCGCCCAGCGACTCCGCCAGCCCGTCCGGGTCGTGCAGGGCGCCCTCGAACACCTCCCGGCCCTGGCCGATCAGCCAGCACCGGAAGAAGTCGAACGCGTCGTCGCTGGCCCCGTCGAGCAGCACCCACGCGGCACCCCACAGGTCCCAGCGGTAGGCGCGGTTGTAGCGGGCCTCGAAGTGACGGGCGAAGTCCAGCACCATGTCCGGGTCCAGCTGGAGCAGCCGGTCCACGAGCAGGTCCGCCTGGTCCTCCGGGTCGCCCTCGGCGGCCTCGCGGGTGCCGTCGACCAGCTCCCAGAACTCCGTCTCGTCCATCACGGGTCCAGCATCGTGCCTGTGCGCCCGGGGCGCACGCGGAGTGGTGCGGATTGTTATCAGCCGTCCCCCGACGGTGGGTACAGCCCCGCCAGGCGCCGCGCGTCCGCCGCGAAGCGCGCCCGCAGCCCCGGCGGCGCCAGCACCTCGGCCTCCGGCCCGAGCGCGGTCAGTTGACCGTGCGCGACCTCCTCGCTCTCCACCGGCAGGGTCACCGTCACCCACCCCCACGCGTCCGGCGGGCCGGCGCCCGCGAGCGCCTGCCGTGTGGCCACCGGGTCGACGGCGTACGACAGTCTGCGCAGGCCGACGGCCGACAGCCGCACCACCACCTCGGCGTGCAGGATCGACCGCGCGAACTGCTCCGCCCGCCGGTCCCAGAACCCCGGCAGATCGAACTCCTCGTCCCGCGCGAACCGCTCCTCGCCGGCCTCGACCGAGGTGAACCGGTCGATCCGGTAGACCCGGTAGGAGTCGGTCTCCGCGACCCGCGCGCACAGGTACCAGACACCGGCCTTCAGCACGAGCCCGTACGGCTCCAGCTCCCGCCGTACCTCCGACTCACCGCGCCGGTAGTGCGCGACGACCCGCCGGTCGTCCCACACGACGTCGGCGAGGGCGGGCAGCAGCGCGGGGGTCCCGGGCTCGGCGAACCAGGTGGGCGCGTCCAGATGGAACCGCTGGGCCGCGGTCCGGGAGGCGTCTCGCAGCGAGGGCATCAGCGCGGCGGACACCTTCAGCCGGGCGGCACTGGCGGCGTCCGCCAGCCCCATCTCCCGCAACGCCCCCGGCACCCCGCTCAGGAACAGCGCCTCTGCCTCGCTCCGCCCCAGCCCCGTCAGCCCCGTCCGGTACCCGCCGACCAGCCGGTACCCGCCCGCCCGGCCCCGGTCCGCGTACACCGGCACCCCCGCCTCCGACAGGGCCTGCGCGTCCCGCATCACGGTCCGCTCGGACACCTCCAGCTCGGCCGCCAGTTCACCGGCGGTCATCGCGGACCGGGACTGGAGCAGAAGCACCATCTTGATCAGCCGGGCGGCACGCATACGTCTCATGATGCCGGGGTGCACCGGCAGCCGGGGCCGGGCGTGGTTCGGCACTGTCGGGAACCGCCGGCGTGGCTGAGCGCCGTCGTGGCGGAGGAAGG
>NZ_JBEZKI010000013.1:0-251120 GCF_040651615.1 Streptomyces sp. NPDC048417 | reverse complement strand
GGCTGCCGGACGTCGAAACCCGGTCACCTTTCCTCGCCGCGACGGCGCTCGGCCGAGACGGTGCGGTCCGGCGCTGCCGAACTCACCGGAACAACCGTCGGCAGCCGGGGCCGGGCGCGGTTCGGCACTGTCGGGAACCGCCGGCGTGGCTGAGCGCCGTCGTGGCGGAGGAAGGCTGCCGGACGTCGAAACCCGGTCACCTTTCCTCGCCGCGACGGCGCTCGGCCGAGACGGTGCGGTCCGGCGCTGCCGAACTCACCGGAACAACCCTCGGTCGGCTTACAGCCCGTACTTCTCCCGGGCTTCCTTCACCGCGGTCGCCTTGACCTCGCCGCGCCTGGCCAGCTGGGCCAGGGCCGCGACGACGACCGATTCGGCGTCGACGCCGAAGTGGCGGCGGGCCGCGTCCCGGGTGTCGGAGAGGCCGAAGCCGTCGGCGCCCAGGGAGGAGTAGTCCTGCTCGACCCACTGCGCGATCTGGTCCGGGACCTGGCGCATGTAGTCGGAGACGGCCAGCACCGGGCCTTCAGCACCCTGCAGGGCCTGCCGGACGTACGGCACCCGCTCCTCGCCGCGCAGCAGGGCGGCGTCCGCCTCCATGGCGTCACGGCGCAGCTCCGTCCAGGAGGTGGCGGACCAGACGTCGGCCGCCACGCCCCACTCCTCGGCGAGCAGCCGCTGCGCCTTGAGCGCCCAGTGGATCGCCGTACCGGAGCCGAGCAGCTGGATCCGCGGGGCGTTCGCCACCACCGAGAGCCCGGCCGACTCCGCCGTGTTGAAGCGGTACAGGCCCTTGACGATGCCCTCGTCGACACCGAGCCCGGCCGGCTTCGCGGGCTGCGGGAGTGGCTCGTTGTAGACGGTCAGGTAGTAGAAGACGTTCGGGTCCTCGCCCGGGGCCGACTCGCCGTACATCCGGCGCAGACCGTCCTTGACGATCGTCGCGATCTCGTAGGCGAAGGCCGGGTCGTACGACAGCGCGGCCGGGTTGGTCGCGGCGATCACCGGGGAGTGGCCGTCGGCGTGCTGGAGGCCCTCGCCCGTCAGGGTCGTACGGCCGGCGGTCGCGCCGACGAGGAAGCCGCGGCCGAGCTGGTCGCCGAGCTGCCACATCTGGTCGGCGGTGCGCTGCCAGCCGAACATCGAGTAGAAAATGTAGAACGGGATCATCGCCTCGCCGTGCGTCGCGTACGCGGTCGACGCGGCGATGAAGTCGGCCATCGAACCGGCCTCGGTGATCCCCTCGTTGAGGATCTGGCCGTTCTTGGCCTCCTTGTAGTACATCAGCTGGTCACGGTCGACCGGCTCGTACGTCTGCCCCTTGGGCGAGTAGATGCCCAGGGAGGGGAAGAGGCTCTCCATGCCGAAGGTGCGCGCCTCGTCCGGGACGATCGGCACCCAGCGCCTGCCGGTCTCCTTGTCGCGGACCAGGTCCTTGACGAGCCGCACGAAGGCCATCGTCGTCGCCACGTTCTGCGAGCCGGAGCCCTTGTCGAAGGAGGCGAAGGCCTTGTCGGCGGGGGCCGGCAGGGGGGCCAGGGCGTGCGTACGGCGGGCGGGGGCCGGGCCGCCGAGGGCCGCCCGGCGCTCCTGGAGGTAGCGCACCTCGGGGGAGTCGGCGCCGGGGTGGCCGTAGGGCACCTGCCCGTCGGTGAAGTCGCTGTCCTTGATGGGCAGTTCGAGCAGGTCGCGCATCGTCTTGAACTCGTCCACCGTCAGCTTCTTCATCTGGTGGTTGGCGTTCTTCGACGCGAAGCCCTGGCCGAGGGTGTGGCCCTTGACGGTCTGGGCCAGGATGACGGTCGGCCCGCCCCTGTGGTCCAGGGCCGCCTTGTAGGCCGCGTACACCTTGCGGGCCTCGTGGCCGCCGCGCGAGACGTGGAAGCACTCGATGATCTTGTCGTCGCTGATCAGCTTCGCCAGCTCGGCGAGCGCCGGGTCCTTGCCGAAGAAGTCGGCGCGGATGTAGGCGGCGTCCCGGGTCTGGTACGTCTGTACCTGCGCGTCCGGTACCTCACGGAGGCGCCGTACCAGCGCACCGGTGGTGTCGAGCGCGAACAGCTCGTCCCAGGCCGTGCCCCAGAGCGACTTGACGACGTTCCAGCCGGCGCCGCGGAACTGGGCCTCCAGCTCCTGCACGATCTTGAAGTTGGCGCGCACCGGGCCGTCGAGCCGCTGCAGGTTGCAGTTGATGACGAAGGTCAGGTTGTCCAGGCCCTCGCGGGAGGCGAGTGCGAGGGCGGCCGTGGACTCCGGCTCGTCCATCTCGCCGTCACCGAGGAACGCCCAGACGTGGGACGACGTGAGGTCCTTGATGCCGCGCGCCGTCAGGTAGCGGTTGAAGCGGGCCTGGTAGATCGCCGACAGGGGGCCGAGGCCCATGCTCACCGTCGGGAACTCCCACAGCCAGGGCAGGCGGCGGGGGTGCGGGTACGACGGGAGGCCGTTGCCGCCGGCCTCCTGGCGGAAGTTGTCGAGGTGCGCCTCGGTCAGGCGGCCGTCGAGGAAGGCGCGGGCGTAGATGCCGGGGGAGGCGTGGCCCTGGATGTAGAGCTGGTCACCGCTGCCGTCCCCCTCCTTGCCCTTGAAGAAGTGGTTGAAGCCGGTCTCGTAGAGCCAGGCCGCCGAGGCGAAGGTGGCGATGTGGCCGCCGACGCCGTGTTTGCTGCCCCGGGTGACCATCGCGGCCGCGTTCCAGCGGTTCCACGCGGTGATCCGCCGCTCCATCGCCTCGTCGCCGGGCACGGCGGCCTCGGCGGAGGTGGGGATGGTGTTGACGTAGTCGGTCTCGAGAAGCTTCGGCAGCGCGATGCCGTCCGCCTCGGCGCGCTCCAGCGTGCGGCGCATCAGGTACGCGGCGCGGTGCGGCCCGGCTTCCCTGGCCACGGCGTCCAGTGAGGCCTGCCATTCGGCGGTCTCCTCCGGGTCCCGGTCGGGGAGCTGGTCGAGCGCGCTCGGCTGGATGGCCTGGGGGTCGGTCATGTCGCCGCCTTCCTCAGTCGAAGGGGGTTCCCTCATCGGTAAGGGTTCGGGGGTGCCCTTGGTCTTTGGCAGGACAGGGCGGCGGGCCCGGGTGCGGGCCCGTCGGTGACAATAACTCCCTGATCGATGATCGATCAAAGGGTTGAGGGGCAAAACTTCTCGATTCCGAGAAAGTCGGCACCCGGTGCCTCCAGCGATGGCACCGGGTGACGTGATCAGAAAGGGGTTTACGCAGGTGGGACGGGGTTTTGAGCGGGGGTGCGCTCTTGTGCTCCGCAGGCTCGGGAGGGGGTTACGAGGCCTTGGGACACGCGGCCTCGGCTCGGGCTGCCCGGCCGGTCGTCCCCACTTCCCGCCCGCGCAGGGACAGCAGGACCGCCAGGACACTTCCGCAGGTGATCGCCCAGTCGGCGAGATTCATCACGCTGAAGTCGCGGACCGCGATGAAGTCGACCACCGCGCCCCGCACGCCGCCCACTACAGCAACCACACCCGCCGCCGCGGCGCAGGCGTATCGCTCGCTGTCACGCCCGGTCTCCTCGCTCTCTCGGAGCGGCGCTGTCCGGCGGTGCCGCAGCGACCGTGACCCGGGTCGTCACGCCCGCGGCGCGCACCCGAGTACATGGGCCTTCACGATATCGGCGATGCGTGGATCGCGGCGCTGGAAGGCGGCGACCAGTTCCTCGTGCTCCTCGGCGTACGACTGCTGGACCGTGCCCAGCCAGCGGATCGACAGGGCCGTGAAGACCTCGATGCCCAGGCCCTCCCAGGTGTGCAGCAGCACCGAGTTGCCGGCCGCCCGGACCAGCTCGCGGTGGAAGCCGACCGTGTGCCGGACCTGCGCCGTGCCGTCGGCGTTCCGGTCGGCCTCGTAGAGCGCCGTGACGTGCGGGTCGAGTGCCGAGCAGTCCGACGCCAGGCGCTCCGCCGCCAGCTCCGCCGCGATCGCCTCCAGGCCGGCCCGCACCGGGTAGCTCTCCTCCAGGTCGGCCGCCGTCAGGTTCCGCACCCGCACGCCCTTGTTCGGCGCGGACTCGATCAGTCGCAGCGACTCCAGCTCCCGCAACGCCTCCCGCACCGGCGTCTGGCTGACCTCCAGCTCGGTGGCGATCCGCCGCTCCACGATCCGCTCGCCCGGCTTCCAGCGCCCGCTGACGATTCCCTCCACGATGTGCTCGCGGATCTGTTCGCGCAGCGAGTGGACGACGGGCGCGGTCATGGGAGCTCCTTAAGGGCGTTTGACGTTTAGACAATAAGGCCGGACCGCCTTTCGGGAGAGGCGCACGGGGGCGCTTTCGCGCAGGTGAGACGAGACTTACACGCTTCCCGGGCGCACAAGATCCGCGAAGCTCGCTACGTGGAGCGGCTGCGGAGTCAGCGCCGCCGTGTCACCGGCAGAACCCCCGCGGGCCGTTCGCGGTCGCGGTCGGAGGGGATCCGGCGGGGACAGCCGCCACCGGACGCGGAACCTGACCCCGGTACCCCGCTTTGACCTTTCCCACGCGTGGACGGCGACGCCGGCCGGCTGGTCCGACGACCGGCTCACGCCCAGGTGATACGACGGTGCCCCGTCCGGAGCAGCTCCGGACGGGGCACCGTACAACCCTTGGCGGATCAGAGGCCGAGCTCGACCTCGAACTCGCCCGCCTCCAGGATCGCCTTGACGGCCGTCAGGTAACGGGCCGCGTCGGCGCCGTCCACCAGGCGGTGGTCGTAGGACAGGGTCAGGTACGTCATGTCGCGGACGCCGATGACCGTGCCCTCCTCCGTCTCGATGACGGCCGGACGCTTGACCGTGGCACCGATGCCGAGGATCGCGACCTGGTTCGGCGGCACGATGATCGTGTCGAACAGCGCGCCGCGCGAGCCGGTGTTGGAGATGGTGAAGGTCGCGCCGGACAGCTCGTCCGGGGTGATCTTGTTCGCCCGGACCTTGCCCGCGAGCTCGGCGGTGGCCTTGGCGATACCGGCGATGTTCAGGTCGCCCGCGTGCTTGATGACCGGGGTCATCAGGCCCTTCTCGGAGTCCACCGCGATACCGACGCTCTCGGTGTCGAAGTAGGTGATCGTGCCCTCTTCGACGTTGATCCGGGCGTTGATGGCCGGGTGGGCCTTCAGCGCCTGGGCCGCCGCCTTCACGAAGAACGGCATCGGGGAGAGCTTGACGCCCTCGCGGGCCGCGAACGAGTCCTTGGCCTGGGCGCGCAGACGCATCAGGCGGGTCACGTCGACCTCGACGACCGAGGACAGCTGCGCCTGCTCGTGCAGCGCCTTGACCATGTTGTCGCCGATGACCTTGCGGATGCGGGGCATCTTGACGGTCTGGCCGCGGAGCGGGGAGGCCTCCAGCTTGGGGGCCTTCTTCGCACCGGCGACATGGCCTCCGGCAGTCACAGCGGCGGCCGCGGGGGCCGGAGCGGCGGCGGCGGCCTTCGCGGCCTCGGCGGCGGCGATGACGTCCTGCTTGCGGATCCGACCGCCGACGCCCGTGCCCTTGACGGCGCCGAGGTCGACACCGTTCTCGGCGGCGAGCTTGCGCACCAGCGGGGTGACGTAGGCACCCTCGTCGACCGGAGCGGCCGGAGCCGGAGCCGCGGCCGGGGTGACCGGGGCCGGAGCCGCCGGCGCGGGGGCCGGGGCGGCCGGAGCCGGAGCGGCGGCGACCGGGGCGGGAGCCGGGGCCGGAGCGGCCTGGGCGGGCGCGGGAGCCGGGGCCGCGGGGGCGGCCGGGGCAGCGGCGGCGGGCGCCGGAGCGGGCGCGGCCGGGGCGGCCGCCGGAGCGGCACCCGGGGCGCCGATGACGGCGAGCTTGGCGCCGACCTCGGCGGTCTCGTCCTCGCCGACCACGATCTCCAGCAGCACACCGGCGACCGGCGCGGGGATCTCGGTGTCGACCTTGTCGGTGGAGACCTCGAGCAGCGGCTCGTCCTCCGCGACCTCCTCGCCGACCGACTTCAGCCAGCGGGTGACGGTGCCCTCGGTGACGGACTCGCCGAGCGCGGGCAGGACCACGTCCGTGCCGGTGGCGCCACCGGCAGGTGCGGCGGGAGCCTCGGCCGCGGGGGCCGGGGCGGGAGCGGCGGGGGCCTCGGCCACCGGGGCCGGGGCGGGGGCAGCGGCCGGAGCCGGGGTCGGCTCGGCGGCCGGAGCCGGTGCGGCGGGGGCCGGTGCGCCGGTGCCGTCGTCGATGATCGCCAGCTCGGCGCCCACCTCGACGGTCTCGTCCTCGGCGACCTTGATCGAGGCCAGCACGCCCGAGGCGGGGGCCGGGATCTCGGTGTCGACCTTGTCGGTCGAGACCTCGAGCAGCGGCTCATCGGCCTCGACGCGTTCACCCTCGGCCTTCAGCCAGCGGGTGACGGTGCCCTCGGTGACGCTCTCGCCGAGCGCCGGAAGGGTTACGGAAACCGCCATGGTTTCGGTTGCTCCTTACGAATTGCGGAAGTCTGAGTCGTCGCGTGTGTCGACCGAGGGTCAGTCGTGCGAGTGAAGCGGCTTGCCGGCCAGGGCCAGGTGGGCCTCGCCCATCGCCTCGTTCTGCGTCGGGTGGGCGTGGATGAGCTGGGCGACCTCGGCGGGCAGCGCCTCCCAGTTGTAGATCAGCTGGGCCTCGCCGACCTGCTCGCCCATGCGGTCGCCGACCATGTGGACGCCGACCACGGCACCGTCCTTCACCTGGACGAGCTTGATCTCGCCCGCGGTGTTGAGGATCTTGCTCTTGCCGTTGCCCGCCAGGTTGTACTTCAGGGCGACGACCTTGTCCGCACCGTAGATCTCCTTGGCCTTGGCCTCGGTGATACCCACGGAGGCGACCTCCGGGTGGCAGTACGTGACCCGGGGGACGCCGTCGTAATCGATCGGAACGGTCTTCAGACCGGCCAGACGCTCCGCCACCAGAATGCCCTCGGCGAAGCCGACGTGCGCGAGCTGGAGCGTCGGGACCAGGTCACCGACGGCGGAGATGGTCGGGACGTTCGTCCGCATGTACTCGTCGACCAGGACGTAACCGCGGTCCATGGCGACGCCCTGCTCCTCGTAGCCGAGGCCGGCCGAGACCGGACCGCGGCCGACGGCGACGAGCAGGACCTCGGCGTCGAACTCCTTGCCGTCGGCGAGGGTGACCTTGATGCCGTCGGCGGTGTACTCGGCCTTCGAGAAGAAGGTGCCCAGGTTGAACTTGATGCCGCGCTTGCGGAAGGCGCGCTCAAGAAGCTTGGAGGAGTTCTCGTCCTCGACCGGGACGAGGTGCTTGAGGCCCTCGATGACGGTGACGTCCGCACCGAAGGACTTCCAGGCGGAGGCGAACTCGACGCCGATGACCCCGCCGCCCAGGATGATCGCGGACTTCGGCACGCGGTCCAGGACGAGGGCGTGGTCGGAGGAGATGATCCGGTTGCCGTCGATCTCCAGGCCGGGCAGCGACTTCGGCACGGAGCCGGTCGCCAGCAGGACGTGGCGGCCCTGGATGCGCTGGCCGTTCACGTCGACGGAGGTCGGGGACGACAGGCGGCCCGTGCCCTCGATGTACGTCACCTTGCGGGAGGCGATCAGACCCTGCAGGCCCTTGTACAGGCCGGCGATGACGCCGTCCTTGTACTTGTGGACGGCCGGCACGTCGATGCCCTCGAAGGTGGCCTTGACACCGAACTGCTCGCTCTCGCGGGCCTGGTCGGCGATCTCGCCCGCGTGCAGCAGGGCCTTGGTGGGGATGCAACCCCGGTGCAGGCAGGTACCGCCGACCTTGTCCTTCTCGATCAGGGCGACGTCCAGGCCCAGCTGCGCCCCGCGCAGGGCCGCGGCGTAACCGCCACTACCACCGCCGAGGATCACTAGGTCGAAAACGGTGCTGGCGTCGTTCGCCACGTCACGTCCTCCATGCATGTGCGCCGTACGCCGGGCACCTTTTTCCCATACGGGTGGTTGACCGGTCGGTCGGCTGGTGTCCGGCCGCTCTTCTTCGGCCCTGTGGTGGGGGCCCTGTCCTGCCGAGCCCCATCTTCGCACTTGTCGGCGGTGAACGAGACGCCGGGCTGGGGTGTGAGACACCACACGCAGCGCCCCCAAGGGCGCGGGGCTGTATTCGATATGCGGCTCCGCCGCGTGGGCGCGACCGGTCCCCACGGCGCGCGGTCGCCCTGCGGCGGAACGGACCGCCCCGACAGGCGACGGGGCCTCGCCCTACCCGCGTGCGAGGCCCCGTCCACGAAAACCGACGTCAGCCCAGGTCACCCTCGGCCGTCAGCTCCGCCAGCCGCACCAGCGTCCGCACCGCCGACCCCGTCCCGCCCTTCGGCGTGTACCCGAAGGGCCCGCCCTCGTTGAACGCCGGCCCCGCGATGTCCAGGTGCGCCCAGGTGATCCCCTCGCCCACGAACTCCCGCAGGAAGAGCCCGGCCACCAGCCCGCCGCCCATCCGCTCACCCATGTTCGCGATGTCCGCCGTGGGCGAGTCCATCCCCTTGCGCAGGTGCTCCGGCAGCGGCATCGGCCAGGCCGGCTCGCCGACCTCCTCGGCCGCGTCGTGGATCGCCGTACGGAACGCGTCGTCGTTGCCCATGATCCCGAACGTCCGGCTGCCCAGCGCCAGCATCATCGCCCCGGTCAGCGTCGCCACGTCGACGATCGCGTCCGGGTTCTCCGCCGACGCCGCCCACAGCGCGTCGGCGAGGACCAGCCGGCCCTCGGCGTCCGTGTTGAGCACCTCGACCGTCTTGCCGCTGTACATGCGCAGCACGTCACCCGGGCGGACGGCGGAGCCGGACGGCATGTTCTCGGCGAGCGCCAGCCACCCGGTCACATTGACCCGCAGACCGAGCCGCGCCGCCGAGACGACGGCCGCGAAGACCGCCGCCGCGCCGCTCATGTCGCACTTCATCGTCTCGTTGTGCCCGGCCGGCTTGAGCGAGATACCGCCCGAGTCGTAGGTGATGCCCTTGCCGACGAAGGCGAGGTGCTTGTCCGCCTCGGGGCTCGTGTACGACAGCTTCACCAGCCGCGGGGTCGCGGCCGAGCCGCCGCCGACGCCGAGGATGCCGCCGTAGCCGCCCTTGACGAGCGCCTTGTCGTCGAGCACCTGGATCTTGATGCCGTGCTCCTTGGCCGCCTCCTGGGCGATCGAGGCGAACGCGGCCGGCGTGAGGTCGTTCGGCGGTGTGTTGATCAGGTCGCGGGCGCGGTTGAGCTCCTCGGAGACCGCGGTGGCGCGGGCGAGGGCCGCCTTGTGGGCCGCGTCCCGCGGCTTGCCGCCGAGCAGCGTGGCCTCGGCGAGCGGCGCCTTGCCGTTCTTCGCCTTCCCGTTGGTGCCGTTGTCCTTGTAGACGTCGAACGAGTAGGCGCCGAGCAGCACTCCCTCGGCGATCGCGCCGACGGCGGCCGGGTCCTCGACGGGCAGCGCGAAGGCCGCCTTCTTCGCGCCGTTCAGCGTGCGGGCCGCGACGCCGGCCGCCCGGCGCAGCGCCTCCGCGCCGTAGCCGGCGCCGTCGGGGTCGGCGCCCAGGCCGACCGCGATGACGAGCGGGGACTTGAAGCCGGCCGGCGACGGCAGCTTCGTCAGTTCGCCCTCGGCACCCGAGGCACCGAGGGTCTCCAGGACGTCGGCGAGCTTGCCGGCGTAGGCCTTGTCCACGGCCTCGGCGCCCGGCGCTACGACCAGGTCCCCGGACCGGGAGCCCGTGCCCTTGGCGACACCGATCACGATCGCGTCGGCCCGGAGGCCGGGCGCCGCTGAGGTGCTGAGAGTGAGAGCAGTCACGGTGGTGGAATCTCGCTTCCGATGTTGAGTTGCTGTGGCCGAGTGGGTGGGTCGACCGGGCCCGGGAAGCGACCCTAGGCAGTGACCTGGGGGCGCGTTACCACCGGGGCCTTCACCCTGTCGGCGAACACCCGGGACGAGCCTACGCGTGTGGATGCGTTCGCTCATTCCTGCGGGCGTTCACCTGGGGGTGGTGTCATGGCCACTTCCCCCTCTCGTGCTGGGCGACCCGGGCCACACTCGTCGCGTTCCGGTGGGTGGGGCCACCTGCCGCTTCGCATGATTTTCGCTGATCCCGCCCGGATCCTCCACAAGGAGGAGGAAGGGGACTGTCCGGGCGGGGTGTTACCCAACGAGGCCCCGTTCGGGGCCGGTTCTGCCGGGCCCCGGTGATCGCCCCGGAGGGGGCGAAACAGCAACTCCCGGTCAGCACCGAGGCGTTCGGAACGCGGTACGCCGGTGAGCGCGCGTCCTGGATCACACCGGGGCCCGCGCCTGGACCTCGGTGTGCCCTGCGGTGCCCGGGGTGGGAGATCATCGATGGGGTCCCCTGCCGCACACCCTGGAGCCCGCCCGGTGAAACTCCGCACCACCACGCCGCTGCTCGTCCCGCTGGCCCTGCTCGTCGGCTGCACCGGGGCCTCGGACGACGCCGGGCGCTGGCAGCCGAGGCCCGGGGTCACCTGGCAGTGGCAACTGAGCGGCCGTGTGGACACGTCCGTGCGGGCGGCGGTGTACGACATCGACGGCTTCGACCAGTCCAAGGCGACGGTCGGCACGCTGCACGGCAAGGGCCGCAAGGTCATCTGCTACCTCTCCACCGGCGCCTTCGAGGACTGGCGCCCCGACGCGAAGAAGTTCCCCGAGTCGGTGCTGGGGCGCGGCAACGGCTGGCAGGGCGAGCGCTGGCTGGACATCCGGCGTACGGACGTCCTGGAGCCGTTGCTGGCGGCCCGCTTCGACATGTGCAAGGACAAGGGCTTCGACGCGGTGGAGCCCGACAACATGGACGGCTACCGGAACCGCACGGGCTTCCCCCTCAAAGCCGCCGACCAGCTCCGCTACAACCGGCTCATCGCCCGGCTCGCCCACGACCGGGGCATGGCGGTGGGCCTGAAGAACGACCTGGACCAGATCCCGCAGCTGGTCGCCGACTTCGACTTCGCGGTCAACGAGCAGTGCGCCCAGTACGACGAGTGCGACGACCTGAAGCCGTTCGTCGAGGCGGACAAGGCCGTCTTCCACGTGGAGTACGAACTCCCGACGACCAGGTTCTGCGCACAGTCGCGCAAGCTGAGACTGAGCTCATTGGAGAAGAAGTACGAACTGGGGGTGTGGCGCAGAACCTGTTGAGGACGCTTCAGGGGCAGCGCCCCGTAAGGGGCGCGGGGCTAGCAGCGATGTGCGGCTCCGCCGTGTGGGCGCGACCGGCCACAACGCGGCCGCGGTCTGCGCGACGGCCTTCAGCCCCCCAGGGAAAACACCACGAGCGCTGTAGTCGCCGCCGTCTCGGCAAGCGCCCCGAACACATCCCCCGTCACCCCGCCGAACCGCCGCCGGCACAGCCGCAGCAGCACATCCGTCGCCGCCTCCGCCACCACCACCGCGAGCAACGCCCGCAGACTGTCGGCCGACCCCACCAGCGCCCCGGCCCCCGCCGCCACCACCATCACCGCGACCGTGACCGCCGACGCCCCCACCTTCGGCACCACCCCGGCCACCGCCGCCCCCAGCCCCTCCGGCCGGGCCGCGGGCACCCCCTCCACCGCGGCCAGGCTCATCGCCAGCCGGGCCACCGTGGCCGCGACGACCGCGGCCAGCATCCCGTGCTGCCACGAGCCGCCGTAGGCCTCGGCCAGCGCGGCCACCTGGCCGAGCAGTACGAGGACGAGCGTGATCACCCCGAACGGCCCGATGTCCGACTGCTTCATGATCCGCAGCGCTTCCTCGGCGGGCTTGCCGCTGCCCAGCCCGTCGGCGGTGTCGGCGAGCCCGTCCAGGTGCAGCCCCCGGGTGAGCACGGCCGGTACCGCGACCGCGGCGACCGCGGCCAGCAACGCGCTCGCCCCGGCCAGGACCAGCAGTGCGCCGACCGCGCCCGCGCAGAGCCCGACGGCGAGGCCGGCCAGCGGCGCGAGCAGCATGCCGCCCCGGGCGGCCTCGCGGTCCCAGCGGGTCACCTTCACGGGGAAGACGGTGAGCGTGCCGAAGGCGAAGCGGAGGCCGTCACGCCAGGGAGTCGCAGAGGTCGCAGCCACCGGCGCAGGTTACCCGGTGGTCAGGAGGGGCCCTGCCATGGCCAGGGATAAAGTGCGCACATGGGACATTGGCTGGAGCGGAACGTCATCGAGCCGGGCAAACTCCCCCTGTTGCTCGCTCTGACCGCCTTCGTCCTGACCTTTGTGATCACACGCGTCGTCACCCGGCTGATCCGCGCCGGAAAGGGCCCGTTCGGCGACGTGAAGGCCGGCGGGCTGCACATCCACCACGTGGTCCCCGGGGTCGTCCTCGTCGTCATCGGCGGTTTCGGCGCGGTCGCCGGCGGCCGGCAGGGCTTCGGGGCGGCCCTCGCCGCGATCGTCTTCGGCATCGGCGCGGGGCTCGTGCTCGACGAGTTCGCCCTGATCCTGCACCTCGACGACGTCTACTGGACCGAGGAGGGCCGACAGAGCGTCGAGGTCGTCGTCATCACCGCCGCGATGGTCGGGCTGCTGCTCGCCGGGTTCTCGCCGTTCGGCGTCAACGACATCTCGGCCGACGAACTCCAGGACCGGGGCGCCGTCGTCGCGAACATCGTGGCGAACTTCTTCTTCTCGCTCGTCGCCCTGAGCAAGGGCAAGGCCCGTCTCGCGATCTTCGGGGTGGTCGTCCCGTTCGTCGGCGTCGTCGGCGCGGTCCGCCTGGCCCGGCCCGGCTCGGCCTGGGCCCGCCGCTTCTACGGCAACCGCCCGCGCGCCCGGGCCAGGTCCGGGCTGCGCGCCTACCACCACGACCGCCGCTGGGCCCGGCTCAGCAGGACTCTTCAGGACTGGATCGGCGGCAAGCCCGACCGACCCGAACCGGCCCGGGTGCCCGGCCGCCGCTGACGCCACCGGCGCCGCAGCCGCCGCCCCACCGCAACCGCCGCGTACGCCGCCCCCACGCCGGCGATCGCGGCCAGGTGCTCCTTGCCGGCGAGGTTGTCCTTCAGCGCCACCTCGACCACTATCGCCGCCGCCACCGCGCCCGCGGTGACGTACGCGCCGTACTGCCGGCCCAGGACGACCGCGAGTCCGACGACGGCGGCCGAGGGACCGGTGTCCACCACCCAGGCGTCCGAGGCGGGCAGCCCCAGGGGGCTGTGCGGACCCAGTGCGATGCCGAGGCGGGCGTACAGCGTGCCGGCGAGGGTCGCGACGTACGCGACGGTCAGCGTCCGCCACCAGCCCAGGCACACCTCGGCGATGCCGAACACGACCAGGATCTGCACCAGCGCGCCCCACACCGGCAGGTCCAGCGCCGGTACGAACAGCGACAGGGGAGTGCGCAGCAGGGCCAGCCAGAGCGGGTCCGCGGCGCGCACACCCCCGATGTCCTGCACCGACCGATAGCCCCACGACTGGTTCTGGACGAACTGCAGCAGCGCCGTCAGCCACACCGCCGCGACCGCCATCGGCACCGCCCGCAGCCGCCGCTTCGCGAGCGCGCCCCGCACGGTGGCGTACAGGGGACCCCACTCGGCGCGGGCCCGGCGGGCGAGCGACTTCATGCGGTGGTCCTCACCGGCGGGAGGCCCGGTCCGTGTCCAGGTGCCGCCGGTGCAGCCACTTCGGCAGCACCGGCGTCTCCAGGAACCCCTCCGCACGAGCCGACGCGAGGCCGATGCGCGGCAGGTCCGCGCTCTTCTCGAAGAGCAGGAACCGGGGTTCCCAGATGGGCCGGTACTTGGCGTTGGCCCGGTACAGGGACTCGATCTGCCACCACCGGGAGAAGAAGCTCAGCAAGGACCTCCACAACCGCAGCACCGGCCCCGCGCCGAGACGCGCGCCACGCTCGAAGACCGACCGGAACATGGCGAAGTTGAGGGAGACCTGCGTGATCCGGATCTCTCCGGCGCGCCGCAGCAACTCGATGACCATGAACTCCATCAGCCCGTTGTCACAGTCCCGGTCCCGCCGCATCAGGTCGAGGGAGAGCCCGCCCGGCCCCCACGGCACGAACGACAGCAGCGCCCGCAACCGGCCCGCCCCGTCGGTGCACTCCAGCATCACGCACCGCCCGTCCCGCCCGTCCCCGAGCCGCCCCAGCGCCATGCTGAACCCGCGCTCGGTGGCGCCGTCCCGCCAGTCGTCGGCGCGCCGCAGAAGGTACGACATCTCGTCCGCGGGGATGTCCTCGTGCCGGCGGATCCGCACCGAGTAGCCCGACCGCCCGACCCGGTTGTGGGCCTGCCGGACGGTCCGCATGGCCCGCCCCTCCAGCGTGAACTCGGCGACCTCGACGATCGCCTCGTCACCCAGCTCCAGCGCGTCGAGCCCGTGTCGCGCATAGACGGTCCCGGCCTCCTCGCTCGCCCCCATCACCGCCGGGATCCACCCGTGCGCCCGCGCCTCGCTCAGCCACGGCACGATCGCCCCCGGCCAGGCCTCCGGATCCCCGATCGGATCCCCGGAGGCGAGCGACACCCCGCCGACCACCCGGTAGGCCACCGCCGCCTTCCCGGTCGGCGACCACACCACGCTCTTCTCCCGGCGCAACGCGAAGTACCCGAGCGAGTCCCGCTCGCCGTGCCGCTCCAGCAGCGCCCGCAGCCGCTTCTCGTCGTCCTCGGTGATCGGGTCGACGGCGCGGCGGGAGCGGAACGCGGCGTAGAGGACGGTGAGGACGAGGAGCGTGCTCAGCACGTTGACGGAGACGTTCACCCAGTTGGGTGGTGCGATGTACGGGAACCGGGAGGGGTCGGCGGCGACCGAGACCAGGCGCAGGGTGCCGTAGTGCCAGCGCTCAGCGAACGTCGAACGGGCGGCGTGCGGGGCCTGGTTGGTGACGGTCACGAGGAGGGCGGCGAGCAGTGAGGCGAGGAGGCCGCCGCCGACGGCCACGGTCGCGGCGAGCCGCGGGTTCGACCGGTCGCCCTTGGCGTAGAACTCCCGGCGGCCGGCGAGCAGCGCGCCCACGAAGGCGGCGGTCAGCGCGATCGAGATCCAGTTCTGGGGGTACCGCCGGATCTCCGGAAACGCCATGGCGAACGCGAACAGCGCGAGGAACAGCCCGCTGAGGACGAGGTTGAGGATCCAGGCGGCCCGCTTGCGGCGGCGCATCGTGATCGCGAGGAACGCGGTGAACACGCCGGAGGCGAAGCCGGCGGTCAGCAGGTACGGCGTGAAGAAGTCCTCCTGGTTGTGGCGCCGCACGTCCTGCCCCAACGACACCCACACCGCGCTGAGGAAGTTGACGAAGGCGACGGCCCGCAAGTACCACACGGCAAAGGCGGCGCCCCGCCGGGAAACCCCGCCGGCCCGCCGCCCCACCGCACGTCCACCACACCGTTCAACGGCAATTCGGGCATCTCCCATGGAGATGGATCATATGGGCGCCCCCACGACGAACACCGCCACACGCACGGACCTCGCCCCTCCGATACCACCCACCCCCGGGCCCACCCCCCTCTCCCGCCCCCGACCCCTCTTCCCCGCCGGTCTCTTCGGTCCCGCCGGCTCCGCTTGCCTGCCGCTCTTTTCCGTCTTCCGGCTCTGCTTGCCCGCGGCTCTCTTCCGTCTTCCGGATTCCGCCTGCCTGCGGGTTTCTTCGGTCCCGCCGGCCCCTCTTGCCCGCGGTCTCTTCCCTCATCCCGGCTCCGCTCGCCTGCCGGTCTCTTTCGTCCCCCCAGCCCCTCTTCCCCGCCGCTCTCTTCCTTCTCCCGGCTCCGCTTGCCCGCCGCCCTCTTCCGTCCCCCGGCTCCTCTTCCCCTCCGGTCTTTCTTTCCCGCCGCGACGGCGTTCGGCCGGGACGGCGCGGTTCGGCGGTGCCGGTGTGGCCTTGGCGTCGGCTTCTACTCCGCCGGCTTCTCCTCCGGCTCCTGCGACTCCGGATCCCGCGGCTTCTCCGGGAGTTCCGCGGCCAGGGCCGCCGCGGACTGGACCAGCGGTAGGGCGAGCAGCGCTCCCGCTCCCTCACCGACCGTCAGGCCCTGTTCCAGCAGCGGCTCCAGGGCCATCCGGTCCAGCGCCTTCGCCTGGCCCGGCTCCCCGCTGTCGTGGCCGGCCAGCCACCAGTCCGGTGCCCGGAACGCGATCCGCTGCGCGACCAGCGCACACGCGGCGGCCACCACCCCGTCCAGCACCACCGGCAGCTTCCGCACCGCCGCCTGCAACAGGAACCCGGTCATCGCCGCGAGGTCGGCCCCGCCGACCGTCGCCAGCAACTGCAACTGGTCCCCGAGCACCGGCCGCGCCCGCCGCAGCGCGTCCCGGATCGCCGCACACTTCCGCATCCACGCGAGGTCGTCGATGGCGAGCCCGCCCCGCCCGGTCACCACGGACGCGTCGGTTCCGCACAGCGCCGCGACGAGGACGCAGGCCGCCGTGGTCCCCCCGACGCTCACATCGCCGAGCACCACCAGATCGGTCCCGGAGTCGGCCTCCCCGTCGGCCAGCGCCGTCCCCGCCCGGAAGGCCGCCTCCGCCTCCTCCAGGGTCAGCGCGTCCTCGATGTCGATACGGCCGCTGCCCCGCCGCACCCGGTGCCCTGCGACCTCCGCGGGCAGCGTGTCCGGGTCGCAGTCCAGCGCCATGTCGACGATCCGCAGGGGCACTCCGAGCCGCCGGGCCAGCACCGCCACCGGGCTGGCCCCCTCCAGGATCGCCCGCACCAGCAGCCCGGCACTGCCCGCCGGCCGCGCGGACACGCCGAGTTCGGCGACGCCGTGGTCACCGGCGAAGAGCAGGACCCGCGGCCGTTCGACCGGCCGTACCGGCACGGAACCCTGTGCGGCGGCCAGCCACTCACCCAGGTCGTCGAGGCGTCCCAGCGACCCGGGCGGCACGATCAGCCGCTCCCGGCGCGCCTCCGCGTCACGGCGCACACCGCCGTCGGGGCGCTCGATCAGATCGGTGAAGTCGTCGAGATTAAGCGAGCTCATTCGCCGAACAGTACCGGCACCGAACTAACGGTTCGGTGCCAGATCGCCACCACACCCGCACGGCGTCTTGGCAGGCAAGATCGGTATCCCATACGTTCCGTTTTGCAGTGTATTGCGTACAGGGAGCACAGGGAGCCGCCCATGCCGCCCACACCCGAACTCCTCCCGGGCACCGACCGGTTCCACGAGCCGCGCCGCGAGGACTGCCCCTGGTGCGGTTCCAGACGCCTGCGCACCCGGCTGCGCACGTCCGACCTCCTCCATCACCGGCCCGGCACGTTCGCCGTCGACGAGTGCCGCGACTGCGCCCACGCCTTCCAGAACCCCCGGCTGACCGCGGAGGGCTTCACCCTCTACCACCGGGACTACTACGAGGGCCGTCTGGAGGACTACACCGACCGCCTGCTCGCGACCCGCGGCGGCCGCCGCCGGCACCGCGCCGCCGCCCGCGCGGTGCTGGCGCTGGCGGAGCCGGAGAGCTGGCTGGACGTCGGCACCGGCCACGCCCACTTCCCGCGCACGGCGAAGGAACTCTTCACGTACACGTCCTTCGACGGCCTGGACTCGACCCTGCGGGTGGCGTGGGCCCAGGCCGAAGGGCACATCGAGGAGGCCCACTGCGGCCACCTGACCGCACCGGAGGTCCTGGCCCGGCTGCGCGCCCGCTACGACGTCGTCAGCATGTTCCGGCACCTGGAACACGCCCCCGACCCGCGCGCCGAACTCCGCGCGGCGCTCGCGGCGCTGCGCCCCGGCGGGTACCTCCTGATCGACGTCGCGAACCCGCGCAGCGCCTTCGGCGCGCTCCTCGGCAGGTGGTGGGTCCCGTACGGCCAGCCCCGCCATCTGCATCTGGTGCCGCCGGCCAACCTGCGGGCCGAGTTGGAGTCCCAGGGCTGCGAGATCCTGACAGCCGACCGGAAGTCGCCCCACATCCCCTACGACATCTCGGCGGCGCTCACCCTGGTGCTGGGCCGGGTGCTGCCGAAGCGGGCGCTACGCGCGACGGCCCCACTGGTGGCCGTGGCAGCGGCCGTCGACCAGGCGTTGTCCCCGCTGCTGCGCCGCACACCTTTCTCCAACGGGTACCGGATCATCGCGAGAAAGGGGCGCTGACGGCCTGTTGCGCGGCCGCGGGTGGGTGGGGTCCGGTCGCGCAGTACCCCGCGCCCCTTACGGAGCCCGTCGTAGCCGCGGGCAGTCGTGCCGCTGGGGCGGCACTCTGTCGGCGCCGGTAAGCGACCCACCCCTGCCCCCCTATCGCAGCACCACCGCCTGCCCGGCCACCACCAGCACCACCTGCTCGCACTCGGCCGCGAACGCCGCGTTCAGCCTGCCCAGTTCGTCCCGGTACCGTCGCCCCGACGCCGTGGCCGGCACGATCCCCGACCCCACCTCGTTGGAGACGGCGACCACCGTCCGCCGCGTCGCCCGCACCCCCTCCGTCAGCTCCCGCACCCGCTCCCGCAGCGCCTTCTCCCCGCCCGACGCCCACTCCGTGTCGTCCCACGCCCCGACACAGTCCATCGCGTCCGTCAGCCACAGCGACAGACAGTCCACCAGCAACGGCGGCCCGTCCTGCGTCAGCAACGGCACCAGGTCGCACGTCTCCGTCGTACGCCACGACCCCGGCCGCCGCTCCCGGTGTACGGCGACCCGCTCCGCCCACTCGGTGTCCCCGCCGCGCGTCCCGCCCGTGGCGACGTACAGCACGTGGGGAAAGGACTCCAGCCGCCGTTCGGCCTCCACGGACTTCCCGGACCGCGCCCCGCCCAGCACCAGCGTCCGGCGCGGCACGTCGGGCACCTCCTCGTACACCCCCACCGTCAGCGTCGTACCGTCCGGCACCGCCCGCGCCCCGGCCGCCGCCAGCCGCCGCCGCGACTCCGGGCCCGGCGGCACGTCGTGGTCGAGATGGACGGCGACGACGTCGGTGGCCGGGCCCACCGCCCCCACCGCCCGCAGGCGCGCCAACGCGTCCGGGCGCCCCACGACGTCCAGGAGCGCCATGTCGTACGACTCCGTGCTCCCGCTCCCGTTCTCCAGCCCGGCCGGCGCGCCGCCCGGCGGCAGATACAGCAGCCGCTGCCCGTCGGTGCCGGTCACCGCGTACCCGGTACCGCCCGCGTCCATCGCCAGCGCCCGCACCCGGTGCCCGGTCAGCAGCGCCAGATCCCGGCCGTCCGGCACCCGCCCCGGCTGCGGCAGCCCGGCCGGCACCTCGACGGCGGGCCCGTCGTGCGGATGCGACAGCAGCACCTGCCGTACGCCGGTGAGGGACCGCCCGGCGCGTGCCGCCGCGAACGCCGCGCCCGGCGTCAGATCGAGCAGCAGCGTTCCGTCGACGAGCACCGCCGTGGCGGCCCGGACGTCCGCCCCGACGGCGCAGGCACAGGCCGCACAGGGACAGTCCGGGCGGGGCAGACCCGCGGGAGCACCGGTACCGAGCAAAGTCACTTCCACGGAACCGATTCTCACCCGTCCTCGCGGCCGACGCTGAGTTCAGCGCCCCTGAAAGGGGCGTGGGCCGTATCGACGTGCGGCACCGCCGCGTGGGCGCGACCAGCCCCTGCCGGGCCCGCACATGCCCCACAACCAGCGGAGTTTTTGTCGGCGTCCTTATACGATGCACCAGTTGGATCAAAGGAGGCCTACATGGCGGCATGGACGTGGCGGTTCGAGAAGGCCGACGGGACGGAGGTCCAGCCCGCGGTGGAGCCCGAGGAGTTCACCACCCAGGGCGACGCCGAGTCCTGGATCGGCGAGCAGTGGAAGGAACTGCTGGCCGGCGGCGCCGACCAGGTGCGGCTCTTCGAGGACGCCACCGAGATCTACGGCCCGATGAGCCTGCACGCTGACGAGTCCTGAGAGGTGGCGGTCAGGGGCGGCCCCGCGCGGGGCCGCCCCGCCGTCACTGCTCGCCCAGCGTCACCTCCACGGTCCGCTCGACGTCGTTCCGGCTGTACGTCACCGTCTTCTTCTGTCCCGGCCGGTCCACGGCGAGCGACTCGGCCAGTGAGGTGATGGTGGTGATGTCGTCGTCACCCACTCTGATGATGATGTCCCCGGGTCGGATGCCCGCCTTGTCGGCCGCGTCCCCCGGCTTCACCGTCACGACGGCCACCCCGGCGGGCTGGTAGTTCACGTCGACGACCGTGCGCCCGCTGATACCGAGCGCCGCCCGCCCCGAGTCGACGACCTTGCCCTGCTTGATGATCTGGTCGGCGACCGTCTTCACCATCGACCCCGGGATGGCGAACCCGATCCCGGGCGCCGCGCTGCCGCCCAGGTCGGGGTCGCTCGCGGCGAGCGTCGGGATGCCGATGACCTGGCCGTCCAGGTTGACCAGGGCGCCGCCGCTGTTGCCGGGGTTGATGGCGGCCGAGGTCTGCACCATGTTCGGGATGGTGGCGCCGGTGCCGCCGCCCTCCTGGTTCTCGCTGACGGTCCGTCCGGTCGCCGACACGATGCCCTCGGTGACGCTGGACGACAGCCCGAGGGGCGAGCCCATGGCGAGCGTGATCTGCCCGACCTCGACCTTCTCGGTGTCCCCGAAGGTGGCCGCCTTCAGCCCGCCGGGGACCTTGTCGAGCCTGATGACCGCCAGGTCCTGCTCGGGGTAGGAGTAGACGAGCGTCGCGGTGAGCGGTTCCTCGTTGTTGGCGGTCGTCACCTTGAACTTCTTCTCGCCCTGGACGACGTGCGCGTTGGTGACGATGTGCCCGTTGCCGTCGTAGACCACGCCGGAGCCCAGGTCTCTGCTGGCCTGGATCTGCACGACCGACGGCAGGACGTCCTTGATCACCTTCTGGTACTGGTTCTGCAGATCGGCCGCCGCCACGGGAACGGCCGCAGCCTGGGCGGCCTGGGCGGTCGAGCCGTCCTCGGCGGTGTCGCCGCCGAAGGCGGAACAGCCGGAGACGAGGGCGAGACAGCAGGAGCCGAGCGCGGCGGCCGTCCGGAAGGTCCGACGGGTACGGGAAGCGTC
Source organism: Streptomyces sp. NPDC048417 (assembly GCF_040651615.1). Taxonomy (NCBI): domain Bacteria; kingdom Bacillati; phylum Actinomycetota; class Actinomycetes; order Kitasatosporales; family Streptomycetaceae; genus Streptomyces; species Streptomyces sp. NPDC048417. The sequence continues at coordinate 230,279 of NZ_JBEZKI010000013.1, read as the reverse complement.
CATGCCCCCGAGTCTCGTGGCGGGGTGCCGGTCCGGCTCGTGCTGCTGACCCGAACGAGCAGCACGCGACGGTTCAGCCGCGGACCCCGCACAGATGCAGCAGCGCCGCGACCGCCCGGTACGGATCCGTCCGTCCGGCCCGCTCCTCCGCCGCCAGCAGCGTCTCCAGCCCTGCGGGCGGTTCGGCACCGTCCGCGGCCGTGTCCGTGAACACCCGTACGCCGTACCAGGAATGCAGTGGCGCACCGATGCCGGCGAGAGCGGCGGTGAGAGTGGTCAGCCGGTCGGCCCGCACCTCCAGGCCCAGCCGGTTGCGGTAGGAGACGGTGTCGAAGGCACCCATCGCCCCCGCCCAGTCCCCGCTCAGCCCCGGCCGCATGGCCAGCGCGTCGGCGTTGCGCACCAGCAGCGACAGCAGCCCGCCCGGGGCCAGCATCCGGGCCAGCCCGGCCAGCAGCGCGTCCGGCTCCTCGACGTACATCAGCACCCCGTGGCAGAGCACCACGTCGAAGCTGCCCGGCAGGAAGTGGACGCCGGTGTCCCGTCCGTCCCCCTCGACGATCCGCACCCGCTCGCGGATGCCCTCCGGCTCACCGGCCAGGGCCTCCCGCGCGGCCGCGACCATCGTCGGTTCCCGCTCGACGCCGGTCACCTGATGCCCGGCCCGGGCCAGCCGCAGCGCCTGCGTGCCCTGGCCCATCCCCACGTCGAGCACCCGCAGCCGCTGTCCGACCGGGAACCGCCCGGCTATCTGCTCGTCGAGCTGCCGGGCCACCAGCTCCTGTCGTACGACATCACGCAGACCGCCCAGCCTGGTCAGCCAGGCCTCCGCCGCACCCCCGGAGAAAGGCTCTGTGCTCAGGGCCGCTCTCCGCGCTTGACCTGCGGCTTGGGCAACCGGAGCCGGCGCATCTGGAGGGAGCGAAGCAGACCGTAGGCGACGGCGCCCTTCCGGTTCTGGTCCGGGAAGCGCTCGCCCAGCCGCTTGCGCATCCGCAGGCCGCTCACCGCCGCGTCGAGCACGATCAGCACGATCACGACCAGCCACAGCAGCAGCGCGATGTTCTTGATCGCCGCGTTGTTGACCACGCTCATCACCAGGATGATCACGGCCAGCGGCAGGAAGAACTCCGCCACGTTGAAACGCGAGTCGACCCAGTCGCGGGCGAACTTGCGGACCGGGCCCTTGTCACGGGCCGGCAGGTACCGCTCGTCGCCGGTGGCCAGCGCCTGGCGCTGCCGCTCCATGGCGGCACGCCGGTCATCACGCTGACGCTTGGTGGCGTCCTTGCGATTGGTCGGCGTGCTGGCCACGCTGCGGCGCTGGGTCTGGGCCTCACTGCGCTTGGGCGTGGGCCTGCCCTTGGGCGCCTGCGGGTCACGGGTCTGCTTGGAGTCGGTCACGGCCGCCTTGTCGGCGGGGGCCTTCTCTTCCTTGGCACGGCTACGGAACACAAAACCCAAGGGTACGGGGTAATCAAAAGGTGCGGGGCCGCAGGCCCCTCAAAATAAGGGCGGTGGTGGGCGACGGGCGGGTGTGGGCCCTAGTCCGGCGGGGAACGATCCCGCAACGTCAGTCGTCTCCAGAGGGGACAGAGGGGACGTTGCAGGCGGTTCGCTCGGGGGAGCACCTACTACCTGTGCCGGAGTGGAACTGTCCGCAGTCGTCCTTGGGGATGAGCGCATCGGTCCCCGAACAGTGCGGTAATGGAGGCAGGGCCCGTACTGTGGGTTCTGTCGCAGGATCTGTGAGCCGGAGTCCGTCAGAAGGGGGCGCGCGAAGCCCATGAGCGGTGTCATGAAGCGTATGGGGATGATCTTCCGCGCGAAGGCGAACAAGGCCCTGGACAGGGCCGAGGACCCGCGCGAGACCCTCGACTACTCGTACCAGAAGCAGCTTGAGCTGCTCCAGAAGGTGCGCCGCGGGGTGGCCGACGTCGCCACCTCCCGCAAGCGGCTCGAACTCCAGCTGAACCAGCTCCAGCAGCAGTCCACCAAGCTGGAGGACCAGGGCCGCAAGGCGCTCGCGCTCGGCCGCGAGGACCTCGCCCGCGAGGCGCTGTCCCGCCGCGCCGCCCTCCAGCAGCAGGTGACCGACCTGGAGACCCAGCACGCCACCCTCCAGGGCGAGGAGGAGAAGCTCACCCTCGCGGCCCAGCGCCTCCAGGCCAAGGTGGACGCCTTCCGTACGAAGAAGGAGACCATCAAGGCCACCTACACCGCCGCCCAGGCCCAGACCCGCATCGGCGAGGCCTTCTCCGGCATCTCCGAGGAGATGGGCGACGTCGGCCTCGCCATCCAGCGCGCCGAGGACAAGACGCAGCAGCTCCAGGCCCGCGCCGGCGCCATCGACGAACTGCTCGCCTCCGGTGCCCTCGACGACCCGACCGGCATGGCCAAGGACGACATCGCCGCCGAGCTGGACCGCCTCTCCGGTGGTACGGATGTAGAGCTGGAGCTGCAGCGCATGAAGGCCGAGCTCGCCGGAGGTTCGCCCCAGCAGGCGATCGAGGGCGGCAGCGGCCAGGGCCAGCAGTCGCAGCAGCCGCAGGACACCCCGCGCTTCGACAAGCAGTAGCCGACGCCTGGAGGGCGACATGGCCGACATGGTCGTAAGGATCATGGGGGAGGGCCAGGTGAGGCTGGCCGACAGCCACCTCACCGAACTGAACAAGCTGGACGACGACCTCCTGGCGGAGACGGAGTCCGGCGACGAGGCGGCCTTCCGCCGCACTCTGACCGCCCTCCTGGACAAGGTCCGAGAAGTCGGCACCCCCCTCCCGGACGACGCCCTGGAACCCTCGGACCTGATCCTTCCCTCCCCGGACGCCACCCTGGAGGAGGTCCGGGCGCTGCTGAGGGACGACGGCCTGATCCCGGGCTGACGTTCACACCGTCAGCCCGTCCGGCGTTCGAGGACGAGGCCGTTCAGGCCGAAGCGGGGTCTGGGGGCGCAGCCCCCCAGGGGCGGTGCCGGCGGCGGCCCGAACCGACGGTTCCGGCCCGCACGAACCAGCCGTACTGTTCAGATCGTGAGCCCCTTCGAGAGAGCCCGCTGCAGAGTCGGCGCCCATCCACTCGCCGTGGACGCGGTCATCGCCGCGGGCGCCCTCGTGTGCATGGTCGTCAGCTCTTTCGCCGTCCCGCACGGCGCGCACGGCGTCGCCTGGGGCATCCGCACCCCGGACCCCCTCAGCCTGGTCCTGATGACGCTCGCCGCCGTCGCCCTGGTCTTCCGCCGGCACGCCCCGAAGACGGTCCTGGCGGTCACCGGCGCGGCCTCCGTCGTCGAATGCGTCACCGGCGACCCCCGCGCCCCCGTCGCGATGGCGGCCGTCGTCGCCCTCTTCACCGTCGCCGCCACCACCGACCGCCGTACCACCCTGCGGGCCGGCCTGCTCACCATGACCGTGCTGACCACCGCCGCGATGGCCGCCGGCCCCCTCCCGTGGTACGCCCAGGAGAACCTCGCGATCTTCGCCTGGACCGGCATCGGAGCCACCGCCGGGGACGCGGTGCGCAGCCGGCGGGCCGTCGTCCAGGCCATCCGGGAGCGCGCCGAACGCGCCGAGCGGACCCGCGAGGAGGAGGCCCGCCGCCGGGTCGCCGAGGAGCGCCTGCGCATCGCCCGTGACCTGCACGACGTCGTCGCCCACCACATCGCCCTGGTCAACGTGCAGGCGGGGGTGGCCGCACACGTCATGGACAAGCGGCCCGACCAGGCCAAGGAGGCCCTCGCCCACGTCCGCGAGGCCAGCCGCTCCGCGCTCAACGAACTGCGCGCGACCGTCGGCCTGCTCCGGCAGTCCGGCGACCCCGAGGCCCCCACCGAACCCGCCCCCGGCCTGCACCGCCTCGAAGAGCTCGCCGACACCTTCCGCAACGCCGGCCTCCAGGTCGAGGTGGCCCGCGCCGACCAGGGCACCACCCTGCCCGCCGCCGTCGACCTGGCCGCCTACCGGATCATCCAGGAGGCCCTGACCAACGTGCAGAAGCACGCGGGACCCGAGGCCAAGGCCGAGGTCAGCGTCGTACGCGTCGGACCGCGCATCGAGGTCACCGTCCTCGACAACGGCTCCGGCGAGGGCAGCGCCCCCGAGGAGGGCGGCGGCCACGGCCTGCTCGGCATGCGCGAGCGCGTCACCGCCCTGCGCGGCACCCTCACCACCGGCCCCCGCTACGGCGGCGGCTTCCGGGTCCATGCGATCCTGCCGGTCAAGACCGACACCGACGACCGTACGAACGACCGAACGGCCGCCCTGGGGGATTCCGTATGACGATCCGTGTCCTGCTCGCCGACGACCAGGCCCTGCTGCGCAGCGCGTTCCGCGTACTCGTCGACTCCGAGCCGGACATGGAGGTGGTCGGCGAGGCCTCCGACGGCGCCGAGGCGGTGCGGCTCGCCCGGGAGACCCGGGCCGACGTCGTCCTGATGGACATCCGGATGCCGGGCACGGACGGACTGGCCGCCACCCGGCTGATCAGCGAGGACCCGTCCCTCGACCGGGTCCGGGTGGTCATCCTGACGACCTTCGAGGTCGACGACTACGTCGTGCAGGCGCTGCGCGCCGGCGCCTCCGGCTTTCTCGGCAAGGGCAGCGAACCCGAGGAACTCCTGAGCGCCATCCGGGTCGCCGCCGGCGGCGAGGCGCTGCTCTCCCCGACCGCCACCAAGGGGCTGATCGCCCGCTTCCTCGCCCAGGGCGACGCCGGCGCCGACGGCCGCGACCCGGCCCGCGCCGAGCGGCTCGACGCGCTCACCTCACGCGAGCGCGAGGTGCTGGTCCAGGTCGCCGGCGGGCACTCCAACGACGAGATCGCCGAACGCCTGGAGGTCAGCCCGCTGACCGTGAAGACGCACGTCAACCGGGCCATGGCCAAGCTGGGCGCCCGGGACCGGGCACAGCTCGTGGTGATCGCTTACGAGTCGGGGCTGGTCCGTCCGAGGATGGAGTGACCTCCACCCGGGCGTACTGCGGCGGGAGTAGGAGCCGGATAAAGGACGGCACCCAGGACCTACGTGAGCAGGGCGGCGCATGGGTCAGGGTGGTGGGGTGGGCGCTCACAGGTGCCCCCTGTGCCGTACCTTCGCCGCTCATTCGCAGCTCACAGCAGCTCCGCTCACAGCAGCTCACCGAAAAGAGACCCTGACCCATGTCCTGGCTGTCCCGATTCAGCCTCGCGCAGCGGGCCCTGATAGGCCTCATGTCACTGATCGCGCTCGCCTTCGGGGCGATCGCCATCCCCCAGATCAAGCAGCAGCTGCTGCCCACCATCTCCCTGCCCATGGTGTCGGTCATCGCCCCCTACCAGGGAGCGGCCCCCGACGTCGTCGAGAAGCAGGTCATCGAGCCCGTCGAGAACAACCTCGAAGGCGTCGACGGGATCACCGGCGTCACCTCCACCGCGAGCGAGGGCAACGCCGTGATCATGGCGTCCTTCGACTACGGCAGCGACACCAAGCAGCTGGTGGCCGACGTCCAGCTGGCCGTCAACCGCGCCCAGCTCCCGGACGACGTCGACCCGCAGGTCATCGCCGGCTCCACGGACGACATGCCGACCGTGGTCCTCGCCGCCTCCTCCGGCAAGGACCAGCAGGCCCTCGCCGACCAGCTCGACAAGACGGTCGTCCCGGACCTGAAGGACATCGACGGCGTCGGCCGCGTCCAGGTCACCGGCGTGCGGGACCTCCAGGTCACCGTCACCCCGAGCCAGGCGAAGCTGGCCGAGGCGGGTCTCACCCCGGCCGTGGTCGCCCAGACGCTCCAGGCGGCCGGCGCGACCGTGCCGGCGGGCTCCTTCGACGAGGACGGCGCCAACCGCACCGTCCAGGTCGGCGGCGGACTCACCTCGCTGGGGCAGATCAAGAACCTGATGGTCACCGGAGAGGGCGTCAAGAAGCCCGTGCGCCTCGGTGACGTGGCCTCGGTCAGGGAGCAGGAGGCCCCGGCGGACTCGATCACCCGCACCGACGGCCGCCCCAGCCTCGCCGTGAACGTCACCATGGACCACGACGGCAGCGCCGTCTCCATCTCGAACGCGGTCAAGGACAAGCTGCCCGAGCTGCGTCAGGACCTCGGCTCCGACGCCACCCTCATGGTCGTCAGCGACCAGGGCCCGGCGGTCTCCAAGTCCATCAAGGGCCTCACCACCGAGGGCGCCCTCGGCCTGGCGTTCGCGGTCCTGATCATCCTGGTCTTCCTGGCCTCGATCCGCTCGACGCTGGTGACGGCCGTCTCCATCCCGCTGTCGGTGGTCCTCGCGCTCATCGTCCTGTGGACCCGCGGTCTCTCCCTCAACATGCTCACGCTCGGTGCGCTCACCATCGCCGTCGGCCGGGTCGTCGACGACTCGATCGTGGTCCTGGAGAACATCAAGCGCCACCTCGGCTACGGCGAGGAGCGCCAGGCCGCCATCCTCGGCGCGGTCCGCGAGGTGGCCGGCGCGGTCACCGCCTCCACCCTCACCACGGTCGCCGTCTTCCTGCCGATCGGCTTGGTCGGGGGCATGGTGGGTGCCCTCTTCGGCTCGTTCAGCATCACCGTGACGGCCGCGCTGCTGGCCTCCCTGCTGGTCTCGCTGACGGTCGTACCGGTGCTGTCGTACTGGTTCCTGCGCGCCCCGAAGGGCACCCCCGAGGACGCCGAGGAAGCCCGCCGCAAGGCCGAGGCGAAGGAGGCCGACAGCAGGCTCCAGCGCGCCTACGTCCCCGTCCTGCGCTTCGCGACCCGGCGCCGCCTCACCAGCGTGCTGCTCGCGATCGTGGTCCTGGTCCTCACGTTCGGCATGTCCGGGCTGCTGAAGACCAACTTCTTCGACCAGGGCGACCAGGAGGTCCTCACCGTCAAGCAGGAGCTGAAGCCGGGCACCAGCCTGGCGGCGACCGACGCGCAGGCGAAGAAGGTCGAGAAGCTGCTCGCCTCCGTCGACGGGGTGAAGGACTACCAGGTCACGGTCGGCTCGTCCGGATTCATGGCGGCCTTCGGCGGCGGCACGGACACCAACCAGGCGTCGTACTCGGTGATGCTGGACGACTCGAAGTCGTACGACAGGGTCCAGAACGCCATCGAGGACGGCCTGCACAAGCTGCCGGGCATCGGTACGACCACGGTGTCCGCCGGTGACGGCTTCGGCAGCCAGGACCTGAGCGTCGTCGTGAAGGCGGCCGACGGGAACGTGCTGCGCACGGCCTCGGAGCAGGTCCGGGCCGCGGTCGCCCAGCTGGACGACGTCACCGACGTCACCAGCGACCTCTCCCAGAGCGTGCCGCGCATCTCGGTGAAGGCCAACTCCAAGGCCGCGGCGGCCGGGTTCGACGACCAGACGCTGGGCGCCGCCGTCACCCAGGCGGTCAAGGGCACCACGGCCGCGAAGGCGGTCCTCGACGACACCGAGCGGGACGTCGTCGTCAAGTCGGCGAAGCCGGCCGAGACCCTCGCACAGCTGCGCGCCCTCAAGCTGGGCCCGGTGAAGCTGGGCGACATCGCCACCGTGAAGCTGGTGGACGGGCCGGTGTCGATGACCCGTATCGACGGCCAGCGTGCCGCGACCGTCTCCGCGAAGCCGACCGGTGACAACACCGGCGCGGTCAGCAGCCAACTCCGGTCCAAGATCAAGGCGTTGAAGCTCCCGGCAGGCGCGACGGCCTCGATCGGCGGCGTCACCTCGGACCAGGACAGCGCGTTCAGGAACCTGGGCCTGGCGATGCTCGCGGCGATCGCGATCGTCTTCATGGTGTTGGTCGGGACCTTCCGGTCGCTCGTCCAGCCGCTGATCCTGCTGGTCTCCATCCCGTTCGCGGCGACCGGCGCGATCGGCCTGCTGATCGTCACGGGCACCCCGATGGGCGTCCCCGCGATGATCGGCATGCTGATGCTGATCGGCATCGTGGTGACCAACGCGATCGTGCTGATCGACCTCATCAACCAGTACCGGCGCCAGGGTCACGGCGTGGTCGAAGCGGTGATCGAGGGTGGCCGGCACCGGCTCCGCCCGATCCTGATGACCGCCCTGGCGACCATCTTCGCCCTCCTCCCGATGGCGCTCGGCGTCACCGGCGAGGGCGGCTTCATCGCCCAGCCGCTGGCGGTGGTCGTGATCGGCGGTCTGATCACCTCCACGCTGCTCACCCTGCTGCTGGTGCCGACGCTGTACGCGATGCTCGAACTCCGCAAGGAGCGCCGGGCGCACAAGCGCGCGGCGAAGAAGGGGCAGGGCCCCGCGGAACCGGTGCGCCCCGCCGAGGAACCGGAGCCCGCGGCCGTGTGACGGTCCCGAGGGCGTGCGGTCGGTCCATGGCCGTGCGGTCGGTCCATGGCCGTGCGGTCAGTCCACGGCCGTGCGGTCAGTCCGTGGCCGTGCGGTCAGTCCGTGGCCGTGCGGTCGGTCCCTCGGCCGTAGGACGGTCCTGTGAACGACGGCCGGTTCCCGGTGACCCACCGGGAACCGGCCGTCGGCGTGGTGCGGGTTCCGTATGCTGTCGGCTCGAACTGCCATGCGGCGAAGGGGAGTTTCGGGGTGCCGCTGCACAAGGACGACCCGAGGACGATCGGCGGCCACAGACTCGTCGACCGGCTCGGCGCCGGCGGCATGGGCGTCGTCTACCGGGCCAGGTCCCGCTCCGGGCGCGAGGTCGCCGTCAAGGTGGTGCACGCCCAGTACGCCCAGGACCCGGTCTTCCGGGCCCGGTTCCGGCAGGAGGTCGAGGCTGCCCGCCGGGTGAGCGGCGCCTTCACCGCGGCCGTGGTGGACGCCGACCCGGAGGCCGAACCGCCCTGGATGGCCACCCAGTACGTGCCCGGGAAGTCGCTCGCCGCCCGCATCCGCGACCGGGGCGCCCTGCGCGTCACCGACCTGCGGCCCCTGGCGCTGGGCCTGGTGGAGGCGCTCCGGGACATCCACCGGGCCGGGGTGGTGCACCGCGACCTGAAACCGGCGAACGTCCTGATCGCCGAGGACGGCCCCCGCGTCATCGACTTCGGTATCTCCCGGGCGGCCGAGAACCACAACACCCTCACCGAGACCGGGCAGATGGTCGGCACCCCGCCGTTCATGTCCCCGGAGCAGTTCACCGACGCCCGTACGGTCGGCCCCGCCTCGGACGTCTTCTCGCTCGGCGCGCTGCTGGTGTACTGCGTCACAGGACGCGGCCCCTTCGACGCCGACAGCCCCTACCTGACCGGCTACCGGGTGGTTCACAACGCGCCCGTCCTGGACGGGGTGACCGGGCCGCTGCGCGCGGTCCTGGAGCGCTGCCTGGCCAAGGCACCCGCCGACCGGCCCGGACTCGACGAACTGGAGGCGGAGTTCGAGCGGGCCCTGCCGGAGCCGGCGCCCGGCGAACCGGAGACGCTGACCCTGCGCCTGCCCTCCGGGGGCCGCCCCGGCGCCCCGGCCCTCGGCACCACCGTCCGGCCGGCCACCCGCCGCCGCGCGCACCGGCGGGCCCTGCTCGTGCTGTCCGCGGTCCTGGCCGCCGCCCTGGCCGCCGTCCTGACCGGCTTCCTCCTGCTGGGCCCGTGGAACGGCGACGGCGAGGCCCGCACCCGAGCCACCGGGTCCTCGGCCTCCCGCTGGGGCACCCTCCCCACCGGCTGGAAGCCCTGGCAGACCACCGTGTCCGCGCCCGCCGAGCGCGGGGTGAAGAAGGCGCCGGGCTACGAGGGCGACACCTCGCCCACCTGTGTGTCGGACGGCGGCTCCGTCTACTGCGGCGGCACCGCGCTCCTCCCGACCCGGGTCGACGCCGGCACCGGCCGGACCCTGTGGCGCGCCGACATCGCACCCGCCGGGGTGCCGGCGGACCGTTACATCACGACCGTCCTCGGCGTGGACGGCGACAAGGTCGTCGTAGAACTGCAGATCACCGACGACAGCGGCTTGGGAAAGGCCCAGTCCGTCCTCGGGCTCGACCGGGAGAGCGGCGCCGTGCGCTGGTCGCACGCGGTGCGCACGGACAGCCTGGGATCGGCCTACGCCGACGGGATGACCCTGACCGAGGAGGGCGACGGCAGCGCGGTGACCGTCCGCTCGGCACGGGACGGCACCGTGCGCCGCACGATCCCCGTGCCCGTCGGTTACCTCTGCTCGGTGATGGCCGCCGACGGCCTTCCCTACGTGGAGTGCGCCGACCAGGAGGACGGCTCGCACGCCACGAAGTTCTATCTGGTCGACCCCGACGGGTCGGTCCGCACCCTCGCGTCCCCCGCCGAGCAGGCCAGCTTCGTGGGCGTGCTCGCCGGAGAGCTGGTCTTCCTGGAGTCGGACGACCAGGACGTCGACAACGGCCCCGACCTGATCTACACCCGCATCGTGCGCGTCGACCCCGACTCCGGCAGACGCACCCTGACGCCCCTGCCCGAGCACTACCGGGGCGGACTGCCCACGCTGGCCCACGGCACGTTCTACCTGGCCACCTCCAGCGGCCTGGTCACCGCCTTCTCGCCCAAAACGGGGGCCCGGCTGTGGAACAGCCACACGAACCTCGAGTCGCCGGGCCAGGCCTCGGTGGACGCGAGCGGGCGCACGGTGTACACGGCCGGCGCGAGCGGACGGGTGGTCGCACTCGACGCGGCGAAGGGCACCGTGCTGTGGGAGTCCTCCGCCCGTGCCCAGGTGCTGGGCAACAGCGGGCTGCTGCCGACCGTGTGGTTCAACCGGGGTGCCCTGGTCCTCTCGACCTCCGACGGCACCATCTTCACCCTCGACCCCGCGCACCCCGAGCGGAAATCCGTCGGCTCGGGGTGACACGGGGGTCGTACGGCTAGGGCAGCGCCAGCATCCGCTCCAGCGCCAGCTTGGCGAACGCCTCGGTCTCCTTGTCGACCTCGATCCGGTTGACCAGGTTGCCCTCGGCCAGCGACTCCAGGGTCCAGACCAGGTGGGGGAGGTCGATGCGGTTCATGGTCGAGCAGAAGCAGACCGTCTTGTCGAGGAAGACGATCTCCTTGCCCTCGGGAGCGAAACGGTTCGCCAGGCGGCGGACCAGGTTCAGCTCGGTGCCGATCGCCCACTTGGAGCCGGCCGGGGCGGCCTCCAGGGCCTTGATGATGTACTCGGTCGAACCGACGTGGTCCGCCGCCGACACGACCTCGTGCTTGCACTCGGGGTGGACCAGGACGTTCACGCCGGGGATGCGCTCGCGGACGTCGTTCACCGAGTCCAGCGAGAAGCGGCCGTGGACCGAGCAGTGGCCGCGCCACAGGATCATCTTGGCGTCGCGCAGCTGCTCCGGGGTGAGGCCGCCGTTCGGCTTGTGGGGGTTGTAGAGGACGCAGTCCTCCAGGCTCATCCCCATGTTACGGACGGCGGTGTTGCGTCCGAGGTGCTGGTCGGGGAGGAAGAGGACCTTTGTTGCCGAGGGCTCCCCCTGCTCGAACGCCCACTCCAGGGCCCGCTGGGCGTTGGACGAGGTGCAGATGGTGCCGCCGTGCTTGCCCGTGAACGCCTTGATGTCCGCGGACGAGTTCATGTACGAGACGGGGACGACCTGCTCGGCTATCCCGGCCTCCGTCAGCACGTCCCAGCACTCGGCGACCTGCTCGGCCGTCGCCATGTCGGCCATCGAGCAGCCGGCCGCCAGGTCGGGAAGGACCACCTTCTGGTCGTCCGAGGTCAGGATGTCGGCGGACTCGGCCATGAAGTGCACACCGCAGAAGACGATGTACTCGGCCTCCGGGCGGGCGGCCGCGTCCCGGGCCAGCTTGAAGGAGTCGCCCGTGACATCGGCGAACTGGATGACCTCGTCGCGCTGGTAGTGGTGGCCGAGTACGAAGACCTTGTCGCCGAGCTTCTCCTTGGCCGCGCGGGCGCGCGCGACCAGGTCCGGGTCGGACGGCGAGGGCAGGTCGCCGGGACACTCGACGCCCCGCTCGCTCTTCGGGTCGGCCTCACGGCCGAGCAGCAGCAGGGCGAGCGGAGTCGGCTGTACGTCGAGCTCCGTGGTCTGGGCGGTGGTCACGACACGCACCCTTTCTACTTTTCGTCGTTCTGACGTTATCTATCATAACCGCTTCACGTCACTTTGACGATGCCCATTGTGTCGATGTGACGTGAATCCCGGAGCCGTACGGGAGAGTTGCGCGAGGGTGGCCATGGAGTGGTGGCGGGGTGGTCAACAGGCCGCTGTGCGTGACTTCGGGCATGTGCGAGCATGGAGACGTAGACGAAGGCGAGAAAAAGCGAAAACGCGAGAACGCGAACGCCGGCCCGGAATGAAACAGCGGACCCGCCGGTTGCACTCGTCGGCAAGCAGTCTCCGTACAACCCGGGAGAGATGTAGATGTCCGTATCGGACGAGACCAGCACCGTCACCGACGGCATCATCCTCAGTGACGCCGCGGCGGCCAAGGTCAAGGCCCTGCTCGACCAGGAAGGCCGCGACGACCTCGCCCTGCGTGTCGCCGTCCAGCCCGGTGGCTGCTCCGGCCTGCGCTACCAGCTGTTCTTCGACGAGCGTTCCCTCGACGGAGACGTGGTCAAGGACTTCGGCGGCGTCAAGGTGGTCACCGACCGTATGAGCGCTCCCTACCTGGGCGGCGCGTCGATCGACTTCGTCGACACCATCGAGAAGCAGGGCTTCACGATCGACAACCCGAACGCGACCGGCTCCTGCGCCTGCGGCGACTCCTTCAGCTGAGCCTGCCCGGCACACAGCAGAGCGAAGGCGGCGGCCCCTCACACAGGGGCCGCCGCCTTCGTGTGTCCTCAGCCCACCTGCGGGTCGAGGGTGACCGCCTTCTCCTTCGGAACCGCCGTGCCGTCCGTGCCGACCACCTTCCGGCCGTCCAGCGGCGCGTCGAGACGCACCGTCTGGTGGTACTGCTTGGCGATCATGACGCAGATCTTGTCCGGCCAGGGCGTCTCGGTCACCTTGACCACCACCTGCTCCGAGCCCTCGTCCGCGGAGGCCTTGTAGTCGGCGCACACCCCGCCGGTGAAGGCCACGGTCAGCTCGCTGCCGTCGGCCGTGTAGCCGTCCACCTTCACGTCCTTCGGGGTCCCCGCCGAGGAACTCGGCGTCGGCGAGGCGGCGGAGGCCAGGTACTTCGGGTCCACCGCCGGATAGGTGACGGTGTACGAGTCCGCCGCGCCGCGCACCTGGAAGAGCCAGGACGGCACCAGCGCCTGCCGGCCGCCGACGGACTGCGCGGCCAGCCCGAACACCGCGTTGTCGATCACGGCCGAGGCGGCCGGGGAAGCGGACGACGTCGAGGCGGAGCACGGCTGCTCCAGCCGGTCCTTCAGCGGTACGGAACTGGCGCAGCCGCCGATGCCCATCCGGTGGTCGGAACGGGGCGCCGCGTTCATCAGGCCCAGTGTCTTCGCGGCACTCAGCACCGGATACGTGTCGCCCTTGGCCGGCGTCGCCAGCATTCCGTTGCCGCCGACGACCTCGCCCTGCTTGCTGACGGTCAGCCCGGTCGTCCAGCCGTACGTCGGCAGCCCGCCCACCACGGGATCGGCGTTCACCGCCCGCTGGGCGCCCATGACCTGGCTCGCGTCGAGCTTCGCGTCGTCCTGGCCGAGCGCCTTCAGAACCGGCGCCGCCGCCTTCTCGGCGACGGAGACGCTCACCGGGTCCCCGGCCGGCGCCGCCGGATCCTGGGCGCATACGAGGCCGCTCTTGCAGTTGTCGGTGCCGGGGGCGTAGCGGCTGTACGTCCAGATGCCCGGGGCGGCCCTGTTCACCTGGAGACTCCCGCCGGAGCCGTCGTTGTCGGTGCCTACCTTCCACACCCCGCCCTCGGCGACCGGCGCCCCGTCGACCCCGAGCGCCTTCGCCAGCGCGGCCACCCGGTCCCTGGAGACCTCGCCGGCCGGCTGGAACACGGCGGCGGAGGCGGGCCCGTCGGGGAGCGTTCCGCCTGCCTTGTAGGTCACGCCGTAGGGGTTGGGCTCACCCGCGGCTATCCCGTTGCCCCCGGAGGAGTAACCGTCCAGGGCGAGCGGCGGGGGAGTGGAACCACCGGAGGCGCCGGTCCCGGTTCCTGTCCCGGCCCCGGACCCGCCGCCGGAGCCGCCGCTCGCGGCGAGAAAGGCCGCACCGCCACCGATCAGCAGCACGGCGGCCGCCACGGAGGCGATGACAGCGGGGGACCGCCGACGGGCGGGACGGCCGGCGTCGCCCCCGAAGACGGCGTCGACACCGGAGAGCGAGGCAACCTCGGACTCGGGGGCCGTCTCGGAGCCGGGGGCTTCTTGTGACTGCGGGGCCGCGTTCGGGGCGGGGGTTTCCTGTGACCGCCGGGCCGCCATCGGGGCCGGGGTCTCTTGCGGCTTCGGGGCCGTTTCCGACTTCCGGGTCTCGTCCGGGGCGGGATCCTTGTCCGCGGCGTGGGCCTCGGTCGGCGCGGGGCTCGCCGTGGGCTCGGGGGCCGTCTCCGCGGCGGGGGGCGTGGCCGGCTCGCGGGATGGCTCGGGCTTCGGGGCCGTAACCGGCTCGGGAGCCTTGTCCGCGGCGTGGGCCTCGGTCGGCGCGGGGCTCGCCGTGGGCTCGGGGGCCGTCTCCGCGGCAGGGGGTGCTGCCGGTTCCGGGGTTCCTTCCGGTGCCGGGGCCGTTTCCGGCGCCGCTGCGGGCGCGTCCCGTTCCGGGTGTGCGGTGCTTTCGGCGGGCCCCGCGCTGGACCGGGCGTCGGGCTCGGCCGCCTTCGGCGACTCCGTGGTCTGCCGGGCCTCGGGGGGCTCCCCGGTGGTGCCCGCGGCCGCGCCGTCGTCGTTCTCGGGTCGCTCGCTCTTCACCGTCTCGCTCCTTGCCGCGTGTCGTATCCCGCCTCCCCTTCACGGGGGACGGCGATGGGACGCGGGAGGGGAGCGCGCGGTTCCCTGGGAACGCGCCGGGCGGCTCAGTCGCCGTAGTCGGACATCGCGTCCAGCAGCTTGGCGGACTTCTTCGGCACGGTCACCCCGTGGATGAGTGACGGCGGCACCGGACGGGCATCGCTGTGATCGGGAACCGCCCAGTGCGGGGCCATCCGCGCGCAGTCACCGCGCAGCGACGCCAAGTCGCCGTCGAGGTCGGCCGGAGCGGGGGCGTGGACCTTGAGGTTCGTCATGACCGAACGGTATGCACGTCGGGCGCCGCGAAGAAAGATCTACTATCGGGTAGTTTTGGCACCTTCAGGCTGCCCACGCCGACCCGGTAGCGTTAACTGTCAATTACGCCTCCCCCTCAGGAGAGTCCCAGCCGTGCGCATCGCAGTCACCGGCTCCATCGCCACCGACCACCTCATGACCTTCCCCGGCCGCTTCGCCGACCAGCTCGTCGCGGACCAGTTGCACACGGTCTCGCTGTCCTTCCTGGTCGACAACCTGGACGTACGCCGGGGCGGCGTCGGCGCGAACATCGCGTTCGGCATGGGACAGCTCGGCACCCGGCCGGTCCTGGTGGGCGCGGCGGGCTTCGACTTCGACGAGTACCGGGCCTGGCTCGACCGGCACGGCGTCGACACGGACTCCGTCCGCATCTCCGAGACCCTGCACACCGCGCGTTTCGTGTGCACGACCGACGCCGACCACAACCAGATCGGCTCCTTCTACACGGGCGCGATGAGCGAGGCCCGCCTGATCGAGCTGAAGACCGTCGCCGACCGGGTGGGCGGCCTCGACCTGGTCCTGATCGGCGCGGACGACCCCGAGGGCATGCTCCGCCACACGGAGGAGTGCCGCACCCGCGCCATCCCCTTCGCCGCCGACTTCTCCCAGCAGATCGCCCGGATGAACGGCGACGAGATCCGGATACTGCTGGACGGCGCGACGTACCTCTTCTCCAACGAGTACGAGAAGGGGCTGATCGAGACCAAGACCGGCTGGAGCGACGAGGAGATCCTCGGGAAGGTCGGCCACCGGGTCACCACGCTGGGCGCACGCGGCGTGCGGATCGAGAAGGCCGGCGAGGAGGCCATCGAGGTCGGCTGCCCCGACGAGGAGCGCAAGGCCGACCCGACGGGTGTCGGCGACGCGTTCCGCGCGGGGTTCCTGTCGGGCCTGGCGTGGGGGGTCTCGCTGGAGCGGGCGGCCCAGGTGGGCTGCATGCTGGCGACCCTCGTCATCGAGACGGTGGGGACGCAGGAGTACCAGCTGCGCCGTGGGCACTTCATGGAACGGTTCACGAAGGCGTACGGGGACGAGGCCGCGGAAGAGGTCCGCGGGTATCTGGTCTGACGTCCGCCCGCGGACGTGTGGGGGCTGGTCGTGCCCACGCGGCGACAGCCGCACGTCGCGACACAGCCCCGCGCCCCCGAGGGGGCGCTCAGCTGATCCGGCGGACCAGGTACGCCGTTCCCTTTTCCGCCGGTTCCTCGCCCTCGTACTCCTGGCCCCGCATCTCGCACCACGCGGGGATGTCGAGTCGTGCGGCCTCGTCGTCGGACAGGACCCGCACCCTGCCGCCCACCGGCACGCTGCCGATGACCTTCGCCAACTCGATGACCGGGATCGGGCACCGCTTCCCGAGCGAGTCCACGATCACTTCCTCCGCCCGCCGCACGGTCGCCGTCGGCATCGGGGCGCCCAGCTTCTCCCGCACCCCCGCCACCGCCCCCGGCAGCGCCTCCAGGAAGCGGTCGACGTCCGCCTCGGCCGTCCCCGCCGGCAGCGACACCCGCACGTTCCCCTCGCTCAGCACCCCCATCGCCTTCAGCACATGGCTGGGCGTCAGCGTGCTGCTCGTGCAGGACGACCCGGACGACACGGAGAAGCCCTCGCGGTCGAGTTCGTGGAGCAGGGTCTCTCCGTCGACATAGAGACAGGAGAAGGTGACGATCCCGGGCAGGCGCCGGTCCGCGTCCCCCACCACCTCCACGTCCGGCACCAACTCCGGCACCCGCGCCCGGATCCGCGCCGTCAGCTCCCGCAGTCGTACGGCCTCCTGCGCGGCCTCCGCCCGGACGGCCCGCAGCGACGCGGCCGCCGCGACGATCGCCGGCAGGTTCTCGAAACCGGGCGAACGCCCCGACTCCCGCTCGTCCGAGGCCCCTTGGACGGCGAACCGCACCCCTTTGCGGACGACCAGCAGCCCGACCCCGCTCGGCCCGCCCCACTTGTGCGCACTCGCCGTCAGCAACGACCAGTCGCCCTCCACCCGCCCCCACCCCAGCGACTGCGCCGCGTCCACCAGCAACGGCACCCCGGCCGCCCGGCACACCTCGGCCACCGCCGCCACCGGCTGCACGGTCCCCACTTCGTGGTTGGCCGACTGGAGGCACGCGAGCGCGGTGTCCGCGCGCAGGGCGGCGGCATACGACTCGACGTCCACCGCGCCGGTCCGCCGCACCGGCACCTGCGTCACCTCTCCGCCCCCGGCCTCGAACACCTCGGCCGAATGGAGCACCGAGGAGTGTTCGACGGCTGACACGATCAGGTGACGTCCGGTGCGACGGCGACCGGCCAACGCCCCCGCGACACCCGTATGGATGGAGCGGGTTCCGGACGGGGTGAAGACCAGTTCGTCCGCCCGGCACCCGACCGCCTCGGCGGCCGCCTCCCGGGCGGCGTCCAGCAGCATCCGGGCCTTGCGCCCTTCGCGGTAGAGGCGTGCGGGGTCGGCCCACCCGTCGTCGAGTGAGGCCGACAACGCCTGGCGGGCAGCGGGATGCAGGGGAGCAGCGGACGCGGCGTCAAAGTAGGACACACAGCAACGTTAGAGCGTCCTCAACTGCGGCAGCCCCAGGGGCGCGGGGCTGTGCTGATATGCGGCTCCGCCGGGCGGGCGAGACAGGCCACATCGCACCCGCACTCGCCACGCAAACCGCGACAACCCGAGCTATTGGGCGCCCATTCCCACCCCAACCGAGTGACAGGCGACGCGTATGCCCCCCTCCCCGCGAACCCCCGAATCGCGTCGGCTAGGGTTTGGTCCGCATAAACATCCAAACCCCTGCCCGACGCAGGGCGGCGACCGACCAGCGAGAAGGCCGCAGCCGAACCGCGCGGGCGAGACTCTCGGGAAGGCGCTACGTGAGTCCCAACGGCTCCGACCGCTCGCCGCGGCGCCCGATGCGGCGGAAGCTGCTGCAGGCAATGACCGCGGGCCTGGTCCTTGCGACCGCCACCGGTTGCACATACAAGGACTTCCCCCGCCTTGGTATGCCCACCCCGACCACGGAAGAGGCTCCGCGGATCCTCTCCCTGTGGCAGGGCTCCTGGGCCGCCGCGCTCGTCGTCGGCGTGCTGGTGTGGGGTCTGATCATCTGGAGCGCCATCTTCCACCGGCGCAGTCGCACCAAGATCGAGGTGCCGGCCCAGACCCGGTACAACATGCCGATCGAGGCGCTGTACACGGTGGTTCCGCTCATCATCGTCTCGGTGCTGTTCTACTTCACCGCGCGTGACGAGACGAAGCTGCTCAGCCTCACCGACAAGAAGCCCGACGTCACGGTCAACGTGGTCGGCTTCCAATGGAGCTGGGGCTTCAACTACATCACGCCCGTCGACGGTGTCCCCGGCGACGCGAAGACCGACGCGAACCTGGACGCCATTCCGGACCGGTTCAAGAAGGAATTCCCGGCCAACGCCGGTGGCGTCTACGACGTCGGTACGCCGGGCACCAAGAACCCGCAGACCGGCAACCCCGGTCCGACGCTCTGGCTCCCCAAGGGTGAGACCATCCGCTTCGTCCTCACCTCGCGTGACGTCATCCATGACTTCTGGGTGGTGCCGTTCCTGATGAAGATGGACGTCGTCCCGGGCCACACCAACGCGTTCCAGGTGACCCCCAATCAGGAGGGCACCTTCCTCGGCAAGTGCGCCGAGCTCTGCGGCGTCGACCACTCCCGGATGCTGTTCAACGTGAAGGTCGTCTCGCCCGAGCGTTACCAGCAGCACCTCAAGGACCTCGTCAAGAAGGGGCAGACCGGTTACGTTCCCGCCGGCATCGCGCAGACGAGCCACGAGAAGAACCGGGAGACGAACAACCTGTGAGCATCCTCAACGAACCCCAGGGTGCCGCGGCTGAAGGCTCGTACGCTGACGAGCTGCCGGTCAGGCGCAAGCAGCCCGGCAATGTCGTGGTGAAGTGGCTGACGACCACCGACCACAAGACCATCGGAACGCTCTATCTGGTCACGTCGTTCGCGTTCTTCCTGATCGGTGGAGTGATGGCGCTGCTCATGCGCGCCGAGCTCGCTCGCCCCGGTCTGCAGATCATGTCGAACGAGCAGTTCAACCAGGCGTTCACGATGCACGGCACGATCATGCTGCTGATGTTCGCGACGCCGCTGTTCGCGGGCTTCACGAACTGGATCATGCCGCTCCAGATCGGTGCGCCGGACGTCGCGTTCCCGCGGCTGAACATGTTCGCCTACTGGCTCTACCTGTTCGGTTCGACCATCGCGGTCGGTGGCTTCCTCACCCCGCAGGGCGCGGCCGACTTCGGCTGGTTCGCCTACTCCCCGCTGTCGGACGCGGTCCGCTCGCCGGGTCTCGGCGCCGACATGTGGATCATGGGTCTGGCCTTCTCCGGCTTCGGCACGATCCTCGGCGCGGTCAACTTCATCACCACGATCATCTGCATGCGCGCTCCCGGCATGACCATGTTCCGCATGCCGATCTTCGTGTGGAACGTGCTGCTGACCGCCGTCCTGGTGCTGCTCGCCTTCCCCGTCCTCGCCGCCGCGCTGTTCGCGCTGGAGGCGGATCGGAAATTCGGGGCACATGTCTTCGATGCGGCAAACGGCGGAGCCCTGCTCTGGCAACACCTCTTCTGGTTCTTCGGCCATCCAGAGGTGTACATCATCGCCCTGCCGTTCTTCGGCATCATCTCCGAGGTCATCCCGGTCTTCTCCCGCAAGCCGATGTTCGGCTACATGGGTCTGATCGCGGCGACCATCGCGATCGCCGGTCTGTCCGTGACGGTGTGGGCGCACCACATGTACGTCACCGGCGGTGTGCTGCTGCCGTTCTTCTCCTTCATGACGTTCCTCATCGCGGTACCGACCGGCGTGAAGTTCTTCAACTGGATCGGAACGATGTGGAAGGGGTCACTGAGTTTCGAGACCCCGATGCTCTGGGCCACCGGCTTCCTGATCACCTTCACCTTCGGTGGTCTGACCGGTGTCATCCTGGCCTCGCCGCCGATGGACTTCCACGTCTCCGACTCGTACTTCGTGGTGGCCCACTTCCACTACGTGGTCTTCGGCACGGTCGTCTTCGCGATGTTCTCCGGCTTCCACTTCTGGTGGCCGAAGATGACGGGCAAGATGCTCGACGAACGGCTCGGGAAGATCACCTTCTGGACGCTGTTCATCGGCTTCCACGGCACCTTCCTGGTCCAGCACTGGCTGGGCGCCGAGGGCATGCCGCGCCGGTACGCCGACTACCTGGCGCAGGACGGCTTCACCACCCTGAACACGATCTCGTCGATCAGCTCCTTCCTGCTCGGCCTGTCGATCCTGCCGTTCCTCTACAACGTCTGGAAGACGGCCAAGTACGGCAAGAAGGTCGAGGTCGACGACCCATGGGGCTACGGCCGTTCGCTGGAGTGGGCGACCTCCTGCCCGCCGCCGCGGCACAACTTCGTCACCCTGCCGCGGATCCGCAGCGAATCCCCGGCGTTCGACCTGCACCACCCTGAGATCGCCGCCCTGGAGCAGCTGGAGCACGGTCACGTCGCCGCCGCCGCTGTCACGGGCAGCAAGGAGGCCGGCAAGTGAAGATCCAGGGCCGCATGTTCGTGTGGCTGAGCGTCTTCGTCCTCGCCATGGCGATCGTCTATGGCGTGTGGTCGAAGGAGGCGGCCGGTACCACGGCGCTCTTCATGGCCTTCGGCCTGTGCATCATGATCGGCTTCTACCTGGGCTTCACGGCCTCGCGGGTGGACGCCGGTGCCCAGGACAACAAGGAGGCCGATGTCGCGGACGAGGCGGGCGAGGTGGGCTTCTTCAGCCCGCACAGCTGGCAGCCGCTCGCCCTCGGTATCGGTGGCGCGCTGGCCTTCCTCGGTGTCGCCGTCGGCTGGTGGCTGCTGTACTTCTCGGCGCCCATCATCATGATCGGTCTCTTCGGCTGGGTGTTCGAGTACTACCGCGGTGAGAACCGCACCCAGTAAGCACGCGCCGAGCGCACACCGGGAGCCCGGATCCTCTGTCAGGAGGGTCCGGGCTCTTGCTTCTGCGGCCGTTCCACCTTCGGCGCAGCGCCGGTCGCCCGTCCGGAGTACCTGGCGTGCCGGTCCGGAAAACCTCTCATAGCGTGACCATATGAGTCACTCCCCGTGCGCCCGTACCGTCGTCAGCTGCACCCTGCTGGTGACCGCCCTCGGCGCGGGCGTCACCGCCTGCGGATCGGACGGCAACCCGCTGTCGGGCAAGCCGTACGACGCGGCGGACCAGGTCTCCTTCAACACCCCTACCGGCGCCGGGAAGCGTGCCGACCCCGACAAGCCGCTGGAGGTCGTCGCCAAGAGCGACGAGGACCGGATCACGGACGTCACGGCCGAGGACGCCACCGGTCGCCATGTGGCGGGCGAACTCGACGCCGACGGCAGTCGCTGGCACAGCACCTCCCCGCTGGCCGCCAACGCCCACTACACGGTCCAGGTCAGCACCGAGGACGAGGACGGCGCGCCCGGCCGCAAGGTCCTCACCTTCGACACCAGCATGCCCACCACCCAGCAGCGGCTGAAGGTCACCTTCGGCCCCAAGGCGGGCGAGTACGGCGTCGGCCAGCCCGTCACCGCCCAACTCGACCACGCGGTCAAGGACAAGGCCCAGCGCGCCGTCGTGGAGCGCGCCCTCAGGGTCGACTCCGTCCCCGCCGTCGACGGGGCCTGGTACTGGGTGAGCGACAAGGAACTCCACTACCGGCCCAAGGACTACTGGCCGGCGCACGCCACCCTCCAGGTGCACAGCAACCTGGAGGGCGTCAAGATCAGCGACCGTCTGTGGGGCGGCGCGGCCACGCCCCTGAAGTTCACCATCGGCGACAAGCTCCTCGCCGTCACGGACGCCGCCGCCCACCAGATGACGGTGTACAAGAACGACAAGGAGATCAACCAGATCCCCATCACCACCGGCAAGCCGGGCTTCGAGACCCGCAACGGTGTCAAGGTCGTACTGGAGAAGCAGTACTTCGTACGCATGCGCGGCAGTACGGTCGGCATCGCCGAGGGCACCTCGGACTCGTACGACCTGCCGGTCTACTACGCCACCCGGGTGACCTGGTCGGGCGAGTACGTCCACGCCGCCCCCTGGTCGGTGGGCTCCCAGGGGTACGCGAACGTCAGCCACGGCTGCACCGGCATGAACACCTCGAACGCCGAGTGGTTCTTCGACACCTTCCACCCGGGCGACCTGGTGAAGGTCGTCAACTCCAACGGCGAGGAGATGGAGCACTTCGGCAACGGCTTCGGCGACTGGAACCTCGCCTGGAAGGACTGGCGGGGCGGCAGCGCCCTCGTCAACGGCACCCCGGACGGCCCGAAGCCCCAGGACGCGGCGCGTTTGCAGCCGACGTCAGTGTGAGAAACCACAGGCGCGGGCGGTAGCCGATATGCGGCTACCGCCCGCGCGGGCGCGACCAGCCGCACACGACCGGCACTCGCGCACGCGACCAGCGCCCTACGCCTTCCTAGGCGCTCTGCAGCCTCCGCTGCCGCAGCAAGGACGCCAGGGCGGCCGCGAACTCCACCGGATCCACCGGCAGCGTCACAGCCGCGTCCGCCCGGCTCCACGTGGCCAGCCACGCGTCTTGCGGCCGCCCGATCAGCAGCAGCACCGGCGGGCAGTTGAACACCTCGTCCTTGATCTGCCGGCACACCCCCATGCCCCCCAGCGGCACGGCCTCGCCGTCCAGCACGCACACGTCGATGCCGCCCTTGTCCAGCTCGGTGACGACCGCCTGAGGCGTCGCGCACTCCACGAACTCGACGAACGGCACATCGGGAGCAGGCCGCCGGCCCGCGGCCAGCCGTACCTGCTCGCGGGTGTTGGAATCGTCGCTGTAGACCAGCACCGTGGCGGTCGGCTGCATTGTTCCTCCGAGACGTCAGCGTCGTACGGACAGGACCGATGCGCCGGATGCTACTCCTCCGGACACCTCGTCAACACCTGTTGGAACACCGCTTCGATGGGCCATCCGGGCAGTACACACGGTGCGGACACCCCGAACGGCACCCCCCGGAGTGAGCGCGAGATAAGCGACCGACATAATGTCGGTCGTGGCGACAGCAACGACAGTAGAAACCGGGCACGCGCACCCGTCGGTCAATCGGCCGAACCTCACCAGCGTCGGAACCATCATCTGGCTGAGTTCCGAGCTGATGTTCTTCGCGGCCCTCTTCGCGATGTACTTCACCCTGCGATCGGTGACCGGTCCGGATCACTGGAAGGAGATGGCGAGCCATCTCAACATTCCGTTCTCCGCGACGAACACCACGATCCTGGTGCTCTCCTCCCTCACCTGCCAGCTCGGCGTGTTCGCCGCCGAGCGCGGGGACGTGAAGAAGCTCCGGGGCTGGTTCATCGTCACCTTCGTGATGGGCGCGATCTTCATCGGCGGTCAGATCTACGAGTACACCAGCCTGGTGAAGGAGGACGGCATCTCGCTCTCCTCCGACCCGTACGGCTCGGTGTTCTACCTGACCACCGGGTTCCACGGCATGCACGTGACGGGCGGCCTCATCGCCTTCCTGTTCGTCCTCGGCCGCACCTACGCGGCGAAGCGCTTCACGCACGAGCAGGCGACCGCGGCCATCGTCGTGTCCTACTACTGGCACTTCGTCGATGTCGTCTGGATCGGCCTTTTCGCCACGATCTACCTGATCAAGTAGCCGGGCCGGCTCCACGCGCTGCAGAAGCGCACAACCCAGAAGCATCGACGCAGAAGATCCTGACACCGGGGTAATCCGTGAAAAAGCTCTCCGCACGACGACGCCATCCGCTGGCGGCGGTCGTCGTCCTACTCTTTGCGCTGGCGGCCACTGGGGGGCTGTACGCCGCGCTCGCGCCCGCGGGCCAGGCGCAGGCCGATGAAACCTCCCAGTCCCTGACCATTGAGGAGGGCAAGAAGCTCTACTCGGTCGGCTGTGCCAGCTGCCACGGCACCGGCGGTCAGGGTTCGTCCGACGGTCCCAGCCTGGTCGGCGTGGGCGGCGCGGCCGTCGACTTCCAGGTCGGCACCGGCCGTATGCCGGCGGCCACCTCGCAGGGCCCGCAGGTCGTCGCGAAGAAGAACATCTACACCCAGGCCCAGATCACCCAGCTCGCGACGTACATCGCCTCGCTGGGCGCCGGTCCCGAGGTGCCCACCAAGGAGCAGTACGGCCCGGGCGGTGCCGACATCGCCGCGGGCGGCGAGCTCTTCCGCACCAACTGCGCGCAGTGCCACAACTTCGTGGGTGCGGGTGGCGCGCTGACCAAGGGCAAGTTCGCGCCGAGCCTGGAAGGCGTCGACCCGAAGCACATCTACGAGGCCATGCAGACGGGCCCGCAGAACATGCCGTCCTTCCCCGACACCACGCTGTCGGAGAAGAACAAGAAGGACATCATCGCGTACCTCGACGCGGTCAACAGCCCCAAGACGGTGAACCCCGGCGGTCTCGACCTGGGCGGCCTCGGGCCGGTCAGCGAGGGTCTGTTCGCGTGGATCTTCGGTCTCGGCGCCCTGATCGCGGTCGCCGTCTGGGTCGCCGCTCGGACCGCAAAGGCCAAGAAGTCATGAGTAGCCAAGAGATTCCAGAAGAGAACCTGCCCGCTGAGCAGGGCCACGCGCACGGCGCCGTGAGCATCGCGGACGAGAAGGACCCGTTCGCGGACCCCGGTCTGCCGCCTCACGAGCACCGGATCCAGGACGTCGACGAGCGGGCCGCCAAGCGGTCCGAGCGCGTCGTGGCCCTGCTGTTCACGGTGTCGATGCTGGCCACCGTCGGCTTCATCGCCTCCTATGTGACGATCCCGAAAGACAAGTCGATCTTCGTCTTCCCGATCGGTCACATCAGCGCGCTGAACTTCGCGCTGGGTCTGACCCTCGGTGTGGCGCTGTTCTGCATCGGCGCGGGAGCGGTCCACTGGGCCCGCACCCTGATGTCCGACGTGGAGGTCGCCGACGAGCGGCACGCCATCTCGGCCCCGCCGGAGGTCAAGGCCAAGGTCCTGGCCGACTTCAAGCAGGGCGCCAAGGAGTCGGCGATCGGCCGGCGCAAGCTGATCCGCACCACCATGTTCGGCGCGCTGACCCTGGTCCCGCTCTCCGGTGTCGTGCTGCTGCGCGACCTCGGCCCGCTGCCCGGCACCTCGCTGCGCCACACGGCGTGGTCGAAGGGCAAGCTGCTCGTCAACATGAACACCAACGAGCCGCTGCGTCCCTCCGACGTCGCCGTCGGCTCGCTGACCTTCGCCAAGCCCGAGGGCGTCGAGGAGTCCCAGGAGGACTTCCAGAACGTGATGGCGAAGGCGGCCCTGATGATCATCCGGCTGCAGCCGGACAACATCAAGGACAAGCGCGAGCTCGAGTGGTCCCACGAGGGCATCGTGGCCTACTCGAAGATCTGCACCCACGTGGGCTGCCCGATCTCGCTGTACGAGCAGCAGACCCACCACGTGCTCTGCCCGTGCCACCAGTCCACCTTCGACCTCTCCGACGGTGCCCGAGTGATCTTCGGCCCGGCCGGTCACGCCCTGCCGCAGCTGCGCATCGGTGTGAGCGAGGAGGGCTACCTCCAGGCGCTCGGCGACTTCGAGGAGCCCGTCGGTCCTGCTTTCTGGGAGCGCGGATGAGCA
This sequence comes from Streptomyces sp. NPDC048417, assembly GCF_040651615.1. Classification (NCBI taxonomy): domain Bacteria; kingdom Bacillati; phylum Actinomycetota; class Actinomycetes; order Kitasatosporales; family Streptomycetaceae; genus Streptomyces; species Streptomyces sp. NPDC048417. Next base: position 204,567 of record NZ_JBEZKI010000013.1, on the reverse strand, counting down.
CTACAGAGAACACAGAGTCCCGCGAACGCGGGAAGGCGCCGGCCGGCGAGCGCGTCGCCGACTGGGCCGACGGACGGCTCGGGATCTACTCCCTGGCCAAGTCCAACATGCGCAAGATCTTCCCCGACCACTGGTCGTTCATGTTGGGCGAAGTGTGCCTGTACAGCTTCATCATCATCATCCTGACGGGTGTGTACCTGACGCTGTTCTTCCACCCGTCGATGAACGAGGTGGTGTACCACGGCAGCTATGTCCCGCTCCAGGGACAGATGATGTCCGAGGCGTTCAGCTCGACCCTGCACATCTCCTTCGACGTGCGCGGTGGTCTGCTCATCCGGCAGATCCACCACTGGGCGGCGCTGATCTTCCTCGCCGGCATGTTCGTGCACATGATGCGCGTGTTCTTCACCGGCGCGTTCCGCAAGCCGCGTGAGATCAACTGGCTGTTCGGCTTCCTGCTGTTCGTCCTGGGCATGTTCACCGGCTTCACCGGTTACTCGCTCCCGGACGACCTGCTCTCCGGCACCGGTGTCCGCTTCACCGAGGGCGCCATCCTGTCGATGCCGATCGTCGGCACGTACATCTCGTACTTCCTCTTCGGCGGCGAGTTCCCCGGCCACGACTTCGTGGGGCGGTTCTACTCGATCCACATCCTGCTGCTGCCGGGCATCATGCTCGGCCTGGTGGTGGGCCACCTGATCCTGGTCTTCTACCACAAGCACACGCAGTTCGCGGGTCCCGGAAAGAGCGAGAAGAACGTCGTCGGCATGCCGCTGCTGCCGGTCTACATGGCCAAGGCCGGAGGCTTCTTCTTCCTGGTCTTCGGTGTCATCGCGGCCATCGCGGCGACCACCCAGATCAACCCGATCTGGGCCATGGGCCCCTACCGTCCGGACCAGGTGTCCACCGGCGCCCAGCCCGACTGGTACATGGGCTTCGCCGAGGGCCTGATCCGTTACATGCCCGGCTGGGAGATCAACTTCTGGGGCCACACCCTGGTCCTGGGCGTCTTCATCCCGCTGGTCCTGTTCGGTCTGGTGCTGGGCGCGATCGCGCTCTACCCGTTCATCGAGTCCTGGGTCACCGGGGACAAGAGCGAGCACCACATCCTGGACCGGCCGCGCAACGCCCCGACCCGTACCGGGTTCGGTGTCGCCTGGGTGACCGTGTACATGGTGGGCCTGGTCGGTGGTGGCAACGACCTCATCGCCACCCACTTCCATCTGTCGATCAACGACGTGACCTGGTTCGTCCGGATCTTCTTCTTCGCCGGACCGGTGATCGCGTTCCTCGTCACCAAGCGGATCTGCCTCGGCCTGCAGCGCCGGGACCGCGAGAAGGTGCTGCACGGCCGCGAGACCGGCATCATCAAGCGGCTGCCGCACGGTGAGTTCATCGAGGTGCACGAGCCGCTCAGCCAGGAGCAGCTGCACACCCTCACGGCCCACCACCAGTACGAGCCGGCCCAGGTCGGCGCGGCGGTGGACGAGAACGGTGTCGAGCGCAAGATCAAGGGGTCCGAGAAGCTCCGCGCCAAGCTGAGCGGCGCCTACTACGGCGAGGACAACCAGATCCCGAAGCCCACCGTCGAGGAGTACAAGGAGATCACGAGCGGCCACGGCCACCACTGATCGACCGCGTCGCCACAACACGGTCGAAGGGCCCCCGTCCGGATGGGCCCCCGGTCTGAGTTTGTTCGAGGACTAGGGGAGGACGGGGGCCCTTCGCCGCGCCCGGGGCTGGATAGGGTGGGCCTGACACTGTTTTCTTGCCGGTACGACGATCAGGAGCGGCCTTATGAGCGCTGTGACCCCCGCTGGAGGCGACACCGCGGCGGGCCGTTCCTGGCCCGAGGTACTGAACGCGCTGCTGTACGGCGAGGACCAGAGCGCGGACGCGACGGCCTGGGCGATGGACCAGATCATGCGCGGCCAGGCGACCGACGCCCAGATCGCCGGTTTCGTCGTCGCCCTGCGGGCCAAGGGCGAGACGGTCGACGAGATCAACGGCCTGGTCCGCACGATGTACGCGCACGCCAACGTCATCGAGGTACCGGGCCGCACGGTCGACATCGTCGGCACCGGCGGCGACGGCGCCAAGACGGTGAACATCTCCACGATGTCGGCGCTGGTGGTGGCCGGCACCGGGGCGAAGGTCGTCAAGCACGGCAACCGGGCGGCGTCCTCCGCGTCCGGTGCCTCGGACGTGCTGGAGAAGCTCGGCGTCAACCTCGACCTGACCCCGCGGCGGGTCGCCGAGGTCGCCGAGGAGGCCGGCATCACCTTCTGCTTCGCCGTCAAGTTCCACCCGGCGCTGCGCCATGCGGGCGCGGCCCGCGGCCAGCTGGGCATCCGCACGGTGTTCAACATCCTCGGCCCGCTGACCAACCCCGCGCAGGTGCGGGCCCAGGCGGTCGGCGTCGCGGATCCGCGCATGGCACCGGTCGTGGCGGGCGTCTTCGCCGAGCGCGGCAACTCCTCGCTGGTCTTCCGCGGCGACGACGGCCTCGACGAGCTGACGACCACCGCCACGTCCCACGTCTGGATCGTCCGCGACGGCAAGGTCACCGAGGAGACCTTCGACCCGAGGGACGTCGGCATCGAGCTGGTCCCGGTGGAGGCGCTGCGCGGCGGCGACCCGTCGTACAACGCGGAGGTCGCCCGCCGCCTCCTGGACGGCGAGACGGGCCCGGTCCGCGACGCGGTCCTGTTGAACTCGGCGGCGGCACTGGTGGCCCTGGACCCGGGCACCGGAACGCTGGCCGAGCAGATCCGCGCCGGCATGGACAAGGCAGCGGAGTCCATCGACTCGGGCGCGGCCAAGCGGGCGCTGGAGCGCTGGGCGGCGGCGACGAACAGGTAGGGGCCGCGGTCGGCGGGCCGAGGCGCGGTACGGCACCGCCGGACTACGCCGTCGTGGCTGACCGCCGTTGCGGCGGGGATGAGTTCCCCCTCTCCCCGCCGCGCCGGAGCGCAACCACAGACAGCCTTCCCGGCGTTGGCGAGCCGGCGTCGGTCCCTGGCGGTGTTCCGTCATCCGGACAGGAGTTGCGCGTCGGCGATCACTTCACTTACTTTTCTTGCCAGGTCATGAGTGACAGTCATGAGGCCCCGGCCGACTGTCCGGCAACCCTCCGTCCGTGGCGGGGTGCCCCGGGTGAAGACCAGGCCGTAGGCAGCGAGGTCTACGGCAAGCGCGGACCCCTCACGCTCTTTTGAATGAGCACAGCCCAGGGGTCCTGGTCGTCGAGGGAGCCTTCTGTGAGCAAGCGAATGCGATAGGGCGTCGAGCCCCGCCTCCGCGTACCCCTTTCACCTTTTCCCGTGCCGTCGACGCGTCGTCCGGCCGGCGATTTCGCTCGCCTCTCACAGGAGTTCGCCATGTCTGTCGCCACCGCTGCCACCGCCCAGTCCCTTTGTGCCCCGCTGCCCGTTCTGGGCGGGGATGTCACCGTCCCGCTCGTCACCGGCGGCGAGGTCACCTACGCGGCCCTCGACTACGCGGCCAGCGCCCCCGCCCTCCAGCGGGTCTGGGACGACGTGGCGGCGTACGCCCCCTACTACGGCAGCGTCCACCGCGGCGCCGGCTACCTCTCCCAGCTCTCCACGGACCTCTTCGAGAACGCCCGCCGGACCGTCGCCGAGTTCCTCGACTGCCGCCCCGACGACCAGCTGGTCTTCACCCGCTCCACCACCGACTCCCTCAACCTGCTCGCCGCCGCCGTCCCCGCCGACTGCCAGGTCTTCGTCTTCGAGACCGAGCATCACGCGAGCCTGCTCCCCTGGAAGGACGCCCGGGTCACCTACCTCGACGCGCCCCGCACCCCGCGGCAGGCCGTCGAGACCCTGGAGCGCGCCCTCGCCGACCGCACTGTGTCCAGTGAGGGAGGGCACGGCCCGGCCCTGGTCTGCGTCACCGGCGCGTCCAACGTCACCGGCGAGCTGTGGCCCGTACGGGAGCTGGCGGCCGCCGCGCACGCGCACGGCGCCCGGATCGTCCTGGACGCCGCCCAGCTGGCCCCGCACCACCCCGTGTCCGTCCGGGACCTGGACGTCGACTGGGTCGCCTTCTCCGGCCACAAGCTGTACGCCCCCTTCGGCTCCGGCGTGCTGGCCGGCCGCGCCGACTGGCTGCAGGCCGCCGAGCCCTACCTCGCGGGCGGCGGCGCCAGCCGCAAGGTCACCCGGCGGGAGGACGGGGGAGTGGCCGTGGAGTGGCACGAGAGCGCCGCGCGGCACGAGGCGGGCTCGCCCAACGTCATCGGCGCCTACTCCATCGCCTCCGCCTGCAAGGCACTCACCGAGGCCGGCTTCGACACGCTGGTCGCCCGCGAGCAGCACCTGATCGAGAAGGTGCGGGCGGGGCTCGCCGAGGTTCCCGAGGTCCGGGTCCTCTCCCTCTTCGGCGACGACGCCCCGCGCGTCGGAGTGATCAGCTTCGTGGTGGACGGCTGGAACAGCTCCCACTTCGCCGCCGCCCTCTCCGCCGAGTACGGCATCGGGGTCCGCGACGGCCTCTTCTGCGCCCACCCGCTGGTCAGGACCCTGCTGGGCTCCGACCCGCAGACCCAGGGCGAGTGCGGGGCGCCGGAGGCGGCACCCGGCGAGAAGTCCCTCAACGCCATCCGGGTGAGCTTCGGGGCGGGCACGCCGGACGAGCACGTGGAGCGCTTCGTCGACGCGGTGCGGGAACTGGTGACCGACGGGGCGAAGTGGTCGTACCGCACGGAGGACGGCCGCTGTGTCCCGGCGGTGAGCTGACCCACCCGCGGGGGTGTCGGTAGGACCACCCCCCGATCCGGTGTCCAGGCCCAGCGACGAGGAGCGTCGTGAACGCCAGGATTCATGTAGTCGGCAACGGGCCGACGAGGAATCCGACACCTGGAACCGGGGGCACACCCATGAACGAAACCGTCGCGAGGCGCCTGACGGGCCTCGCCTCCATCACCGCGGCGGCCGCCTTCATCGTCGAGGTACCGCTGTACTTCGTCTACTCCGGTCCGCCGCCGGACTCGAACGTCCTGACCAGGCTGCTGGTCGGGATCTTCGGGCTGGCGTTCGTGGTCGTGTTCGTGACGGCCTTCCGCGAACTGGTCAAGCGGGCCGACCCGGCCAGTGAATGGATCGGCTCGATGGCCTTCGCGACCGGACTGGTGTACGCGACGATCACTCTGGTCTCCAGCGGACTGGAAGGCGGCGCGGTCATCGCCGCGGACCACCCGATCGACCCGACCATCGCGGTCAGCGGCACCTACGTCCTGTACGGGTCGATCAGCCGCCTGATGCTCGCCCTCTGCCTGACCGCGGTGGGTTACGGGATCTCCCGCACCGGCCTGCTGCCACGCTGGACCGGTCGTTCCGCCCACGTCCTGGCAGCGGTCAACCTGGCCTTCGTGCCGTCCGTGTTCTTCGGCAACGACCCCGCGCACTTCTACGCGGCGAACGGCTGGGGCACCACCGCCCTGATGGGGGCGATGCTCAGCTACTGGCTGCTCGCCGTGGGTGTCTCGGCCTACCGCAGTGCCGGGCGACGTGCGCCCGTCGGCTCACCGGCCCTGCGGCACTGACGCCCGCCCGGCCTGGACCGCCGGTTCAGCTGTCCAGGCCGATGGCGAAGGCCGCCTCCAGGTCGTGCTGGGAGTACGTGCGGAACGCGACGTGCGTGTCCGTGGCCTCCACGCCGGGGATCTTGCTGATGGAGCCGGGGATGACCTCGGCGAGGTCCTCGTGCTGCTTCACCCGGACCATGGCGATCAGGTCGTAGGTACCGGTGACCGAGAAGACCTCGCTGACGCTGTCCAGCGCGGCGATCCGTTCCGCGATCTCGGGGATCCGGTCCACGCTGGTCTTGATGAGGACGATCGCGGTGATCACGGCTGGTTCTCTCCCTCGGGTGCCGGAGCTGGGGCGGCCTTCACTTTAGTCCCACGGCCGTACCGCACCCACGCGTAGCCGAGGCCGAGCCCGAAGCCGACCAGGTGGGCCAGGTAGGCCACGCCGGGGCCGGAGGGGGCCTGGTCCAGGGCGAGCCACTGCAGGGCCGCCCAGAAGGGCAGCACCACCCAGGCCGGGAACCGGAGCGGCAGGAAGAAGAGGAACGGCAGAAGACTGGTCACGCGGGCGCTGGGGAACAGGTACAGGAACGCTCCGAGGACCGCCGAGATCGCCCCGGACGCCCCCACCAGCGACTGCTGGGACGTGGCGTTGGCGGCCGCGTAGCCGAGCAGCGCGAGATAGCCGCAGCCGATGTAGAAGAGGGTGAACTCCACGCGCCCCATCCGCTCCTCGGTCATCGCCCCGAAGACGAAGAGGAAGAGCATGTTGCCGAGCAGGTGCACCCAGCTGCCGTGGATGAACAGCGCCGTGGCCGGGGTGAGCGCCTCCCGCGCCGGACCGTCGAACACGTCGGCGGGAACCACCCCCCAGCGCCGGAAGTACGCGCGCTGGGCGGCCGCCAGGGCGTCCCCGGTGCCGTAGGACGGGGTGAAGCCGGACGCCGGGCCGAGCACGAAGATCAGGCAGCACACGGCGATCAGGGTGTACGTCATGGGTGCCGACGTGTTCCGCAGGCTCCGCAAGGTCCGGACGGCCGTCGTGTTCCAGTTGCCGATCATGGACATAGAGCATGGCGTAACGGGATGCACCGGTGCAGATCGCCTCGCCGCCGCGGACAGGGCGGCGTCGAGTACTCGCCAGGCCGTAGGGTAACGAGCCACACGCGTCGGGACGGCGCGTCACGGACACTAGAAGGAAGCGAACAGCCACGATGACGGTTCCCCTGCCGACTGCCACGACGCGGTGGCGCTGCACCCTCTGCGGCAACCTCACGCGCTTCGACGTGACCCGCTCGTCGAAGGTCGTGGAGTACGTGCACCTCGACCTGGCCGGTGAGCCCAAGGTCGAGGAGCGCGAGGTGGTCAGTGAGACCATCGAGTCGGTGCGCTGTCGCTGGTGCAACGCGGTGGACCAGGTGGAACTCGTGGACAGGCCGGGTGCCGACTCCTGAGACCGGGAGGCGGCCCCGCACAGGTGATGGGGTGTGACGGATGGTGGAGACCACAGGCGGGGGGCCGGGCGACGGCACCGCTGAGGTGCTTGACCGTCCGCTGCCCGACGGCGTGCGACGGCGTGTCGTGCAGATCGTGTCGGACGGCTTCGGCGGGCTGACCGTCGCCGAACTGCCCGCCCAGCTGCGGCAGTACGCCCGTTTCGCCCCGAATCGACGGGCCAAGTTCGCCGGGAACGCCATGGCGACGGCGCTGGAGACGGACACCCTCTTCCGGCAGCGGATCGGGGAGAAGCTCAGAGAGGCCCAGCCGGAACTCGCCGGCGCCCTCGACTCCGGCTCCCCGCCCCCGGCCGCGGACCCGCTGGACGTGGCGGCCGCGGCCTACGTACTGCGCCCCACGGGCTGGGTGAAGCTGGTGGCGGCGGCCGGCGAGGAGGCCCAGCGGGCCGACGCCGAGCGCGCCGACGAGGAGAGCCGGGCCGAGCTGGAGCGGCTGCGCGAGGAGCTGGACCGGGCCCGGGAGCAGACCCGTGCCGAGGCGGAGCGGCTGCGCGCCGAGCTGTACTCGGCGAAGAGGGAAGCGGAATCGCTTCACCGCAAGCTGCGCGCGGCCCTCAGTGACGTCAAGCGCGGTGAGGCCGCGCTGCGCAAGATGCAGGGCGAGATGGAGTCGGTGCGCACCGAGGGGCAGGCCCAGGTGTCCGCCGCCGAGAGCGAGGGGCGGCGGCTCAAGGCCCGGCTCGGCGAGGTCGAGGCCGCCCTGGAGGCCAGCCGCCGGGCCGCCCGCGAGGGGCGCAGCGTCGAGGACATGAGAGTACGGCTGCTGCTCGACACCGTCCTGGACGCGGCCCAGGGCCTGCGCCGCGAACTGGCGCTGCCGCCGGTGTCGGTGCGGCCCGCCGAGACCGTGGACGCGGTCGAACCGGGACGAATGACCCCGAAGGACATCGCGGCCCGGGCGCTCTCCGAGAACGACCCGGCCATTCTCGATCAGCTACTCGCCCTGCCTCAGGCGCACTTGGTGGTCGACGGCTACAACGTGACCAAGACCGGCTATCCGCAGATGCCGCTGGAGAAGCAGCGGTTGCGGCTGCTCGGCCAGCTCTCCCAGCTCGCCGCGCAGACCGGCGCCGAGGTCACCTGTGTCTTCGACGGCGCCGAACTGGCCGCGCCGGTGCTGCTCGCCCCGCCGCGCGGGGTCAGGGTCCTCTTCTCCAAGCCCGGTGTCACCGCGGACGAACTGATCCGCCAGCTGGTGCGCGCCGAGCCGCCGGGCCGGCCGGTGATCGTCGCCTCGACCGACCGCGAGGTCGCCGACGGGGTCGCCAAGGCGGGGGCCCGTCCGGTGGCTTCTGCGATGCTTCTGAAGCGACTGTCCTGAAGGTTCAACGGACATATGCAATGCCCGAATTGACCGAACCGTCACGCAACGTAGCGTCAATCGAGCATTACGGCACGTGAGTTATGTGCAAAGAGTGCGTTGCGTGACCAGTTTTTTCGCTGTTGGGTTTGAACTGATCACAGGAAGGTCACTAGGGTCGGGCCTCGAACCTCCACACGGGTGATCACTCAAACGAAGGAGCCCGTCTCCGTGGCGTCCCATCGTCGACCCAAGCAGCCGAGTCGCGCGCGCGTGACCGTGCTGACCACCGCAGCCGCCGCTGCCGTCGTCCTCAGCGCCAACGCCGCCAACGCGGCACCGAGCGAGAAGCTGACCAAGGACGAGGTCAAGGCGAAGGTCGACAAGCTCTACGAGGAGGCCGAGCAGGCCACCGAGAAGCTGGACGGAGCCAAGGAGAAGCAGCAGAAGCTGCAGAAGGAAATCTCCACGATCCAGGACAATGTGGCCCGTGGTCAGGAGGACCTCAACAAGCTGCGCGACAGCCTCGGTTCCCTGGCCACCGCGCAGTACCGCTCCGGCGGCATAGACCCGTCGGTCCAGCTCTTCCTCTCGTCCGACCCGGACGACTACCTCGACAAGGCGTCCACGCTCGACCAGTTGAGCGGCCAGCAGGTCGAGGCCCTGAAGAAGATTCAGGACAAACAGCGCGAACTCGCCCAGGAGCGGGCAGAGGCGACGGACAAGCTCAAGGACCTCTCCGCCACCCGCACCGAGCTGGCCAAGCAGAAGAGCGCCGTCCAGTCCAAGCTCGCCGACGCGCAGAAGCTCCTCAACACCCTGACGGCCAAGGAGAAGGCCGCCCTGGACGCCGAACAGGCCCAGGCCGCCAGCCGCGCCTCCTCCCGCGTGGACCTCGGCAACACCGGCTCCGCCTCCGGCCGGGCCGCCTCCGCCTTCGCCGCCGCCCAGTCCGTGATCGGCTCGCCGTACGTCTACGGCGCCTCCGGCCCGTCCTCCTTCGACTGCTCGGGCCTGACCTCCTGGGCCTACGCCCAGGCCGGCGTCACCATCCCCCGCACCTCCGAGGCCCAGGCCAACGCGGGCACCCGCATCTACAGCCAGAGCGACCTCAAGGTCGGCGACCTGGTGATCTTCTACGGCGACTACCACCACGTCGGCCTCTACGCGGGCAACGGCCAGGTGCTGCACGCCCCGCACACCGGTGCCGTGGTGCGCTACGAGTCGATCGGCAACATGACGTTCGAGTTCGGCGTCCGGATCTGACCCCGACGGGTTACGGCGACACCCGTACGGCCCAAGATCAACCCGCGGTGGCGCCCGAACGGGCGAATCGCGACAACCGAAGATGACTCCACGCCCCGCCGGTGACCTGCGTCAGCGGCGGGGCGTCACGTTGTGCGGCCGTGAGAGGTCTTTGGCCGTCGGCCGGTCGTATGGCTAGCATCGCCGCGTCCGGCGACAGAGTTGTCGGACCTACCGCCGGACGGGCGGGAAGTCACGCCTGCGGAGGCCGCGTAGGACCAGCCCACACGGGTTGGCGGTGGCCTGTGAAACAGGAACCCGTGGTGGCGCCGCCTTGCGGTGCGGACCGGAATTCCCCGTCTTCGGGCGGGGGAGGGCGTCAGTGTCTGGCGCGTTTCCCCCTGTACCCGGGGGAGACCGTCGGCGTCCGACAAACGCAAGGAGTGCGGTTTCCCGTGGGGTTTCATCGCCGTCTCGCACCGTCCGGGTTCAACCGGGGCGCCGGTGCCGCCCTCTGCGCGCTGTCGGCCGCGGCAGCCGCGCTCGGCGCCGTACCCGCGAGCGCGGCCCCGAACGGGGGCACCCGCGCCGAGGTGGACCGGCTGTACCGGCAGGCAGAAGAAGCGACCGAGGCCTACAACAAGGCCGACGAGCGGGCCGGCGCGCTGCGCCACGAGGTGAACGACTCGCAGGACCGCATCGCCCGCCAGCAGCAGCGCATCAACGCCATGCGGGAGGCGCTCGGTTCGCTCGCCGGCGCCCAGTACCGCTCCGGCGGCATCGACCCCACCGTCGCCCTGCTGTTCTCCGACGACCCCGAGGAGTACCTCGACCGGGCCTCCCTCCTCGACCGCATCGACCTCCGCCAGGCCGGGCAGCTCAGGGAACTCCAGGCGGCGATGCGCGAACTCGCCCAGGAGCGCAGCGAGGCCGCCGGGAAACTCACCCAGCTGGAGCACAGCCGCAAGGCGGTCGCCTCCCACAAGGCCACCGTGGAGCAGAAGCTCGCCAAGGCCCGGCGGCTGCTCAACGCGCTGCCCGCCGCCGACCGCGCCGCCTTCGAGCACGCCTCCCGCGGCGACGGCCGCGCCGACCTGCCGGACCTCTCCGGTGTCACCGCCCCCGACGTCCGCGCCGCCGCCGCGGTGGCCGCCGCCCGGGCCGCCCTCGGCAAGCCGTACGTGTGGGGTGCCAGCGGCCCCTCCGGCTTCGACTGCTCGGGCCTCATGCAGTGGTCGTACGCGCAGGCCGGGATCCATCTGCCGCGCACCTCGCAGGAGCAGCGCCACGCCGGCCACCAGGTCCCGCTCTCCCAGGCGCAACCCGGTGACCTGGTCGTCTACCGCTCCGACGCCAGCCATGTGGGGATGTACGTCGGCAACGGACAGGTCATCCACGCCCCCTACCCGGGCGCCCCGGTCCGCTACGACCCGGTCGGGATGATGCCCATCTCCTCCGTCACCCGGCCCTGACTTCCGGGCCCCGACCCGTACGATCGGAAAGTGGCTGGTGGCAGGCGAGCGTGGCGCTCAGGAGCGGCGGGGCTGTGTCTGCTGCTCCTGCCGCTGACGGGATGCGGCGGCGGGCAGGCAGCGACCGGGTCGGCGATGGCCGAGGTGCAGCAGGTCCTGGACCGGCGCGCGGCCGCCGTCCTCGGCCACGACGAGCGGGCCTACGCCGAGACCGGCACCCGGGCCTCGTACGCGGACCTGCGGGCCGTACCGCTCGCGGACTGGAGTTACCGGCTGACCGCCCTTCACCCCGATGGCGCCGAGGCCACCGCCGACGCCCAGCTCCGCTACCGCATCCAGGGCTACGACAAGGCGCCGGTCACCACCGACCGCACCCTGACCCTCAGCCGCACCGCCGACGGCCACTGGTACGTCGCCGCCGACCAGCCGGCCGGAAAGTCGGGGCAGCAGCTCTGGGACCAGGGCACGGTGACGGCCGTCAAGGGCGCGCACAGCCTGGTTCTCGGTGTCGGCCAGTCCAGGGACACCCTGCGGGACTACGCCGGTCTCGCCGACACCGCCGTCCCCGAGGTCTCCAAGGCCTGGGGCACGGACTGGACCCAGCGGGTGGTCCTGGTCGTACCCCAGTCGCTGAACGGCATGGCGGGCCTGCTGGGCGCCCCCGCCTCCAACTACCGGGGCATCGCCGCCGTCACCACCGGCGAGGCGGGAGGCTCCGGCCAGGCCCCGGCGGACCGGGTCATCCTCAACCCGGAGGCGTACGCCGTCCTCGGCCCGGTCGGCAAGCAGGTGGTCCTCACCCACGAGACGACCCATGTCGCCACCCGCGCCCACACCTCGGCCGCCACCCCCCTCTGGCTCTCCGAGGGGTACGCCGACTGGATCGGCTATCTCGACAGCGGCCGCACACCCACCGAGGCCGCACCGGAACTGGCCCGCGCCGTCGAGGCCGGGGACGTCCCGGAGAACCTCCCGGCGGACCAGGACTTCGGCTTCACCGACGACCCCACCAAACTGGCCGAGGCCTACGAGGGCGGCTGGCTGGCCTGCCGGATGATCGCCGCCAGCTGGGGCGAGGAGAAGCTCGGCGCCTTCTACCGGGCCGTCGGCGCCCACCAGGGCCGCACGGGCGCCGTCGAGGACGCGCTGCGGAAGGAACTCGGCACCACGCTGCCGGACTTCACCGCGCGCTGGCGGGACTACCTGACGGCTCGGCTCGGCGACTGAGCCGGCCCGCGCTCAGGAGGGGACCGAGGTCTCCTGCGCGTGGGCGGCCTGAGCGGGCAGCGGAGCCGCCGACGCCTCGGTCACCGTGGAGCGCCACAGCTGCCGGGCCGCCGAGACCGTCGCCGCGACCAGCAGGCCGTTGCGCAGGAGCAGCAGGGTGATGCCGTACCAGTCGCTGACGACCACGTGCGAGAAGCCGACCGGGAACTCCAGGACCGTCACGAAGGCGGCCAGGAGGAGCAGGACCGCCGGCAGGGTCATCCGGCTGGCCCGGAAGCAGAGGCAGACGGCGGCCAGGCCCACCAGCCACACCATGTACTGCGGGCTGATCACCCGGCTGGTGACCGTGAACATCAGAACGGCGGTGAAGGCGGCGTCCGCGAGCGTGTGGGACCGGAAGCGGGCCGCGCACAGCCGCCACAGCAGCAGCCAGCCGAAGGCGCACGCGGTCAGCACCAGGGCCGCCGCGCTCACCGTCCTCACCTGCGGGCCGAGGAACTCGATCGAGCCGTAGTTGAGCAGCACCTCGCCCTGCCAACCGTAGTGCCGGGCGATGTGCAGGACGAGCGCGCCCAGCGACTCCACCTCGGTGCCCCGGTCCCGCTGGAAGGTCAGGAAGGCGAACGCTCCGGGCATGGCCACCGCGAACAGCGCGCCGACGACGCCGGCCGTGACCGCCGCCGACGTCCAGGCCCGCCGCTTCACCGCACCCACCAGCAGGAGCGCCGGCCACACCTTGACCATCACGCCGAAGCCGGCCAGCGCGCCCATCAGCCGGGGGTGCCGGGCCCCGGCGAGCAGCGCGGCGACCGCGACCGCGGTGACCATCAGGTCGTAGCGGGAGTAGACGGTCGGGCCGAGGAGCGGCACGCCGAGCACCCAGATCCAGGCGCCGCGCAGGGTGCGGCCGGGGCGCCGGCCCGTGTAGAGGAGGAGGGAGAGCACCACCAGGTCGGCCAGGAAGGCCAGCACGAAGAAGGCGGTCGGGTAGGACAGGAAGGGCAGCATCCCGGGGGCGAGGATCGCCAGGGCGGCCGCGGGCGGGTACTGCCAGGTGACGTCGTCCAGAGGGAACGTTCCGTGCCGGAGGACCTCGTACCACCCCTGGTAGATCACCGACACGTCGGTCGTGACGTCCGCGCCCGGGAACACGAACACCTTCAGCACGAACAGCAGCAGCACCAGCCGGGTGGCACCCCAGACGACCAGCAGCAACGCCAGGGCACGCCTCTCGCCCGTCCTGTCCACCTGAGCCCCTGTCCGTCGCCCTGCCTGGGAGTGCGCCACATGATCTCCCGACGCCCTGTGCGACGGCCATGAAGCACGGCCGAACACACTGTGCGGGTAAGGTCGGCCGCGATGCACAAGACCCTCGTCGTGACCAATGACTTCCCGCCCCGGCCGGGCGGCATCCAGGCCTTTCTGCACAACATGGCCCTGCGGCTGGACCCGGAGCGGCTCGTCGTCTACGCGTCCACGTGGAAGCGGAGCCGGGAGGGCGCCCTGGCCACCGCCGCGTTCGACGCGGAGCAGCCCTTCACCGTCGTACGCGACCGTACGACGATGCTGCTGCCCACGCCGGGGGCGACCCGGACCGCGGCCGGGCTGCTCCGGGAGCACGGGTGCACGTCCGTGTGGTTCGGGGCGGCGGCTCCGCTCGGGCTGATGGCGCCGGCGCTGCGGAAGGCCGGGGCACAGCGGCTGGTCGCCACCACCCACGGGCACGAGGCCGGCTGGGCCCAGCTGCCCGCCGCCCGGCAGCTGCTCGGGCGGATCGGCGAGGCGACCGACACGATCACGTATCTCGGCGAGTACACGCGCTCGCGGATCGCCACCGCGCTCGGTCCGGCCGCGGCCGGGCGGATGGTGCAGCTGCCGCCGGGGGTGGACGAGAAAACGTTCCATCCCGGGTCCGGGGGCGCGGAGGTGCGGGCGCGGCTGGGGCTGAGCGAGCGGCCGGTGGTCGTGTGCGTGTCGCGGCTGGTGCCGCGCAAGGGGCAGGACACCCTGATCCTCGCGATGCCGCTGATCCTGGCCGCCCAGCCGGACGCGGTCCTGCTGATCGTCGGCGGCGGCCCGTACGAGAAGGAGCTGCGGCGGCTGGTCCGGGAGACGGGGGTCGAGGCGTCGGTGCGGTTCACGGGGGCCGTGCCGTGGTCCGAGCTGCCCGCGCACTACGGCGCGGGTGACGTCTTCGCGATGCCGTGCCGGACCCGGCGGGGCGGGCTGGACGTGGAGGGGCTCGGGATCGTGTACCTGGAGGCCTCGGCCACCGGGCTGCCGGTGGTGGCGGGGGACTCCGGCGGGGCGCCCGACGCGGTGCTGGACGGAGAGACCGGGTGGGTGGTGCGGGGCGGCTCGGTGGAGGAGGCCGCCGAGCGGATCGTCGTGCTGCTGGGGGACGCGGAGCTGCGGCGGCGCATGGGGGAGCGGGGGCGGTCGTGGGTCGAGGAGAGGTGGCGGTGGGATCTGCTGGCGGAGCGGCTCAAGGAGCTTTTGTAAAAGGCAGGTTCAAGGGGTTGCGGCAAAGGGCGCCGTACCTCTAGGCGGAACCGGAAAATCCGCACATGCTGCGCGCATGACAGCAAAACTGATGCAGCGTCAGCTGACAAGACGTCACATCCTGGGCATGATCGCCCTCCAGACCGCCGCCGCGGCCGGTCTCACCCGTGTCGGGCTCCAGTCGGCGCAGGCCGCCGAGGAGGCGGCCGCCGTCGACAACGCGCCCGCGATCGTGGTCGGTTCCGGGTACGGCGGGGCCGTGGCCGCGCTCCGGCTCGGACAGGCCGGCGTACGGACCCTGATGATCGAGATGGGGCAGCTGTGGAACACGGCCGGCTCCGACGGCAAGATCTTCTGCTCCACCGCCGCCCCGGACAAGAGATCCATGTGGTTCAAGTCCCGCACGGAGGCCCCGCTCGCCAGCTTCCTCTGGCTGGACGTCGTCAACAAGGACATCACCCCCTATCCCGGCGTCCTGGACCGGGTGCACTACGACAACATGTCCGTGTACGTCGGGCGCGGTGTGGGCGGGGGCTCGCTGGTCAACGGGGGCATGGCGGTGACCCCGCTCCAGTCGTACTTCAGCGAGCAGTTCCCGACCGTGGACGCGGGCGCGATGTACAACACGTACTACCCGCGCGCCCGTTCCATGCTCGGCGTCAACACCGTCGACGCCACCTGGTTCGAGTCGACCGAGTGGTACCAGTTCACCCGGACCTCCAGGAAGGCCGCCGCCGACACCGGCCTCAAGACCACCTTCGTACCCAACGTCTACGACTTCGGGTACATGCAGAAGGAAGCCGCCGGCACCGCCACCAGGTCCGCGCTCGCCCAGGAGGTCATCTACGGCAACAACTACGGCAAGAAGAGCCTCGACAAGACCTACCTCGCCGCCGCCCTCGGCACCGGCAACCTCACCATCCACACCATGGAGAAGGTGCGGTCCATCGGCCGGGCGGGCGACGGGAGCTGGCTGCTCGGCGTCGACCGGATCGACGTGACCGGGGCCGTCGTGGAGAGCAAGCAGTACAGCTGTACCTACCTGTTCCTCGGCGGCGGGAGTCTCGGGACCACCGAACTGCTCGTACGGGCCCGGGACACCGGAGCACTGCCCGCGCTCAACTCCAGTGTCGGCGCCGGGTGGAGCACCAACGGCAACACCATGCTCGGGCGCGCCAACCACATCTGGGACACCACCGGCGCCAACCAGGCGACCATGCCGGTGATGGGCATCGACGACTGGGCCAACACCGACAACCCGGTCTTCGCGGAGATCGCCCCGCTGCCCATCGGGTTCGAGACCTGGGTCAGCCTGTACCTGGCGATCACCAAGAACCCGCAACGGGCCTCCTTCACCTACGACTCGGCGAGCGACGGGGTGAAGCTGGGCTGGACCGCCGCCCAGAGCGCGGTCTCGGTCGCCATGGCCAAGAAGCTCTTCGACCGGATCAACTCGGCCAACGCGACGATCTACCGGTACGACCTGTTCGGGTCGGGCGGCAAGGTGTTCGCGGACGACTTCTGCTACCACCCGCTGGGTGGCTGCGTGCTGGGCAGGGCGACCGACGACTACGGCCGGGTGAAGGGGTATCCGAAGCTGTACGTCACGGACGGCTCACTGGTGCCCGGGAACATCGGCGTGAACCCGTTCGTGACCATCACCGCGCTCGCCGAGCGGACGATGGAACGGGTTCTCGCCGAGGACATGTGAGCCGACAGGTGAGTCACGTGCCGCTCTACTTCTGGTAGAGAGTCTCGATCTCGCCCGCGTAGTCCTTCGCCACCACGTTGCGCTTGAGCTTCAGGGACGGCGTCAGGTGGCCCGACTCCTCCGAGAACTGGGAGGACAGAATGCGGAACTTCCGCACCGATTCCGCCTTCGACACCGCGGCGTTGCCGTCGTCGACAGCGTCCTGGATCGCCGCGATCAGGTCCGGGTCGTCACGCAGCGACGCCGCGGTGGAGCCCGCCGGCTTGCCGTGGTCGGCCGCCCAGCGGCCCAGGAACTCCTCGTCGATGGTGACCAGCGCGCCCACGAACGGCCGCCCGTCGCCGACCACCATGCACTCCGCGACCAGCGCGTGCGCGCGGATGCGGTCCTCGATCACGGCCGGGGCGACGTTCTTGCCGCCCGCGGTGACGATGATCTCCTTCTTGCGGCCGGTGATCCTGAGGTAGCCGTCCTCGTCCAGGGTGCCGATGTCGCCGGTGTGGAACCAGCCGTCGGCCAGCGCCTCGGCGGTCGCGCCGGGGTTGTTCCAGTACTCCCGGAACAGGTGCTCGCCGTGCAGCAGCACCTCGCCGTCGTCCGCGATCCGGATCACCGAGCCGGGCAGCGGCTGGCCGACCGTGCCGATCTTCTGCCGGTCCCAGGGGTTGAACGCGGTCGCGGCACAGGACTCGGTCAGGCCGTAGCCCTCCAGGACCGTGAAGCCGATGCCGCGGAAGAAGTGACCCAGGCGCTCGCCGAGCGGGGCACCGCCGGAAATCGCATATTCGCCCCGGCCGCCGAGCACCGCGCGCAGCTTGCTGTAGACGAGCTTGTCGAAGGTCTTGTGTTTGATCTTCAGGCCGAGGGGCGCGCCCGACGGCGTGTCCAGCGCCTTGCTGTACGCGATCGCGGTGTCCGCGGCCTTGTCGAAGATCTTGCCCTTGCCGTCCGCCTGAGCCTTGGCGCGTGCCGAGTTGTAGACCTTCTCGAAGACCCGCGGGACGCCGAGGACCAGCGTCGGCCGGAACGCGGCCAGCTCGTCGGTGAGGTTCTTGATGTCCGGGACGCAGCCCAGCTTGATCGGCGCCATCATCGGGGCGATCTGCACGAGCCGGCCGAAGACGTGGGCGAGCGGGAGGAAGAGGAGGACACTGCACTCGCCGGTGCGGAACAGCGGGCGCAGGCGCTCCACGATGTTGCCGCACTCGGCGAAGAAGTTGCGGTGGGTGAGGACGCAGCCCTTGGGACGGCCCGTCGTCCCCGAGGTGTAGACGATGGTCGCCGGGTCGTCCGCCTTCGCCTGCGAGCTGCGCTCCTCGACGGTCGCGTCCGTGACGCCCTGGCCGAGCCGGCCCAGCTCCTCCAGGCCGCCGGCCTCGATCTGCCAGACCTGCTTGAGGGCCGGCAGCGACTCGCGCACCGACTCGACGGCGGCCGCATGGGTGTCGAGTTCGACGACGCAGGCGGTCGCGCCGGAGTCGCTGAGGATCCACTGCACCTGCTCCGGCGAGCTGGTCTCGTACACCGGCACGGTGACCGCGCCGGCGCACCAGATCGCGAAGTCGAGGAGCGTCCACTCGTAGCGGGTGCGGGACATCAGGGCGACCCGGTCGCCCGGCTGGACGCCGGAGGCGATGAGACCCTTGGCGGCCGCGTGCACCTCGGTCAGGAAGGTGGTGGCGGTCACGTCCTGCCAGACACCTCCCCCAGACTCCGTCCGGGGGGACCCCGATTTCGCTCCGCTCACCTTGCGGGCCATGACGGCGACATCCGGATGCTGCGCGGCGTTTCTGCGGACGATGTCGGTCAGGTTGCCGTCCGCGGGGACCTCGTACAAAGCCGGAAGGCTGAACTCGCGCAAGACTGCTGCTCCTCATAGGGCGCCGACGCCACGACGTTGTGCGATGCGACGGTGCGGTCCAAGGCTCGGGCAGGTACTCAGGGCTTCGCCACGGGCCGGAAGATCCGTTGGTTGAATTCCTGAGCACGACTGGACTGCCCGGACGTTACCCGCCGGTATGGCTTCTTCGACAGGGGGTCCCGGCGAGATGTTCGGTGCGTCACACAGGTTGGTGTTCCTTCGCGTACGGTAGTCCACGGCTTTAGTGACTGACCAGTAACCCCAGGTCCGGCCACCGCCTGTTCACGTTTGCCGCACAGGCCTACCCTTGATCACCATGGCAGCCACACCCTCCGGCAACCGAACGACCCGCGTCCACGTGGTCAGCGACGTGCACGGCAACGCCCGTGACCTGGCCGGCGCCGGTGCCGGCGCGGACGCCCTGATCTGCCTCGGCGACCTGGTCCTCTTCCTCGACTACGCCGACCACTCGCGCGGCATCTTCCCCGACCTGTTCGGCGTCGAGAACGCCGACCGCCTCGTCGAACTCCGTACCGCCCGCCGCTTCGAGGAGGCCCGGGAGCTGGGGGCCCGGCTGTGGGGTGGGATCGGCATGGACCGGGCGACCGCCATCGAGAAGGCGGTGCGCAAGCAGTACGCCGAGATGTTCGCGGCGTTCCCGACCCCGACGTACGCCACCTACGGCAATGTCGACATCCCGCCGCTCTGGCCGGAGTACGCGGGACCGGGCACCACGATCCTCGACGGGCAGCGGGTGGAGATCGGCGGCCGGGTCTTCGGCTTCGTGGGCGGCGGGCTGCGGACGCCGATGCGCACCCCCTACGAGGTCTCCGACGAGGAGTACGCGGCCAAGATCGAGGCGCTCGGCGAGGTCGACGTGCTGTGCACGCACATTCCGCCGGAGGTGCCCGAGCTGGTGTACGACACGGTGGCGCGCCGTTTCGAACGGGGCAGCCGGGCGCTGCTCGACGCCATCCGGCGCACCAGGCCGCGTTACTCGCTCTTCGGTCATGTCCACCAGCCGCTGGTGAAGCGGATGCGGATCGGGGCCACCGAGTGCGTGAACGTCGGGCACTTCGCCGGTACCGGGCGGCCCTGGGCGCTGGAATGGTGACGACGGCCCCGGACGGGGGTGAAGTCGCCTGGTCGGGCGCACGGTAGCCTTCACGCTGCACACGCGTGCGCACGCTCGCGCACGGAGACCCTTGTACCGGTCTCACCGGCCCGCATCTGGAGGAGCCACGGCGATGGCGGAACACACCAGCTCGAGCATCACGATCGAGGCGGCCCCGGCCGACGTCATGGCGGTGATCGCCGACTTCGCCCGTTACCCGGACTGGACCGGTGAGGTGAAGGAGGCGGAGGTGCTGAAGACCGATGCGAAGGGCCGGGCCGAGCAGGTCCGTCTCGTCATGGACGCGGGTGCGATCAAGGACGACCAGACGCTGGGGTACACGTGGACCGGTGACAACGAGGTCTCCTGGACGCTGGTGAAGTCCCAGATGCTGCGGTCGCTGGACGGGTCCTACCTGCTGAAGCCGGCGGGTGCGGAGGCGACCGAGGTCACCTACTCGCTGACGGTGGACGTGAAGATCCCGATGCTGGGGATGATCAAGCGCAAGGCCGAGAAGGTCATCATCGACCGGGCGCTCGCGGGGCTGAAGAAGAGGGTGGAGTCGGGGGAGAAGTGAGGTAGGGGGCGCGTCGCGGGGGCACCCGTGGTCTCCCGGGTGCCGGTCCGTCGTGGCCGGTCGCGCAGTTCCCCGCGCCCCTTGCGGGGCGCTGCAGTCGCGGCTCCATAGCTGCGGGCATGCGTGCCTCCTCCAGTGCCTCAAGGGCCTGGGAGGTGCCCCCAGGGCGGCACGGGTGGGCGCTGGGGGCACCCCCTCTGGGGGAGGCGCCCTGTCAACACCGGTAAGTGACACCCTCCCCCGCGCCCGCTGTAGCGAGGGCTCACCTGGACGTCCGTTACGGTTCACCCCCATGCGCACCATCCTGATCACCGGACCCGGCGGCAGCGGCCGGACGGCCGTCGCCGCGGCCACCGCTCTGCGCGCCGCAGGCGAGGGCACCCCGACCCTCGTGCTCGGCGCCGACCGTACGGACACCCTCGGCGCGGCCCTGGGCACGGCGACAGGACCGGCGCCGAGACAGGTCACCCCCACCCTCACCGCGTGGCGCCCCGACGCGGCCGCGCGGTTCCGCGAGGACCTCACCGCCTTCCAGACCCGCGCCGCGGGCGTCCTCGACCTGCTGGGCGCCTCCCGCCTGGACGCCGAGGAACTCACCCCCCTGCCCGGCGCCGAGGAACTCTCCTTCCTGCGCGCCCTGCGCGACGCCGCCCTCTCCGAGCGGTACGAGCTGCTCGTCGTGGACCTCCCGCCCGCCCCCCAGGCGCTCGCCCTCCTCGCCCTCCCCGAGGAGCTGCGCCGGTACCTGCGCCGCCTGCTCCCGCCCGAGCGGCAGGCGGCCCGCGCCCTGCGCCCGGTCCTCGGCCGGCTCGCCGGCGTCCCCATGCCCGCCGACTGGCTCTACGAGACGGCCGGCCGCTGGGACGTCGAGCTGGCCGCCGTGGAGGCCGTCCTCGCCGACCGCCACACCGCCGTACGACTGGTCGCCGAGCCCGGCCCGGCCGGTGCCGACGCGGTCCGTACCGCCCGCCTCGGCCTCGCCCTGCGCGGCCTGCGCACCGAGGCCCTGGTCGCCAACCGTGTGCTGCCCGAGGACACCCCCCTGCACGGACTGGTCGCCCAGCAGCGCAAGGCCCTCGCCGACTGGGCGGAGACGTTCGACGTCACCGCCGTGCCCCACCTCGGGCACGACCCCCGCGGTACCGAGGACCTCGCCGCGCTCGCCGTGCCCGGCGTCAACACCGTGCCCGCACCGGTCGAGTGGCCCGTGGCCGACCGGATCGAGGAGGACGGCGTCCTCGTCTGGCACATCCCGCTGCCCGGTGCGATACGGGACGGCCTCGACCTCGTCCGGCGCGGCGACGAACTCGTGATCACCGTCGGCGGCTTCCGCCGGATCGTCGCACTGCCGTCGGCCCTGCGCCGCTGCACCGTCGCCGGGGCCGCGCTGCGCGACGGCGAGCTGCGGATGCGCTTCACGCCGGACCCGGATCTGTGGCCGCGCTGACGGTGAATCCGGTACGCCCGTTCGGGTAACGTCGTAGAGACGAACCGTAGTCAGGAGTCCGTCATGAGCGAAGAGCGCCCCACAGCCGACGCCTCCGAGGCCGCGGACGACGTACGGGCGAGCGACGCCGACGCCTGGGCCACGGCCTGTGCCGAGGACCTGGAGGCGGAGAAGGGCCGCCGTCGCGCCCAGTACGGCCCGCCCCCGGGGTCGGCCGCCGAGGAACTGCGCAAGCTCGTCGACGCCGTCGCCGACAAGCTCTCCGGCATCCAGAGCCCGCTCCTCGGGGCGGTCGCCGGGCCCGCCGCCCAGCAGGTGGTCCGGCAGGTCGTGCAGCAGGCGAAGAACGCGGTCGAGCCCGTCATAGAGCGCAACCCCGACGTCTTCGACCACCTGGCCGCGGCCGGCAGCGAACTCCTCGCCGCCTACCGCTCCGCGGTCCAGACCCAGGAGACCCGCTGGACCTCCGGCGGCCACGACAAGGGCGACGACCCCGGCCCCGGCGAACGCATCGACCTCGACTGACATCCCCCTCGGGTACGGTTGGCCGTAGCGGGGCTCGACCGAAACTGAGGGATTCATGGGACTCACCATCGGCGTCGACATCGGCGGCACGAAGATCGCGGCCGGCGTGGTCGATGAGGAAGGCAACATCCTCTCGACCCACAAGGTGCCGACCCCGGGCACGCCCGAGGGCATCGTGGACGCCATTGCTTCCGCCGTAGAGGGTGCGCGCGCCGGGCACGAGATCGTCGGCGTGGGCATCGGTGCCGCCGGATACGTCAACCGGCAGCGCTCCACGGTCTACTTCGCGCCCAACATCGACTGGCGCCAGGAGCCGTTGAAGGAAGAAGTCGAGGCCCGCGTCGGCCTCCCCGTGGTCGTGGAGAACGACGCCAACGCCGCCGCCTGGGGCGAGTACAAGTTCGGTGCCGGCAAGGGCCACCGCAACGTCATCTGCATCACGCTCGGCACCGGCCTCGGCGGCGGCATCATCATCGGCAACAAGCTGCGCCGCGGGCACTTCGGCGTCGCCGCCGAGTTCGGACACATCCGGATGGTCCCGGACGGGCTGCTGTGCGGCTGCGGCTCGCAGGGCTGCTGGGAGCAGTACGCCTCCGGCCGCGCCCTCGTCCGCTACGCCACGCAGCGCGCCAACGCCACCCCCGAGAACGCCGAGATCCTGCTCGGCCTCGGTGACGGCACCCCCGAGGGCATCGAGGGCAAGCACATCTCCATGGCCGCCCGCCAGGGCGACCCGGTCGCCGTCGACTCCTACCGCGAGCTGGCCCGCTGGGCCGGTGCCGGCCTCGCCGACCTGGCCTCCCTCTTCGACCCCTCCGCCTTCATCGTCGGCGGCGGCCTCTCCGACGAGGGGGAACTGGTCCTGGACCCGATCCGCAAGTCCTACAAACGCTGGCTGGTAGGCGGCAACTGGCGCCCGGTGGCCGAGGTCATCGCCGCCCAGCTGGGCAACGACGCGGGCCTGGTGGGCGCGGCGGACCTGGCCCGGGAGCCCGACCCGATCATGTGACGCCCCGGAGTTTCAGGGAGCGGCAACGCAACACCCTGGGGGCGCGAGGCAGGTGCGCGACCGGCCACGACGAGGCCGGCGGTCGCGCACCTGCCTCGCGCCCCGCCCCATCAGGCGCTCCACCTCCGTCGTGTCGTAAATTGACGGCATGGCAACCGTGTCGCTCCCCAACTCCCACACAGAGCCCGACGGTTCCGCCGTCATCCGCGTCCTCAGCTACAACATCCGCTCCATGCGGGACGACACCCGGGCCCTGGCCCGTGTCATCAAGGCCTGCGCCCCCGACCTGGTCCTGATCCAGGAGGCGCCCCGGTTCTTCCGCTGGCGCAAGAAGCTCGCCCGCCTGGCCGCCGCCTCCGACCTGGTGATCCTCACCGGCGGAGCGACCGCGGCCGGCCCGGCCGTCCTCTGCGATCTCCGCGCCACCGTGGAGCGCACCGAGGACGTCCTCCTGCCCCTCACCCCCGGCCTGCACCGCCGCGGCTTCGCGACCGCCGTCGTCCGCTTCGGCGGTGCCCGCCTCGGCGTCACCAGCTTCCACCTCAGCCTCCAGCAGGAGGAGCGCTACGAGCAGGGCGGAATGCTTCTCGACCGGGTCGCCGGCATGGGTGTGGAGCACGCCATCGCCGGCGGCGACCTCAACGACCGCCCCGACGGCCGCACCTTCCGCCGCCTGGCCGACGCGTTCCAGGACTGCCGTACCACCGCACCCTGGGGCGGTGAGTTCACCTGCGGGTCCGCCGACCCCCGTCAGCGCATCGACGCGATCTTCGCGACGAAGGGCATCGAGGTGCTCGGCTGCGGCGTGCCCCTGGACCTGCCGGGCGTGGCCGAGGCCGACCTCACCAGGGCAACGGACCACTTGCCCGTGCTGGCCGCGCTTCGGGTGCCTGCGGCCTGACGCGGCCTGAACCGGAGCCGCCGGACGCAGTCCGGCCGCGGGAGGTGCTCAGGGGCGCTGCCCGCCTTCCGGTCCTGGCCGCCCTCGGAATCCCGGCGTCCAGGAAGGAACCTCAGACCACGGCACCGCGCCCCGGGTCGCCGTCCTCGTCGTCGTCCGTCTTCATCCGGGTCACCAGCGTGACGAAACCGCCGAGGAACCCGCCGATCCCCGCCGTCGCCAGCCACCAGGTCATGTCCCAGCCGAGCAGCACCGCGAGCAGCAGCAGGATCGGTCCGCCCACCACGCCCAGCCAGGCGAACCTGGCGGTCGTGTCGGCGGTCGGCAGCGGCGGCGGCTCGGGCGGCACGAAGTGCCCCTCGTCGTCATCGTCGAAGTCGTCCTCGGACGGCTCCGGCGCCGTGTAGTCACGCGGGCCCACCCCGGGCGCGAAGGAGACGGAGCTGCCCAGGGGCTGCGCAGGCCGCTGCTCCTCGGCCGGCCCGGGTTCGGCGGCGTCCTCTTCCATGGCCGGCAGCGCGAGGTCCTCCACCGGCTTGTAGGGCTTCGCGCCCGGCGGGTCCGGCGGCTCGTCGCCGTACCCCGCGACGATCGCCGCCCACGCGGCCGCCTCGTCGAAGGGCACCCCTGTCTCGTCCGGCTCGCGGTCCTCGCGGTCGGAGTCGTGCTCAGCCAACTGCGGCCGTCCCTTCCTTGCCGACACTGGGTGCGAGCCGGCCGATGAAGGCGAGGCTCCCCTCGAAGATCCGGTCCGCATCGTGGTCCAACGTCGCCACGTGGTAACTCTGTTCCAGCACTACCTCCGTTACGTCCGTGGAGGACACCCGGCTCAGGATCCGGGCCGAATCGACCGCCGGAACCACATGATCCTGGGTGCTGCGCAGGAGCAGCAGCGGCTGGGTCACCTGCGGAAGCTCACCGTCCACCTGGCGGAAGAAGTTCCGCAGCGAGTGCGCGGCATGCAGCGGCACCCGGTCGTACCCCACCTCCGCGGCGCCCGGCTTGGCGATGTCGCTGGCGATGCCCCTGGTCGTGCGCACCAGATGCCGGGCCACCGGAAGGGCGTACGCCGACAGGCCGTGCACCTTGTTCGCCGGGTTGACGATCACCACGCCGTCCACACCCGTCCCGTTCCTGGCGGCCAGCCTGAGCGCCAGGGCGCCGCCCATGGACAGGCCCGCCACGAACACCTGCGAGCAGCGCTCGCGCAGCAGGCGCAGCTCGCGGTCCACCTCCGCGTACCAGTCCTGCCAGCCGGTGACCTGCATGTCCTCCCAGCTGGTGCCGTGCCCGGGCAGCAGGGGCACGGACACGGTCAGACCGTGTGCCGCGTGGTGCTCCGCCCAGGGGCGCAGCGACTGGGGCGAGCCGGTGAAACCGTGACAGAGCAGGACACCGGCCTCCCCGCCGTCATGGCGGTACGGCTCGGCTCCGGGGAGAACCGGCACCTTCGGTCTCCAATTCATGAGAGGGGGCAGGAACTGAGAGAGGCACGAACGACGACTTCGGATGTGCTTCACCGTACGCGACGGCACTGACACCGACCAGGGTCGTCGGGGCCATTCCCGGCGCTGCGGGTTAAGGTCTCATCGACGGAAACGGGAGGCACTCGGTTGTTGTACGGCGCGATGAAGGTCGCTATCGGGGGACCGCTGAAGGTCGCCTTCAGACCCTGGGTGGAGGGCCTGGAGAACGTCCCGGCCGAGGGCCCGGCGATCCTGGCGAGTAACCACCTGTCCTTCTCGGACTCGTTCTTCCTGCCCGCGGTGCTGGACCGCAAGGTCACCTTCATCGCGAAGGCCGAGTACTTCACCACGCCCGGCGTGAAGGGCCGCCTCACGGCCGCCTTCTTCAAGGGTGTCGGCCAGCTCCCGGTGGACCGCTCCGGCGCGCGGGGCGCCGGTGAGGCGGCGGTGCAGAGCGGCATAGACGTACTGGACCGCGGCGAGTTGTTCGGCATCTACCCGGAGGGCACCCGCTCGCCCGACGGCCGCCTGTACCGGGGCAAGCCGGGCGGCCTCGCGCGCGTGGCGCTCGCGACGGGCGCTCCGGTCGTCCCGGTCGCCATGATCGACACGGAGAAGATCCAGCCGCCGGGGCAGGTGATGCCCAAGCTGATGCGCCCGGGCATCCGGATCGGCAAGCCGCTGGACTTCAGCCGTTACCAGGGCATGGAGCACGACCGGTTCGTGCTGCGCGCGGTGACCGACGAGGTCATGTACGAGATCATGAAGCTCTCCGGTCAGGAGTACGTCGACATCTACGCGACCGCCGCCAAACGGCGGATCGCGGAGGCCGCCAAGGCCGAGAAGGAGGCGGCGAAGGCCGAGAAGAAGGCCGTCGAGTCCTAGACCGGCGGCACGGGGGCCTGCGGGGACTGCGGGGACTGCGGGGACTGCGGGGACTGCGGGGACTGCGGGGACTGGGGGGACTGGGGGAGATGACAAAGCGGGAACGCGTCATACGGATGTCGGTCGAGCAGCCTCTGTGGCGCGCCCTGACCGGCTATCGCCTGCTGACCCTGCTGTACGCGATCGGCCTGTTCGCGTCCGCCTACGACGAGTACGACCGTCCGGGTGCGGCCATCGCCTACTACGCCGTCCTGACGGTCTGGACGCTGGCGACCCTGCCCCGCGTCCAGAACGCGGCCGCCTGCACCAAGCGCTTCCTCGCCGTCGACCTCACGATCGCGCTCACCGGCGTCGTGCTGACCCCCTGGGTGGTCACCCAGGGCCATATCGACCGCGGCGGCCCGACCCTGCCGTCGATATGGACCGCCGGCTCGGTCCTCGCCTACGCCCTCAAGGGCGGCTGGCGCTGGGCCGCGTTCGCCTCCACTTCGGTCGCCGCCGCCAACCTGGTCGAGCGCGGCCATCCGGCCCGCGACACCGTCCACAACGTGATCCTGGTCTGGGTCGCCTCCATCGCCATCGGGTACGTCGTCGAGGTGGCCCGCGCCTCCGAGCGCACCCTCGCCCGCGCCCTGGAGATCGAGGCGGCGACGCGGGAGCGGGAGCGGCTCGCCCGGGACATCCACGACAGCGTGCTCCAGGTGTTGGCGATGGTGCAGCGCCGGGGTGTGGTCCTCGGCGGCGAGGCGGCCGAACTGGGCCGGATGGCGGGGGAGCAGGAGGTGGCTCTGCGCACCCTGGTCTCCGGCGGTCTGGTGCCGCTCTCGCGGGCCTCCGAGGACGCGGCCGAGGGCGCGCTCGTACGCCTCGTCGAGGAGCCGGACGACGCCGGTCCCGTCGACCTGCGCACGCTGCTCGCGCCGTACGCCGGAGCCCGGGTGAGCCTGGCCGAGCCCGGTGCGCCGGTGGAGCTGCCGCCGGGTGCGGCGCGCGAGCTGGCCGCGGCCGTCGGTGCCGCCCTGGACAACGTGCGCAGTCACGCGGGGGCCGGGGCGCGGGCCTGGATCCTGGTCGAGGACGAGCCCGACGAGATCGTGGTGTCCGTACGGGACGACGGCCCCGGTATCCCGGAGGGCCGGCTCGCCCAGGCCGAGGGAGAGGGGCGGCTCGGGGTGGCCCAGTCGATCCGGGGGCGGCTGCGCGACCTCGGCGGCAGCGCCGAGCTGTTCTCGACTCCCGGGCAGGGCACGGAAGTAGAGCTGAAGGTACCGAAGGTCTCCCTGGGGAAGGCGGAGCGGCGATGAGCATCAGGGTCATGGTGGTCGACGACCACCCCATGTGGCGCGACGCGGTCGCCCGGGACCTGACCGAGTCCGGTTTCGAGGTGGTCGCCACCGCCGGGGACGGCGAGCAGGCGGTGCGCCGCGCCCGGGCCGTCGCGCCCGACGTCCTCGTCCTGGACCTCAACCTGCCCGCCAAGCCCGGTGTCCAGGTCTGCAAGGAACTCGTCGGCCACAACCCGGCGTTGCGCGTGCTGGTGCTCTCGGCGAGCGGGGAGCACGCCGACGTCCTGGAGGCGGTGAAGTCCGGCGCGACCGGCTACCTCCTGAAGTCGGCCTCGACCGAGGAGCTGCTGGACGCGGTCCGCCGTACCGCGGTCGGCGACCCGGTGTTCACGCCGGGTCTGGCCGGTCTGGTGCTCGGCGAGTACCGCCGGCTGGCCTCCGAGCCGGCGCCGGCGCCGGACGCCGGCGGGCCCGACACGCCCCGGCTCACCGACCGCGAGACCGAGGTGCTGCGGCTGGTCGCCAAGGGCCTGAGCTACAAGCAGATCGCCGAACGCCTGGTCATCTCGCACCGCACGGTCCAGAACCACGTCCAGAACACCCTCGGCAAGCTCCAGCTGCACAACAGGGTGGAGCTGGTCCGGTACGCGATAGAGCGCGGTCTCGACGACGGCCCGGAAGGCGACTGATCTGATCTTCGCGGCCCGAACGTAAACCAACCGCCCGACAATTCACCGGAATTGCCCTTCCGCGCCCATCCCTGTGTGACCTGGATCACCACTAGCGTGAGCCCCACCAGGCAACCGCGGCGAAGGGACATTTCCATGCGGGTCGGAGTACTGACCGGAGGCGGCGACTGCCCCGGGCTCAACGCCGTCATCCGGGGCATCGTCCGCAAGGGCGTGCAGGAGTACGGCTATGACTTCGTCGGCTTCCGGGACGGCTGGCGCGGCCCCCTCGAAGGCGACACCGTCCGCCTCGACATCCCCGCCGTACGCGGCATCCTGCCCCGCGGCGGCACCATCCTCGGCTCCTCGCGGACCAATCCGCTGAAGCAGGAGAACGGCATCCGCCGGATCAAGGACAACCTCGCCAAGCTGGAGGTCGAGGCGCTCATCGCGATCGGCGGCGAGGACACCCTCGGCGTCGCCGCCCGCCTCACCGACGAGTACGGCGTGCCCGTCGTCGGCGTACCGAAGACCATCGACAACGACCTGTCCGCCACCGACTACACCTTCGGCTTCGACACCGCGGTCGGTATCGCCACCGAGGCCATCGACCGGCTGCACACCACCGCCGAGTCCCACATGCGGGTCCTGGTCTGCGAGGTGATGGGCCGGCACGCCGGCTGGATCGCCATCCACTCCGGCCTCGCCGGCGGCGCCAACGTCATCCTCATCCCCGAGCAGCGCTTCGACGTCGACCAGGTGTGCGCCTGGGTCACCTCCCGCTTCAAGGCGTCGTACGCCCCGATCGTGGTCGTCGCCGAGGGCGCCATGCCGAAGGACGGCGAGATGGTCCTCAAGGACGGGTCGCTGGACTCCTTCGGGCACGTCCGGCTGTCCGGGGTCGGCGAGTGGCTGGCCAAGGAGATCGAGAGGCGCACCGGCAAGGAGGCCCGGACCACCGTCCTCGGGCACATCCAGCGCGGCGGCACGCCCAGCGCCTTCGACCGCTGGCTGGCCACCCGCTTCGGCCTGCACGCCATCGACGCCGTCCGGGACGGCGACTTCGGCAAGATGGTCGCGCTGCGCGGGACCGACATCGTGCGGGTGCCGATCGCGGAGGCCACGGCCCGGCTGAAGACCGTCGACCCGAAGCTGTACGAAGAGGTCGGCGTGTTCTTCGGCTGAGTCCGAGTCCGGGCGGGCTCCCGACCCGACAGGGCCGGACCCGCCCGGAACGGCTTACTGGGCTACCGGGCCGGCCGCCGCTCGGAGAGCGTGCCGGTGTCGCGCAGCTGACCGATCAGCTCCCGCACCACGGCCGCGCCGTTCAGGGAGAGGACCGACTCGGGGTGGAACTGCACCCCCGCGACCGCGTTTCTTGGCGCGTCTCCGGCACGACCCGGCCCCCGTAGGGCGTGCACCTCGCCGTTCGCCGCCCGGCTCACCTGCACGCCGTGCGCGGCCAGCTCCCGCGCCTCGTCCTCGTCGCAGCGGGCCACGAAGCTGTTGTAGAAACCGACGGTCTCCGGGCGCCCGAACAGGTCCACGGTCGTCTGCGCCCCCTGGTACGGCACCTCCTTCCGGACGATCTCCAGGCCCAGCTCGGCCGCGATCAGCTCGTGCCCCAGGCAGACGCCCAGTACCCCGTGCCGGTGTTCCCGGATCATGGCCGCCGTCAGCTTCCGCAGGAACCGCATCTTCGGATCGTCCAGGTCGGACGGGTCGCCGGGCCCCGGGCCCAGCACCACCGGCCCCTCGTGTGCGAGCACCGCCGCCCGCAGCCCCGGCTCGTCGTAGCGCCGGACGGTCACGTCGAGCCCGGCCGCCCGCAGCACGTGCGCGAGCATCGCCGTGAACGTGTCCTCGCCGTCCACCACCAGCGCGTGCCCGGCCAGCTCTCCGGTCCGCTCCTGCATCCGCAGCCAGAACGGCGCCAGCGCGGCCCGGCGCCCGTCCAGCGCGGCCCGCACCCGGGGGTCGTCGGCCAGCCGGGGCCGCGCCCCCTCCGCGCGCGGCCGTGCCGGTCCTACCCCGAGGGCCGCGAGGACCCCCGCCGCCTTCGCGTGCGTCTCCGCGACCTCGCCCGCCGGGTCCGAACCGCGCACCAGGGTGGCGCCGACCGGGACCCGCAGCCGCCCGTCCGCGTCGATGTCCGCGGTGCGGATCAGGATGGGCGAGTCCAGGGTCTGGGCGCCGCCGGAGTCCCGGCCGAGCAGGGCCAGCGCACCGGCGTAGTAGCCGCGCCCGACCCCGTCCCGCCCGAGGGGCTCGTAGCGCTCGATCACCCGGCAGGCGTTCTGCACCGGCGAGCCCGTGACGGTCGCCGCGAACATGGTCTCCTTCAGGACCTCCCGCACGTCCAGCGAGGACCGGCCGCGCAGCTCGTACTCCGTGTGCGCGAGGTGGGCCATCTCCTTGAGCCGGGGCCCGACCACCACGCCCCCCATGTCGCCCACCGTGCACATCATCTTGAGCTCCTCGTCGACGACCATCGACAGCTCCTCGATCTCCTTGCCGTCGGCGAGGAAGCCGAGCAGATGCTCCGGGGTGGGCCCCTCGGCCGGATAGCGGTACGTCCCGCTGATCGGGTTCATGACCACCGTGCCGCCGGACATCCGGACGTGTACCTCCGGACTGGCGCCGACCAGCGTCCGGTCCCCGGTGTGCACCACGAACGTCCAGTACGCGCCCCGCTCGCCCTCCAGGAGCCGCCGGAACAGCGCGAGCGCGTCGGCCCGGCCGAAGCCCGGGATCCGGCCCTGGTACGTCCGCCGGATCACGAAGTTCGCGCCCTCGCCCCGGCCGATCTCCTCGCGCAGCACGCGGCCGACGATCTCCGCGTACGCCTCGTCGTCGACGTCGAAGCCCCCGTCCTCGACCCGCACCGCGTGCGCGGGCAGCTGTGCCAGGGCGTCCGCAAGGGGCAGGGTGTGGGTCTCCTCGGGGGTGAGGACCAGCAGGGGCGTGCCGTCGTCGCGGACGTCGAAGCCGCGCTCGCGGATCTGCCGGAACGGGACCAGGGCGAGCCCCTCCTCGGGCAGGGCGGCCAGCCGGTCACAGGCGGTGACCGGGCCGAGCAGCACCTCCACCGTGCTCTCGTCGTGGCCGGGAGTACGGCGGCGGAGCAGGGCGAACGGGCGCTCTTCGTGGAGCAGCTGGGTCAGGTCCATGGTTCCTCTGCGGTCCTCTACGGGTGGGAGAGGAACGACCCCGGAAACGCCGAAGGCCGCCCCTCGGGCGGCCTTCGCGAAGTCTTGCGTACGCGCAGTCAGTGGGCCGCCGAAGAAGCGGTCCACCACCAGTTCTGGTTCGAAAGCGCGAACATGCGCATACCGTACCGCACCCTGCCCTCCGTCCACAGGACAATCACCCCGTCTCACCAGTCGAGCCAGGGAAAAAACAGTCGACACGACCCCGTAATGTTTACGGGGTGACAGTGAACGCTAAGACCGGCCCGAGCGCCGGCAACACCTGGCGAGACCTGCCCGCGGCGCAGCAGCCCGAGTACCCCGACCCCGAGGCTCTGCGCGCAGCCGTCGCGGAGCTGGAGTCGTATCCGCCGCTCGTCTTCGCGGGCGAGTGCGACCAGCTGCGCGCCCGGATGGCGGCCGTCGCCAAGGGAGAGGCGTTCCTCCTCCAGGGCGGCGACTGTGCCGAGGCCTTCGACGCGGTGTCGGCCGACCAGATCCGCAACAAGCTCAAGACCCTCCTCCAGATGGGTGCCGTACTGACGTACGCCGCGTCGGTGCCCGTGGTGAAGGTGGGGCGGATCGCCGGCCAGTACAGCAAGCCGCGCTCCAAGGGCACCGAGACCCGCGACGGCGTGACCCTGCCGACGTACCGCGGCGACTCGGTCAACGGCTTCGACTTCGATGAGAAGGCCCGCATCCCGGACCCCGAGCGGCTGAAGCGGATGTACAACGCCTCCGCCTCCACGCTGAACCTGGTGCGTGCCTTCACCACCGGCGGTTACGCGGACCTGCGCCAGGTGCACGCCTGGAACCAGGACTTCGTGAAGTCCTCCCCGTCCGGCCAGCGCTACGAGCAGCTCGCCCGCGAGATCGACAACGCGCTGAACTTCATGCGGGCCTGCGGCGCGGAGCCCGAGGAGTTCAAGACGGTCGAGTTCTTCTCCTCGCACGAGGCGCTGCTGCTGGACTACGAGTCCGCCCTGACCAGGGTCGACTCCCGCACCGGCAAGCTGTACGACGTCTCGGCGCACATGGTCTGGATCGGTGAGCGCACCCGGCAGCTGGACGGGGCGCACATCGAGTTCGCCTCGAAGATCCGCAACCCGATCGGTCTCAAGCTCGGCCCGACGACGACGGCCGAGGAGGCGCTGAGGTACATCGACCGCCTCGACCCGGACCGCGAGCCGGGCCGGCTGACCTTCGTCGTCCGGATGGGCGCGGACAAGGTCCGCGACAAGCTCCCCGAGCTGGTCGAGAAGGTCACCGCCTCGGGCGCCACCGTCGCCTGGGTGACCGACCCGATGCACGGCAACACCTTCGAGGCGGCCTCGGGTCACAAGACCCGCCGCTTCGACGACGTGCTCGACGAGGTCAAGGGCTTCTTCGAGGTCCACAAGACCCTCGGCACCCACCCGGGCGGCATCCATGTCGAGCTCACCGGTGACGATGTCACCGAGTGCGTGGGCGGCGGCGACGAGATCTTCGTCGACGACCTGCACCAGCGCTACGAGACGGCCTGCGACCCGCGCCTGAACCGCAGCCAGTCCCTCGACCTGGCATTCCTGGTCGCGGAGATGTACCGGGACCAGTGACGGGTTCGGCTGTTACGTCCGAGTGAAGTGGGGCGTGGATCACATACGATCCGCGCCCCCTCTACTTTTGCGGCACGCGCGTGATGGGTAAGGTTAGGTTTGCCTCACCGATTAATCGGGACGGCACCACTGATCGATCCCGGCGGGAGGTGAATCCGCGTGTACGTCTGCAGCTGTTTCGGGGTGACCGAAGCGCAGGTCAAGCAGCACGCGGAGGACGGTGCCTGCACCCCCCGCCAGATAGCGTCCGCCTGCAAGGCGGGCACGGACTGCGGTTCGTGTGTCCGCCGGATCCAGGCGATCCTCGGCCGGGGCGCCTGCCCCCGCCGTGAGCTGGCCGACCAGGGCCGCCCGGTGCTCGCCGAGGTCGACGCGCCGGACGGGTTCGACAGGCTGGACGAGGCGGCCTAGAGCCGGCTGTCGCGGCTCAGCTGCTCTCGGGCTGCTCGATGATCTGCGAGATGTAGAGCGCCTCGCCGAGCTTCTCCACCAGGTCCAGCTGGGTGTCGAGGTAGTCGATGTGGTGCTCCTCGTCCTCCAGGATGCTCTCGAAGATGTTCGCGGACGTGATGTCGCCCTTCTCGCGCATCACCTTGATCCCGCGCTTGAGGCGGTCGATGGCCTCCACCTCGACCTGCTTGTCCGCCTCGAACATCTCCTTGACGGTCTGCCCCACCCGCACGTGGAAGAGTCGCTGGTAGTTGGGCAGCCCCTCCAGGAACAGAATCCGGTCGGTGAGCACCTCGGCGTGCTTCATCTCGTCGAACGACTCGTGCCGGGTGTACTTGGCGAGCTTGTACCAGCCGAAGTTCTCCTGCATCTTCGCGTGCAGGAAGTACTGGTTGATCGCGGTGAGCTCACCGGTGAGCTGCTCGTTGAGGAATTCGATGACCTCGGGGTCGCCCTGCATCGCAGAGGCTCCTTCCGCATGGACTGGGGTGTTTGCGGCGCATGATTGCACCGGCATAGAAGATCGTCCAGTAAGTGCGTACTTAGTAAGTAAGTGCATGCTTGGTGCCAGTTGACCGATTTGCTGATCTTTGAGGTGTCTGCCTGGTCAGGTGCACCGCTCGCGGTCTGTCAGGATGGAAGGCATGGGTCATCCGGTGGAGCGCGCGTCGAGAGAAGCCGCGGAGTCCGGGCTTCCACCGGGGCAGCGACTGCAGCGCGGCTGGCCGGTCACCCACTACGGCCCCGTGCCCAAGTTCCGCCCCGAGCGCTGGGAGTTCAGGGTCTTCGGCGCCACCGCCGACGCGGGCCCGTTCACCTGGAACCACGAGCAGTTCACGGCCCTGCCCTACGCCACCGTGGTCGCCGATCTGCACTGCGTGACGAAGTTCAGCATGCTGGGTGCCGAGTGGGGCGGGATCCCGGCGTGGACCCTCCTGGAGCTCGCGCCGCCCGCCCCCGATGTCACCCATGTGATGGTGTGGGCGGAGTACGGCTTCAGCTCCAACCTGCGCCTCACGGACTTCGCCACCGACCGTACGATCTTCGCCACCCACAAGGACGGCGAACTCCTCACCGCCGAGCACGGCTTCCCGGTGCGCCTGGTTGTCCCCCAGCTGTACGCCTGGAAGGGCCCCAAGTGGGTCCGCGGCATCGAGTACATGACCGCCGACCGCCGCGGCTTCTGGGAGGAGCGCGGCTACCACAACCTCGGCGACCCCTGGAAGGAGCAGCGCTACTCCTACCAGGAGGGACCGGGGGACGGTCCGGAACTCTGAGCTCTCAGTTCTGAGCTCTCAGTGGTGGTACTGGTGCACCACCGCGTGGCCCTTGCCCCGGCCGATCGTCCACTTGTTGACCGGGGTCGTCACCACGAACGCGATCGCCAGCGAGACGGCCAGTGAGATCCAGAACAGCGCGTCGCCCAGCTGGGCGTCCATCGCGGCCGGCCAGACCAGGATCGTGCCGTTGTCGATCAGCTCCATCACGGCGATCGAGAGGGTGTCCGCCGCCAGTGCCACCCGCAGCGCGGTGCGCAGGTCGACGCCCGCCTTCAGTACCCCGCGCATGGTGAGCGAGTAGCCGAAGAAGAACGCCAGCACGATCGCCAGCAGTGTGGTGGGCAGGTTCCCCCACCCGAAGGCCGTGCCTACGACCATGCCGAGCACCTCGCCGATGGCACAGCCGGTGAGGCAGTGCAGGGTCGCCTGGACGGCCATGGCCCAGGAGGCGCCGGCGGGGCCGTGTGCGCCCTGCGTCCCGTGTGCTTCGTGGTGCGCGTGGGGCGGTTCCGTCCGTGCGTGTTGTTCGTGGTGCTCGTGCAGGGCGTGATCGTGGTCCATGGCTGATCCCCGGTGTCAGGTGCGATCCCTCTTGAGGCACCAACATATATACCCCCCTGGGGTATTCCGTGAAGGGTTCGGGCTCGTTCCGGTAACGGACGGCACATTCCGTGCCCAGAGCGCTACGCTGAGATCCTTGCCTGGCGGGAGACGCGCCGGGCAAAGACGGATCCAAGGGGCCCTTGGGGGTTCCGCTTGTGGTCCGGTTCGGGGGCGAGCGGTCGGGGGACGACGGTGGGGCTGTTCGGAGAGCGGCATACCTTCATGGGCGGGCTCGGTCCGGGGGACCGGGAAGCACTGGCGGGACTCGGCACCCGGCGCGAGTACCCGCCGTACGACACGGTCGTCGCGGAAGGCGACCGGACCACGTTCGCGGTGGTCCTGCTCAACGGCTGGTGCACGGTGTGGACGCCCACCGAACGCGGCGGCCGGCTGATCCTGGCCCTGAGGCGGACCGGTGAGGTCGTCGGCGACATGGCGGCGCTCGACGGCCGCCCGCGCAGCGCCTCGGTGAGCACCCTGGGTCCGGTCACCGGCCTGGTCATACCCGGCGAGCGGTTCCGGCGGTTCCTGGCCGCCCGGCCGCACGCCAACGCGCTGATGACGGTCCAGCTCACCGAGCGGCTGCGCAGCGCGGACCACGAGCGCCGGGCCCTGGCCTCCATGACCGTGCTCCAGCGGCTCGCCGAGCGGCTGGTCGAACTCGCCGACCGCACCGGCCTGCGGGAGAACGAGGCCGTGACCATACGGCTGCCCCTCGCCCAGCACGAGCTGGCCGCCTCCGTGGGCTCCACCCGCGAGGCGGTCGCCAAGGCCCTGCGCCTGTTACGCGAACAAGGCCTGGTCCGCACCGGCCCCGGCACGCTGGCCGTCGCCGACCTGGACCCGCTCCGCCTGCTCGCCGCCGGACAACCACACGGCACGGAGACCTGACAAGCATCGAGTCCCGCGCTGTGTAAACGGCTACAGCGGCGACCGGCCGGCTCCGCGAGCATCGCACCGGAGGCGCCGGTGGCCCGGCGGGACGGCAGGGAGGAGAAAACGATGGAGGGGGAAGCCGCGTACGGCTTCATCGTCAACGTGGACGC
Source organism: Streptomyces sp. NPDC048417 (assembly GCF_040651615.1). NCBI lineage: Bacteria > Bacillati > Actinomycetota > Actinomycetes > Kitasatosporales > Streptomycetaceae > Streptomyces > Streptomyces sp. NPDC048417. The sequence goes on along the minus strand of NZ_JBEZKI010000013.1, from coordinate 168,141 downwards.
ACAGGGCTCGGGCCTGCTGTCCGACACCGAGAAACCCGAGATGCGGCGCAGACTCTACGACGTCACGGGTACCGCCTTCGAACAGGCCGGCATCCGCCCGCCGCGGCTCTACCAGGAAGACCGCGGCGACGGCATCCTCGGCGTACTGGCGCCCGACGTGCCGCCCGTCCGGGTCCTCGGGGAATGGGTGGAGCACCTCCACCAGAACCTCCGGGAGAGCAACCGGCACCTCAGGAAACCGCTGCGGCTCCGCGTCGGCCTGCACATCGGCCGGGTCACGGCCGACGCGCACGGCCGTTCCGGACGCGCCGTCGACCTCGCCTGCCGGCTGGCCGACTGCGGTGTCGCGAAGGCGATCCTCAAGGCCGCGGACGGCGCGCCCATGGTGGTGGCCGCCTCCGACCGGGTGCACGAGGACTTCATCCTGCCCGGCGGACGCTGGGTGGACCCCCAGCACTACCGCCGGCACGACGTGGAGCTCAAGGAGGGCCGCACCACCGCCTGGTTCATGGTCCCCGGCCGGTCCCGGCCGCCCGAGCCGCAGGAGCCCCCCGAGGAACACGAGCCCCTTGAGGCGCAGGAGCAGGAGCGGGACACGGCGGACGGGCCGTCGGGGGAGAAGCCCCCACGCTCGCAGGCCCCCAAGGACACCGAGGCCTCCAGGAGCACCGAGGCCTCCGAGGGCACCAAGGGCCGCTTCGTCCAGAACATCCACCAGCACGGCGGCGGTGACGTCTTCGCCGCCGAACGGATCGAGACCATCAACACCGACCGTCGCGGCGGTGACCGGTGAACGCGCAGAACCCCCCGCCGCCCCAGGGCGGCCCGAAACCCCAGCCGCAGCCGCAGCAGCCGCAGCAGAAGGCCGAGCCGGACAAGGCGCCCGGCGCCGAGTCCGGCGGCGCACCCGAGCCGGAGAAGGCCGACGTCATCGGCGGCTCCGCCGCCAACCCGCTGGGCGAGGAGGCCCTGCCCGGCGCCGCGGCCGCCGCCTCCCGGATCTTCCGCTCCACCGTGAACCAGCACGGATCCGGCACCCTCATCAGCTCCGAATCCGTCGGCACCATGAACTTCTACGGCCGGCAGGCCGCGGAACGCCTGCTGGCCGGCCCGCTCCCGGAGGACGAACTGCGCAGGCTGCGCCGGGTCTTCCAGGAACCGGCGGACTACGGCGACTACCGCGAGCAACTGTGCGGCGGCCGCCTCCTGGTGTTGTACGGCCAGCCCGGCACCGGCCGCGCCTACACCGCCCTGTCCCTGCTCGACGACCTCACCCGTGGCCAGGTCTCCCGGCTCGACCCGCGCACCGACCTGGACCGGCTGGACGACGACCAGATCCACGACGGCCACGGCTACGCCCTGGAACCCAGCGCCACCGGACTGCCGGACGAGACCGGTCTCGACCGGCTCTGCGAACTGCTCGGCAGGAAGGAGGCGTACGCCGTCCTGCTGGCCACCCCCGAACCCGGTGACGTCCTCTCCCGCGGCGGCCGCTACTACCGTGTCCACACCCCGGCCGCCCAGACCGCCGTACTCGAAGGCCATCTCGCCCTCGAACTGGAGGAATCGGGACCCGAGTTGTACGAGCGGGCCCGGTCGACCGCCCTGGACCCCGACGTCCTGGAGGCGCGCGGACTCGACGAGTTACGGCCGGCGGAGGCCGCGCACTTCGCGAGGCTCCTCGCCCGGCACACCAGGGACGAGCTGACCCACGACGCACTCCTCGCCGAGTGCCGGAAGTTCGCCGAGAGCCAGGCCGCCGAATGGTTCGCCGGCGGGATCCGCTCCGAGACTCCCGAGCGGCTGCGGGACGCGGCCTACCGGATCGCCGTCGCCGTCCTGGAGGGCGCCTCGCTCAGCGCCGTCGCCGAGGCCGCCGAGGTGCTCGCCTGGGAACTGGCCGTCACCGTCGACCCGGAGGCCACCCCCGGCCGGCCGCTGTTCAGCGACGGCGTCGACGCCCGGCTGGTCTCCGCCCGCGCGGTCGCCGAACTCGGCACCGAGGAGGTCGGCACCGAGGAAGTACCGGTCCGCACCGTCAGGTTCGGCGGCGAGGCCCTAGCCCCGGCCGTCCTCGGCCACCTGTGGCAGCACCGGCACAACGCGCGCGGACCCGTGCTGCGCTGGCTTGCCGGACTCTGCGAGGACACCCGGCCCCAGGTCTGGGTACGGGCCGCCGTGGCGGCCGGTCAGCTGTGCCGCCTCGACCTCTCGCACACGGTGCACGAACTGGTCCAGCCCATGGCCCAGTCCGAGCGGGCCCGCCGGAGGCTCTTCGCGGCGACCGTGCTCGACGTCGCCGTGCGCTCCAGGGAGGTCGGCACCGCCGTCCGCGCCCTGACCGGCTCCTGGGCCCGGTACGGCGACGAGCAGCTGCGCTGGACCGCCGGGGCCGTGCTCGGCCGGGGCCGGGCCACGCACACCGTCCGCGAGTCGCTCGACCTGATCGGCGGGATCGGCGTCTGGGACGAGGGCAGACTGCGGGCCGACGCGGCCGTCCAGGTCGCCCACTTCGCCGGAGCCCACCCCGACCCCCAGACCCTGCGCCGGATCCGCGCCTGGCTCTCCGACGAACGCCGCACCCAACAGGACCTGGGCCTGCAGAGCACGGTCTATCTCGCCGCCATCCCCGTCGTCGACCTCTGGAACCAGCACGAGGACCTGGAGGGTTACGGCGACTGGCCGCTGATGCTGGCCCTGGCCGCCGTCCGGCCCGCCCTCGCCGCGGAACTCGCCGGGCTCCTGTGGACCGCGCTGCAGACCCCACGGTCGTACGAGGCGGCGATCGAGACCCTCTCCGACTGGCTGCGCGACTCGGCCGACCAGCCCTGGGCCGACCGGCTGGAGCGGTTCCTGCCGCTCCTCGTGCACACCCACGACGACCGCAACCGGCTGCTCGGCCTGATCAAGGAACTGACCGAAGAACCCGACCAACCACTGAACGATCAGCAGGTCCGCCGCCTGTGGGGCGCGGTCCAGGGAGCGAGTACACCATGACGCACAACCAGTGGGGGCAGCCGTGGCCGCCCCAGGACGAGGAGTTCGTCCTTCCGCACGACCTCAGAGGCCCCTTCGTCCGCGAGTTCGCCCCACAGACCACCTACCGGCACCGCAACAGCCAGGTCGCCTCGGTGCTCTACTACAAGAACGGCGGACACAGCATCATCACCGTCCGCGGTGCCGAGCACTTCAACAAGCCGCTGATCGGCAAGCCCACCTCGGTGTGCTGGATCGCCCGCGGCCAGCACCAGGTCTCCTTCCAGCTGGAGCTGCCCACCTTCGGCGACCGCTCCCGGTTCCGGGCGGGCGCGGACGTCAACTGGGAGGTGCACGACTTCTACCAGGCCGCCGACAAGCGCGTGGTCGACGTCGAGCGCATGCTGCGGCCCTCGCTGGAGGCCCGGCTGCGCGGACTCAGCCGCCGCTACAGCCTGGACTCGGCCCAGCAGGTCGACGAGGCGATCCAGGACGAGCTGGCCAGCGGCCGGTGGAGCGACTTCGGCGCCGATCTCGGCCTCGCCACCCAGGTGTTCGTCCGTATCGACCTGGGCCAGGCGGCCGCCGACTACCAGGCGCAGATGGTCGCGGTGGAGAAGGGCGGCGTGGTCCAGGAGGCCATGGACAACGTCAACAAGGCGCGGATCGCCGCCAACATGGACGACGCGCAGAAGCTGATCACGGCCGGCGAGAGCGTCCAGTACGCCCATATGCTCGCCTCGGACCCGAGCCGGGCACACGAGATCCTCGGCGTGCTCCAGCAGCAGGCCCGCGAACAGCGCCAGGGCGCCCTGGACTATCTGACCACCCTGATCAACCAGGGAGTGGTGCAGCGCCACCAGATCGACGACCAGGTCCAGGCCCTCATCGACTTCAGCCGCACGGTCTCCACCGGGGTCTTCCCGAACGGCCTGCCGCAGGCCCCGACCTCGCTGCCGATCCCGCCGATGCCGCCCGCGCCGCCGCTGCTCCCGGCCGACGCGCCTCCGCCGGTCCCGCCCGCGCCGCCGGTACCCCCGCTGGACACCATCCCCGGAGAGGGCACGGGGGTGGAGGACGACTCCAGCCCCGAGGCACGCCGATGACCCCAGCCGACCCCGACCCCGACGCCGCCGCGCACTATGTCGCCGAACGGCTGCTGCTGACCGTGCGCGAGGACCTGGGCAGGGCGGACGTGAAGGCGTCCGTCCTGCTGTCCGGGGCCGTGGCGGCACCCGCCCTGGTCCTCGGGCGCGGGCTGCCGTCCGGCGTCTCCGGGCCCGCCGTGGTGTTCCTCGCGGTGGGCGCGGCACTGTGGGCGGGGGGCACCCTGCTGCTGCTCGCGGTGATCGTGCCCCGGACCCGTACGTTCCGCTCGGCACCGGGCCCGACCTTCTACGCCGACGCGCTCACCGCCACCGACCGGGAGGCGCTGCGCCGCGCCGCCGCCGAGGCCGGCGCGGACCGGGTGGGCTGGCTGCTCACCCAGTTCCAGGACGTCAGCGCCATCCTCTCGGCGAAGTACCGCTGGCTGCGCCGGTCGATGGCGCTGCTCGGGGCGGGGCTGCTGCTGGCGGCGGTGCCGCTGGCGGTCGGCTGACCCAGGCGCGGTCAGCCGTCGCGCAGCCGCTTGAGGCGCTCGACGTCCGCCGCGTGCCCCTCCTTGCCGCCGGGCGTCTCGATGACCAGGGGTACGCCCGCGGTCGCCGGGTGGGTCATCAGCGCACGGAAGGGATCCTCGCCGATGTGCCCGGCGCCGATGTTCTCGTGCCGGTCCTTGTGCGCGCCGACGACGTCCTTGGAGTCGTTGGCGTGGATCAGCTTCAGCCGCCCCTCGCCGACGGTGTCCACCAGCAGGTCCAGCGTCTGGTGCATTCCGTTCGGCCCGGTCAGGTCGTGCCCGGCGGCGAAGATATGACAGGTGTCCAGACAGACGCCGAGCTTCGGATGGGCGTCCAGCGCCTCGAAGTACGGGCCGAAGTCCCAGGTCCGCGAGCAGAGCGAGGCGCCCTGCCCGGCGGTGGACTCCAGGAGCAGGAACGGGTCGTCGTCATGGGTCAGCTCGTCCAGCAGCGGCAGCAGATGCATCCGTACCTGCTTCAGCGCCACCTCCCGGTGCCGGCCGCCGGTCGCGCTCCCGGTGTGCACGACCACCCCGAGCGCCCCGATCTCCCGCCCGCGCCGCAGCGAGTGCCGCAGTGACTCCACCGACCTCTCCACGGTCGCCTCGGTGTGCGAGCCGAAGTTGATCAGGTAGGGGGCGTGCACGTACGCCGGGACCGACCCCTCCGCACAGGCCGCGCGGAACGCCTCGTCCTGCTGGGGACTGCCCGCCGGGGTGGCCCAGCCGCGCGGGTTGGCGACGAAGACCTGTACGGTCTCGGCCTTCAGCTCACGGGCGTACGACAGCCCCACGGAGTGCAGACCGCCGGCCACCGGGACATGACCGCCGACGGGGTTGCGCGAGGGACCGGACCGCGGGGTGCCGGAGGGACGGGACGGGTGGCTCTTCACCCGTCAAGGGTGTCACGCCGCGGGCCGGCCCCGGTCACCGGATGGTGATCGTGATCGTCGACCCCTTGGGCGCCTGCTCCCCGGCGTCCACCGACTGCTTCTTCACGGTGTTGCCGAACAGGCCGAGCAGCCCGCGGTCCTCCTTGACCTGGAAGCCGGACTGCTCCAGGAGCTTGGTCGCGTCGTCGACCGTGGCCCCGACCACGCTCGGCACCTCGACCATCTCCGGGCCCTTGGACAGCGTCAGTGTCACCGTGTCGCCCTCGGCGGCCTGCGCGTCGCCCGCCGGGGTCTGCCGGGCGACCTGCCCCTGGTCGTACTCGGAGGTGACCTCGGTGGCCGACACGGTCACCTTCAGCCCCGCCTCTTGAAGCTCCTGCCGGGCGTCGTCCAGGTCGTCACCGGTGACATCCGGGACGTCCACCGGCGAACCCTTGCTGACGACGAGCGCGATCGCCGTCCCCGCGTGCCGCTTGCTCCCGGCGCCCGGATCGGTGGAGATGACCGACCCCTTGGGCACGCTGTCGCTGAACTCCCGTGTCACCATGCCCGGTTCGAGCCCGGCTGCCTTCAGCAGCGCCCTGGCCCTCGCCTGCGTCCGCCCCTGCACGTCCGGCACGTTCACCGTCTCAGGGCCGTCCGAGATGGTGAGCGTCACCGAGTCGTTGCTGCGGATGCGCTGGCCGGCCGCCGGGTCGGTGCTGATCACCGTGCCCCGCTTGACCGTGTCGCTGTAGGCGTGCTCGACCTTCTTGATGTCGAGCCCGGCCTCCTTGAGTCGCGCGGTGGCCTGTGCCTCGGTCTTCGACAGCAGCGGCGGGACCTTGGTGAACTGCCCGGAGTTGATGTACCAGATCCCGGTGCCGGCGCCGAAGAGGACCAGGACGGCGACGACGAGCGTGACCAGTCCGCGCCGGGACCGGCGGGCCCCGTGCCGCCGTTCCGGCACCGGCGGCGCCTCGAACCGGCTGGTCATCAGGACCCGGTCGTCCTGTTCGTTGACGGGCAGCGGCCGGGATGGGGGTCCCCCCGCGCGAGCGAAGCCGAGCGTGGGGGAGGTCAGCGACCGCGGGATGACGCTCGTCCGGTCCTCGGCTATGTCATGTGCCTCGGCGAGCGCCTGCGGCGGTACGGCGTCCAGCTGCTCGTCCCGGAGAGTGGCCCGCGCCTGCCGCACCAGGGCCAGCAGCGCGACGGCGTCGTAGGGCCGGGCCTCGGGATTGCGGGCGGTGCCGTGGGCGACCAGCTCGTCCAGCTCGTGGGCCAGCCCGGGCACGACGGCGGACGGCGGCGGCACGTCCTCGTGGAGATGCTTGTAGAGGATCACCGCGGGCGAGTCCGAGTCGTGCGGCTTCTCCCCGGTGAGCATCTCGTAGAGCACGACACCGCACGCGTACACGTCGACGCGGGGATCGGCGGCCCCGCTCTCGACCTGCTCGGGCGCGAGGTACGCCACGGTCCCCAGGACGGCGCCGGTCGTGTTGGTGACGCTGCCCACGGATCGCACGAGCCCGAAGTCGGCGACCTTGACCCGCCCGTCGTCCCCTATCAACACGTTCTCGGGCTTCATGTCCCGGTGCACGAACCCGGCGCGGTGCGCGGCGCCCAGTGCGGCCAGCACGGGCTCCAGGATGTCCAGTGCGGCCCGCGGCTGCAGCGCGCCGCGCTCGCGCAGCACGTCACGGAGGGTGCAGCCGGCGACGTACTCCATCGCGAGATACACGTACGGTCCGTCGGTCCCCTGGTCGAAGACCTGGACGACGTTGGGGTGTGCCAGCCGGGCGACCGACTTGGCCTCCCGGATGAATCTCTCGACGAAGGCCCCGTCGGCGGCGAGTGCCGGATGCATCACTTTCAGCGCGAGCACCCGGTCCAGCCGGACGTCCAGGGCCCGGTAGACCGTGGCCATCCCGCCGACGGCGATCCGCGCGTCGACGCGATAACGGCCGTCGAGCACCTGCCCGACGAGGGGGTCCTGAAGCGTCGTATCCACCCCGAGAGTGTACGAGCCCCGGCTGAAACCCCCACAGGTGAGACAGATTTCCCCGCCGACTTGCAGCGCATCTGTGACGCAACGCGCCCCTCCGTGCGCCCCGGACGACCGGGCCGGCGGTCAGAAGGCGGGGCGCTCGGGGTCCAGGGCGGCCAGGCCCTCAGCGGGGGACGACGGCTCGGCGAAGTGCCGGAAGGGGATCCGGCCGGCCAGTCGGGCCAGCCGTCCCGCCTCCACCCCGGCCCGCATGGCGGACGCCATCCGCTCGGGATCCTGCGCTCGCGTCACGGCGGACGCCAGCATCACCCCCGCGCACCCCAGCTCCATCGCCAGCGCCGCATCGGACGCCGTACCGGCCCCCGCGTCCAGAATCACCGGCACGCGCGCGTGCTCGACGATCAGCCGGAAGTTGTGCGGGTTGCGGATCCCGAGCCCGGATCCGATGGGCGACCCGAGCGGCATCACCGCCGCGCACCCCACGTCCTCCAGCTTCCGGGCCAGCACAGGATCGTCGTTGGTGTACGGCAGCACCGTGAACCCGTCGTCGACCAGCGTCTCCGCCGCGTCAAGGAGCTCGATCGGGTCGGGGAGCAAGGTCCGCTCGTCGGCGATGACCTCCAGCTTGACCAGTGAGGTGCCCAGCGCCTCCCGGGCCAGCCGGGCCGTCAGCACGGCCTCCCCGGCGGTGAAGCACCCCGCCGTGTTCGGCAGCACCCGGATCCCCAGCCGTTCGAGGACCGACAGGACGGAGCCCCGTACCCCCGGATCCACCCGGCGCATCGCGACCGTCGTCAGCTCGGTCCCGGACGCGACCAGCGCCCGCTCCAGCACCTCGAGGCTGGGCGCACCCCCGGTCCCCATGATCAACCGGGACGAGAAGGCCGTACCCCCGAGTACCAACGCATCGTCGGCCATGGCTCAGCCTCCCTGTACGGCGGTCAGGACTTCCACACGGTCCCCCTCGGCGAGCGCCGTACCGGGCCACTCCCCGCGCGGTACGACGGTCTCGTTGACCGCCGCGGCCACCCCGGACGGCGCGGCCGTGAGGGACTTCACCAGCGTGTCGAGAGCGGTGCCCGGGGTGATCTCCCGGCGCTCCCCGTTGACGGAGATGTTCATGCGGTCTGCTCCAGGAGTGCGCCGGGGACGGGGCCGAAACGCTTCGGCGTGAACGGACGGGCCTCTTCCGGCAGCTCACCGCCGGTCAGCAGCTCCGCCATCACGTCTCCCGTGACCGGCGTGAGCAGCACCCCGTTGCGGTGGTGGCCGGTGGCCAGCAGCAGCCCGTCCAGGCGGGTCGGCCCGAGCAGTGGCGCGTTGTCGGGGGAGCCGGGGCGCAGCCCGGCCCGGGTCTCGGTCAGCGGCAGCTCGGTGATGCCGGGCACCAGCTCGTGCGCGTCACGCAGCAGCTCGTACACGCCTCCCGCCGTGACCGTGGTGTCCCAGCCCAGCTCCTCGCTCGTGGCCCCGACGACCAGCTCGCCGTTCTCCCGGGGCACCAGGTAGAGATGGCCGCCGCGCACCACGGCCCGTACGGTCCGGCTGAGGAACGGCGCGTACCGCGCGGGCACGGTCAGCCGCAGCACCTGTCCCTTCACCGGCCGCACCGGCGGCAGCACGTCGTCGGGCACGCCCGCGAGCCGTCCGCTCAGGCTTCCGCCGGCGAGCACCACCTGGCCGGCGCCCAACGCCGCACCCGCGCGCGTGACGACACCGGCGGCCCGCTCCCGTACCACCTCCAGGCGCTCGGCCCAGTCGCGGTGAAAGACCACCCCGGCCCGCTCGCACGCGGCCACCAGGGCGGCCGCCAGCCGGCGCGGGTCGATCTGGTGGTCGCCGTCGACCCGCAGGCCGCCCCGCACGCCCGGCGCGAGCATCGGCTCCAGGCGCCGGCAGTCCCGCCCGGACAGCCACTCGGAGTCCAGCCCCGACTGCCGCTGGAGGACGTGCAGCTCGCGCAGGTGCGCGCGGTCGTCGGCGTCCAGGGCGACGGCGAGCGTGCCGCAGCGCCGGTAGCCGAGGTCGTGGCCGGTCAGCTCGGTGAGCTCGGCGGCGAAGTCGGGATAGCGGCGGGCGGAGGCCAGGTTGAGCCCCAGCAGGGTCTGCTCGCCGTAGTGCAGTTCGGTGACCGCGGCCAGCATCCCCGCCGCGACCTGCGCGGCCCCGCCGCCGGGCTCGGGGTCGATCACGGCGGTGGCGAGCCCGCGCTGCGCGGACCGCCAGGCCGTGACCAGGCCGATGATTCCGCCCCCGATGACGAGGACGTCGGACGTATGTGCGGACATGGGCGTCCAGCCCCTCCCTTCGCCGGCATGACCCGGATCAGGTTCGTACGGTCGGAGGCCGCCAGCCTCCCTCTCAGCCCGGTGCGTCCGGGCTCCCGCGTGTGCTCACCGGCCACCCTAGACCGCGGGGCTCCGCCCTTGTAAGACGGCCTGCGCCGGCGGTGTGGAACAGGTCACCCAGCACGCCCCCTGACTGACTCTTTGTCAGTTGTCTATCGTTCTTGTCTATGGTGATCAGGTGAGCGAGCAGACGCAGCTACGGAGCACGTCACAGTCGCGACGCGTGGTCGTCGTGGGCGCGGGCATGGCCGGCGTGCAGACCGCGGTGGCCCTGCGTGAGCAGGGGTTCACCGGGACCGTCACCCTGATCGGCGCGGAGCCGCATCAGCCGTACGACCGGCCGCCGCTCTCCAAGGCGGTGCTGCTCGGCAAGGCGGAGGGCTCCGCCTTCGAGGTCGACTTCGAGGCGCTCGGCATCGAGCTGGCGCTGGGCCGCGACGCCCTCGGCGTGCGCCCCGCCGACCGTGAGCTGGACACCGAGGCCGGACCGGTGCCCTACGACGTCCTGGTGCTCGCCACCGGTGCCGAGCCGATCTCGCTGCCCGGCACCGAGGGCGTCCCCGGCGTCCATCTGCTGCGCACCCTGGACGACGCCGAGCGGCTGCGGCCCGTGCTCGCCCGGCAGCACGACATCGTGGTGGTCGGCGCGGGCTGGATCGGCGCCGAGTTCACCACCGCGGCCCGCGAGGCAGGCTGCGCGGTCACGGTCGTGGAGGCCGCCGACCGCCCGCTCGCGGGAGCGCTCCCGGCCGAGGTGGCCGCGCCGATGACCGCCTGGTACACCGACAGCGGCGCCGAACTGCGCACGCACGCGCGCGTGGCGCGTGTCGAACCCGGCGCGGTGCTGCTCGACGACGGCTCACGGGTGCCCGCGGGCGCGGTCGTGGTCGGCATCGGCGCCCGCCCCGCCACCGCCTGGCTGGCCGGCTCCGGCATCGACCTGGGCGCGCACGGGGACGTGCTCGCCGACGACCGGCTGCGCACCGGCGTCCCGGACGTCTACGCGGTCGGCGACTGCGCCTCCTTCCCGTCCGGCCGCTACGGCGAGCGCCTCCTGGTCCACCACTGGGACAACGCCCTCCAGGGCCCGCGTACGGTGGCCGCCAACATCCTCGGCGAGTCCGACGCGGTCTACGACCCGGTGCCGTACTTCTGGTCGGAGCAGTTCGGCCGCTTCGTGCAGTACGCCGGCCACCACGCCGTCGCCGACCGCATGATCTGGCGCGGTGACCCGACGGGCCCGGCCTGGAGCGTCTGCTGGCTCCGCGAGGACCGTCTGGTCGCTCTGCTGGCGGTAGGCCGCCCACGAGACCTGGCGCAGGGCCGCAGGCTGATCGAAGGGGGCCGCCAGATGGACCCGCAGGCCCTGTCCGACCCCGCCCGCCCCTTGAAGAACGCGACTGCGGCGCCCCTCTAGGGGCGCGGGACTGTGACGTGTGCGGCTCCGCCGTGTGGGCGTGATCAACCCCCACGGCGCCGCACCCGAACGGCGACGCTCCCGGCACCACCCATCGCGGCCCACCCGGCGGAACGCCTACCCTTGTTTCCGTGACCGAGATTGACGCAAAGACCGATGCTCTCGTCCCCGCCTGGCTCACCGTCCCCGACATCGCAGAGATGCTGGACGTCGAGGTGACGCGCGTGCGGCAGCTGGTCAAGGAGGGCCAGCTCATCGCCGTGCGCCGTGGTGAGAACCGCGCGCTGCACGTCCCCGCCGCCTTCATCGACGGGGACAAGGTCGTCAAGGGCCTGTCCGGAACCTTGACGCTCCTGCGGGACGACGGCTTCACGGACGAAGAGATGCTGGAGTGGCTGTTCACGCCCGACGCCAGCCTGCCCGGCACCCCCGCGCAGGCCCTGAGCGAGAATCGCGGTACGGAGGTGAAGCGCCGCGCCCAGGCGCTCGCCGTCTGAGGCAGCCAGTACCGACACAACGGGGGACACACCGATGACCGACACCGCCCGCGCCCAGCTGGCCGACGCCCGTCTGTACCTCTGCACGGACGCCCGCAAGGAGCGGGGCGACCTCGCCGGGTTCCTGGACGCGGTCCTGGCGGGCGGTGTCGACATCGTGCAGCTGCGCGACAAGGGCATGGAGGCCGGCGAGGAGCTGGAGCACCTCGCCGTGTTCGCCGACGCCTGCGCCCGGCACGGCAAGCTGCTCGCGGTCAACGACCGCGCCGACGTGGCCCACGCGGCCGGTGCCGACGTGCTCCACCTCGGCCAGGGCGACCTGCCGGTCCCGGCCGCCCGCGCGATCCTCGGCCCGGACGTCCTGATCGGCCGCTCCACGCACACCGACGCCGAGGCCGCCGCGGCCGCCGTCCAGGACGGTGTGGACTACTTCTGCACCGGCCCCTGCTGGCCCACCCCCACCAAGCCCGGCCGCCCCGCCCCCGGCCTCGACCTGGTGCGGTACACCGCCGCCCTGGGCACGGACCGCCCCTGGTTCGCCATCGGCGGTGTCGACCTGGGCAACCTCGACCAGGTGCTGGACGCGGGCGCCCGCCGGGTGGTCGTGGTCCGCGCGCTCACCGAGGCCGACGACCCGGGCGCCGCGGCGGCCGAGTTCGCGAAGCGACTGCGGTCGGCATAGCTCTTCGGCCGTGACCGCTCCGGCCGGCGCGGCTCTTCGACAGGACCGTCCGGAAACTTGTCCAGTATCCGGACGCGTGGCCGACAATCCCGGCAAATCTCCCGAGTGCGGTTGGGTGTCCGTCCGCCCCTGGCTAACCTGCGAGTATGGCCCTCGGAACCGCATCCACCAGGACTGACCGCGCACGCACCGTGCGTGACATGCTCGCCTCCGGCAAGACCACGTACTCGTTCGAGTTCTCGGCGCCGAAAACCCCCAAGGGCGAGCGGAACCTGTGGACCGCGCTCCGGCGGGTCGAGGCGGTCGCCCCCGACTTCGTCTCCGTGACCTACGGCGCCGGCGGCTCCACCCGCGCGGGCACGGTCAAGGAGACCCAGCAGATCGTCGCCGACACCACGCTCACCCCGGTCGCCCACCTCACCGCGGTCGACCACTCCATGGCCGAACTGCGCAACATCATCGGCCAGTACGCGGACGCCGGGATCCGCAACATGCTCGCGGTGCGCGGCGACCCGCCCGGCGACCCGATGGGGGAGTGGGTGGCGCATCCGCGGGGCCTGACCTACGCGGCCGAACTGGTCCGGCTCATCAAGGAGTCGGGTGACTTCTGCGTGGGCGTGGCCGCCTTTCCGGAGATGCACCCGCGCTCCAGCGACTGGGACACCGACGTCCGGCACTTCGTCGACAAGTGCCGCGCGGGCGCCGACTACGCCATCACGCAGATGTTCTTCCAGCCCGAGTCCTACCTTCGCCTTCGCGACCGGGTCGACGCGGCCGGCTGCGAGACCCCGGTGATTCCGGAAATCCTGCCCGTCACCAGTGTGAAGATGCTGGAACGGCTGCCCAAACTCAGCAACGCGTCCTTCCCGGACGCCCTGAAAGAGCGGATCCTCACAGCCAAAGACGATCCGGCGGCGGTACGCTCCATCGGTATCGAGTTCGCCACGGAGTTCTGCGCACGGCTGCTGGCCGAGGGCGTCCCCGGACTGCACTTCATCACGCTCAACAGCTCCACGGCGACGCTGGAAATCCACGAGAACCTGGGCCTGCACCATCCCCCGCGGGCCTAGACCGGCCGCACCGGAGTACGACACACTGCGTAGCGGTCACTGGGAGAGGGGCGTACATGGGCTGGACGGTCCTCTACGTAGCGTTCGGCATCGTCGCGCTGTGGTTGCTGGGCGAGGTACTGCTGCAGTACAAGGCGCGGCTGCGCTGGCGGCTGCTCGCCTTCGTCGGCTTCCTCGGGGTCGTGTTCGGTGTCCTGATTCCGTCGGTGATCGTCATCGGGGTGGGCGCGATCGCGTTCGCGGTCGGCCAGACCTACGTCACGCTGTCGTTCCGCCGTGGCTTCGAGGCCGGCTGGGCCGTCAAGCGCCCCGGCGCGGACGGTGAGGGCGGTGCGGGCGGCCTGACCAAGCGCCGCCGCGGCGAGCCGGACGAGGACGCGGGCCTGGAGGCCGCCGACCCGGACGCGGCCGACGCCGCCTACGCCGACCAGCAGGCGGCCTACGCCACGGGCGGCATCCCGCGCTACGGCCGCGACGACGAGTACGAGCGCGACGACGTCTTCTCCCCGGCCCACGCTGCCGAGCCGACCGCCGCCGAGTCCACGACGGTGTACGAGCCGGAGCCCATGCCCGACGACACCGGCTCCTACGGCATATACAACGGGTCCGGCTACGCCACCACCGGCGACCCCGCCTACGCGACCGCCGGCCAGGACCAGGCGTACGCCGCCCAGGGCACCGACCAGAACTACGCCTACGACTACTCCGGCTACGGCCAGCAGCAGTACGGCTACGACGCCAACGGCCAGCAGCAGTACGCCAACTACTCCGACCCGTACGTCGGCAACCAGACCTACGGCGGCACCGGGTACGACCAGTCCTACGGCACCCAGCAGTACGACCAGCAGGGCTACGCCCAGGACCAGTACGGCAACGCCGGTTACGGCGAGACCCCGGCGGGCGGTGTCTGGGTCCCGCAGCAGCGCGCCGACGAGACCTACGGCGGCGAAGTCCCGCAGGAGCAGCCGTACCCCTACCAGGGCGACGGGCAGGGCCAGCAGCAAGGCCAGCACGGCACCGGGTACGACGAGCAGTACCGTTTCTGAAGCCGCCGTTCCCGAGGCGCCGGGGCGCGCATCACCGGGAGCCGCGGAACTCCGGTCCCTCCACGATCAGCCCGGCCACCAGCGCCCCCGACATGCCGGCGTGCGGCAGCCCACCGCCGGGATGTGACCAGCCGCCGACCCGGAACAGGCCCGGCAGCCGGGTGGCGTTGGCCGGGTGCAGGAAACGGCCCTTGCCGGCGGCGAGGGCGGGAGCTGAGATCTCCCCGAACCCCCCGGTCCCCGTGACCTGTTCCGGCAGCCGCGTCTCGTGCCAGATCAGGCGCTCCCGCAGCCCCGGGACGGCGGCCCCGGCGGCTTCCAGGAGGAAGTCCGTACACACCCGGGCCGTGCTGTCGCTCTCCCAGCCGGCATCGGTCGACAGCACCGCCGACAGCACCACGGACTCGTGGTCGTCGTCCGGTCTGAGTGCCGGGTCGTCGGGGCGCAGCACCGTCACGGTGGGGCGCACCGGACGGTCGCCGCCGGGCGCGGCCAGCAGGTCCAGCTCGGTCTCGCCGTCCGGGGCGTGCACGATCGTGCGGTGCGCGGCACCGGCCTCGGGCCCGCCACGCAGGGCGAGCAGGACGGTGAAGCGGCCCGGGCGCGCCGTATTCGTGTCGGCCCGCACATCGTCGTCGGCGTCCAGGCGGCACCCCGTCAGCCGCGCGAGGGCGTCGAGCCGCACCGGATCCACTCCGGCCACCACATGGTCCGCGTCGATCACACTACCCTCGGCAAGCTCCACCCCCGCCGCCCGGCCGTCCTTCACCAGCACCGCGGTGACCTCGGCGCCGAACACGAAGTCGACTCTCCGCCGCACACACCGCTCGTACACCGCCCGCGCCAACTCCCGTATGCCGCCGCGCACATACCAGGTGCCGAAGGCGTGCTCCAGGTACGGCAGCACGGCCGCGCTCGCCGGAGTGTCACGGGGGTTGAGGCCGTGGGCGAGCGCGTGGCTGTTCAGGAGGGCGGCGAGGCGCTCGTCGCGCAGCTCCCAGGCGCCGATCTCGGCGAGGGTGCCGGCCCGGCGGGTGCGCAGCAGCTTCTTGTGCGGCACGGACGGGTACGGCTCGCGCTCGGCCAGCACCTGCCAGTTCGGCCACAGCGGCTCCTCCAGGAGCGGGCGCCGGGTGCGGTCCCAGGTCTCCCGGGCCCGCACCAGGAAGTCGCCCCAGCGCTGTCCGGCGCCCGCCCCGAGGGCCTCGTCGAGAGCGGTGACGACACCCGCGCGGGACGCGTTCGGCAGCGCGACCTCGGTGCCGTCCGCGAAGACGTGCCGGGCCGACGGGTCGACCTGGACCAGCTCGACCAGGTCCTCCAGCGGCTCCTTGCCGGTCTTGACGAACAGGTCGCGGTAGACGGCGGGCAGCGGCAGCAGGCCCGGGCCGGTGTCGAAGGCGAACCCGTCGCGCTCGAACCGACGCACCCCGCCGCCGTACGTCTCCGTACGCTCGTACACCGTCACCCGGTGGCCCGCGACGGCCAGCCGGGCGGCCGCCGCCATGGCGCCCATCCCGGCGCCGATCACCGCAATCCGTCCCATGCCCGCGACTTTATCGAGCGCCACCGACAGTCCGGCTCGGTGGCCCGTCAGTCCGGTGGCCTGCCCACCTGGGCGGCTACCCGGCGTTCCTCCCGGCGCTGGGCGCGGCGGCGCCAGAAGCGGCGGATCCGGGAGACCAGGAACACCAGCACGATCAGACCGGTGGCCAGCAGCACGGCCGCGATGATCGCCGCCGCCAGCGGGTGGAACATCGCGAACGACACGATCGCGCCGACGCCGAGATCCTCGGCGAAGCTCAGCACGATGTTGCTGAACGGCTCCGGCGAGGCGTTGACCGCCATCCGGGTCCCGGCCTTGACCGTGTGGCTGGCCAGCGCCGTCGAACCCCCGATCAGTCCGGCCGCCACGTCCGACAGGGAGCCGCTGTGCCCGGCGAGCAGCGCCCCGACCCAGGCGCCCGCCACCGGGCGGACCACCGTGTGCACCGAGTCCCACACCGAGTCGACGTACGGGATCTTGTCGGCGACCGCCTCGCACAGGAACAGCACGCCCGCGATGATCAGCACCTCGGGGCGTTGCAGGGTCTCGGGGACGTCGTCGCTCAGGCCCGTCGCGCCGAAGAAGCCGAGCAGCAGCACCACCGCGTACGCGTTGATTCCGCTGGCCCAGCCGCTGGTGAAGACCAAGGGGAGTACCGACACGGAGGCGATCGTAACCAGTCGGCGACCGTGCGTCCTGGGCCTGAGCACACAGAGGTGAGTACGCGTACCTAGGGAGTGAGTTGAGTACACGCGCGGATGGGCCGCGACCTGCGTGAACGAGAGAGTGGAGACACGGAAAGGGGCGCCCGGTCCGGTACCGCCGACACGGGGCGGCGGAACAGCGCCGGCGCCCTTGCCCGCTCCTTCCGCCGATCCGTCGGCGGAAGCGAGACACGGGGGAGAGGGGACCCGGGGGAACGACGGGAAACCGGGGGAAGCACGGGGGTGCAGGGAAGGCGCCGGTCCGACGGTGGCCCGCGGGGGACGCGGCCACCGCGGGCCGGCGCTTTCGTGTGCCCACGCGCGCGTGCGGTGTTTTCGTCTGTCCATGCGCGCGTACGGCGCTTTCGTCTGTCCACGCGCGCGTGCGGCTTTCTCGCGGCCACGCGCGCGTGCCGGTCCTGGCAGGGCTCAGCCCTTTCCACTCACCCGTCCCTGCAACAGCCGGGACAGGGCCGAGTGGACGTCGTCCAGGGAGCGCTCCGGCTGGAAGGACTTCCAGTCCAGCGCGGCCACCAGCACCATGCCGACCAGCGCGGCCGCCGTCAGCTGGATGTCGATCTCGTCGCTGAACTCGCCGTTCTCGACGCCCTCGCGCAGTACGCCCTCGACGACCGCGACCGCCTGCTGCCGGACCACCATCAGCGTCGACTGCCAGGCCCGGTTGGTGCGCCACAGCTCGGCCACGTAGAGCTGGGTGAAGGCCGGGTAGCGGTCGATGAAGACCAGGCCCGCGCGGATCATGGCGTCCAGGGCGTCGACCTGGCTGCCGCCCTCCCGCGCGGTCCGCTCGGCGGCCTCCTTCAAGGAGGCGGTGAGGAGGCCCACGCCGTGCCGCAGCAGCTCCTCGAAGAGGACCGACTTGCTCGCGAAGTTGTAGTAGACCGTGCCCTTCGCGACCCCGGCACGCTCGGCGATCTCGTCCACGGTGGTGGCGGAGAAGCCCTGCTCGGCGATGAGGGTGACGGCCGCCTCGTAGAGCTTCTGCCGGGTGGCTTCACGGCGCGTGCTGCCGCCCGTGGTGCTGCTGCTTTCCATGGTCCTGATTCTCACAGGAACGGCGGCCCCCGCGGGCACCGGAGAGGACGTCATGGATCTCCTCACAGGCTCAGCTCGGGGTGCAGCCGGTCCAGCGTCCACATCTGGCGGCGCCGGGCCGACAGGGCGGTGAGCGCAAGGGCGCCCACGGTGAACGCCGTCAGCACGGCGCAGGCCTGCCACACCGGTCCCAGTCCGCCGCCGGTGATCAGCCGCCGCAGCGCCGCCACGACGTAGCTCATCGGCAGGAACGGGTGGATCGCGTTGAAGAAGCCCGGGCTGGTCTGCACGGGATAGGTGCCGCCCGCCGACGTCAGCTGGAGCATCAGCAGCGCCAGCACCAGGATCCGGCCGGCTGCGCCGAAGCGGGCGTTCAGCCACTGCACGATCGCCGCGAAGCACGCCGTCACCAGGAACAGGAACCCGACCGTCCCGGCCGCGCGGGCCATCTCCAGACCGATCGCCCAGTGCAGGACGGCCATCAGGGCGGCCGTCTGGAGCACCCCGACCGCGACCACCGGCAGCCAGCCCGCCAGCGCGATCCGCCAGGCGGCCGAACCGGCCGCCAGGGCACGCCGGTTGAGCGGCTGGATCAGCATGTAGGCCACCATCGCACCGACCCACAGGGACAGCGGGATGAAGTACGGGGCGAACCCGGTGCCGTAGTTGGGCGCCTTGTGCAGGTCCTGGGAGGCGAGCTGGACCGGGTCGGCCATCACCTCGGTGCGCCGGTCGCGGTCGTTCTTGCCGTAGTCGGGGATCCGGGCGGCACCGTCGTGCAGACCGCCGGCGAGCTTGCCGGAGCCGTCGACGAGCTTGTACATCCCGCCGTTGAGGTCGTAGGCGCCGGTCTTGAGCTTGCCGACGCCCGTGTCCAGGCCGGTCGCGCCGGTCAGGGCCGTGCCGAGGCCGGTGTGCAGCTTCTCGGCGCCCGCGGCGACCTGGGCCGCGCCGTCGTTCAGCTTGTTGATCTTCTTGACGGCGTCGGCGACGTCCTCGGAGAGGTGCGGGGCCCGGTCGGCGAGGGCCTGGGCCTGCCGCTGGAGGGTGCCGAGGCCGGCGTCGAGCGTCTTCAGGTCGCCGTGCTGGTCCGCGATCAGCGTGTTGAGGTCGTCGGCGACCGCGGCCACGTCGTCGGCCGCGTCCCTGGCCTTCTTCAGGTCGGGACAGACCGGGTCGGTCAGCAGTTCGGCCGAGCAGCGGGCCCGGTAGACCTCGTCCAGCGTCTCGGCGGCCGTGTGCGCGCTCTTCGCGGCCGCCGGGGCCGCCTTCACCAGGACGCCCAGGTTGTCGCGGACGGTGCGCGCCGAGTCGGCGACCAGCCGTGCCGTGTCGCCGATGGTCCTCTCGTTGTCCTCCAGATACGGGCCGACCTTGCCGTAGACCCCGTTGACCTGGTCCGCGAGGGACTGGGTGCCGTCCGCGACCTGCTGGGAACCGTCCTCCAGCGTCCCCGCGCCCGCGTCCAGCTTCTTGATCCCCTTGGCGAGCTTGCCGCTGCCGGTCTTGGCGTCCTTCAGCCCGTCCGCGAGGTCCTTCGAGCCCTTCTCGGCCTTCCCGATGCCACCGGTGAGCGTGTCGGCGCCCTCGGCGGCCTTGACGGTCTGCCCGTGGATGTCGGCGAACGAGATGAAGATGCGGTCCAGGAAGGACCGGGACGCCTTGGCGGACGCGGCCGAGCGCACCTCGTTGAAGACCGTGCGGGAGATCTGGCCGACGATGTAGTTGTTCGCGTCGTTCGTACGCACCTGGAGCGCGCCGGTCTCCGGGGAGTCGCCCGCGCTGGAGGCGATGCGCGAGCTGAAGTCGGCGGGCATGGTCAGCGACAGGTAGTAGGTGCCGTTCTCGACACCCCGGCGCGCCTCGGCCGCGCTCACCTGGTGCCACTCGAACGTCCTGCTGTCCTCGAGGCCGTCCACGATGTCGTCGCCCGCGGTGATCTTTCCGCCGCTCGCGCTCGCCCCCTTGTCGTCGTTCACGAGCGCCACCGGGATGCGGTCCAGCCGGCCGTACGGATCCCAGAACGACCACAGGTAGAGCGCGCCGTACAGCAGCGGCAGCACCAGCAGGGCCACCAGGGCCGCGCGGGGCAGCCTGCCCCGTCCGAAGCGCCTGAGCTCAAGCGCGGCCAGTCGCGGTGAGCGCATCGCCGGCCTCCTCCCCGGTTCCGGTGCCTTCGGGCATCCCGGTCTCCTCTTCCTGGGCGGTCCCGGTGCGTACCACGACAGCCCCCTCCAGGGCCTCCTGGCACACCGCCACCACGGTCGTCCCGGCCGCGGCGATCGACGCCAACAGCGCCCGCACCTCGGTCCGTTCGGTCGGCGACAGCTTGAGGTCCGCGTCGTCCACGGCCAGCAGCCGCGGCTTGCCGACCAGTGCCAGCGCCACGGACAGCCGCAGCGCCTCGATCCGCTCCAGATCCCGTACGGCGGTCCGGGCGCCCTTCGGCAGTGCCTCCAGGTCGAGGCCGGCGGCGGCCAGAGCCTCCTCGGTCAACTGCCGCGCCTGTGCGCCCTTCTCGGCCCGGGGCCGCAGCAGGGCGCGCAGCGAGTCGCCGAACCGGCGCTGGAGCAGGGCCCGTTCACGCAGGTGCTCGCCCACGGTCAGGGCGGGTTCGAGGTCGGTGACCCCGGCGACGTTGGCCACCGCGCTGATCCGGCGCACGGCCGCCGGCTGTTTGGGCAGCCGGGCCTCGCCGACGGTCGCGATGCCCTCGGTGGCCCTCATCCGCCCGGTGAGGGCCAGCAGCAGACAGGTGCGGCCGGAGCCGGACGGCCCCTCCACCGCGATCAGTGCGCCGGGCCCGGCGTCCAGGGAGATCCCCCGGAACGCCCAGCCGCGCGGGCCCTCGAGCCCGAGCCGGTCGGCCGTGACAGGTACGCCGTGCACAGGTCCCCCCTGCCTTCCGAAGTATGGTCCGTATCGACTTCATTTTTGAACTGACTGGTCAGTGCAAAAACTAGCCCGAACTTGCGATCGAAGCAAAATCCCAGGTCAGAACGGATTGTCAGTGCCATACCTCACGATGGGCACATACGGCACCCCGTGTGAGGGAGCCGTCACCCAGACGACAGGAGGTTCGTCATGGCCAACTCCTCAGCGGCCGCCGCACACCGGCGCCGCGCCACCGGCCCTGCCCCCTCACTGACCGGCCCGGCGAGGGACGTGCACCCCGTGCTCCGCCGGGCCACGGCCCCGCCCGCCGCCCTCGACCTGCTCACCCAGGCCCGCGCCACCCTCGACGAGGCCGCACTCCTCGACACCGCCAACGAGCGCTATGCGACCGCCCATCTGGCCGCGCTGCGCACCGCGGCCGCCGTGCTCGCCGCCCGCGCCCGCCCCGAGACCTCGCCCCGGCGCCGGGCCCGCATCCGCAGCGCCTGGGAGGTGCTCCCCGAGGTCGCGCCCGAGCTCACCGAGTGGAGCGCCCTGTTCGCCTCCGGCGCCCGCCGCCGCGCCCGCGCCGAGGCGGGCATCCAGGGCGCGGCCGGCCGCCGCGACGCCGACGACCTGATACGGGACGTGGAGATGTTCCTCCGCATAGTCGAGCGGATGCTCGTCCTCCAGCCGGTGCTGCCGCAGCCCCGCCGACAGGACGGGGAGCGGCCCGACGGCGCCCCGGACAGGGGGCTGCCCGACGCGGGGTGACCGGGCGGGGCAGCTCAGGAGAGAGGGTGGCAGCGGAGGCAATAGGGTGGAGAGCGCCTGAAGCCTTCCTTCCTCCCGCACCCCGGGCCGGGGAGGCACCGAGTTCGCGCCGCCGGGCAACAGGCGGTGCCGCGCCGAGGAGTCAACTGCCGTGCCGGACCCCACACGACCCCGCGCTTCTCTCCGTACCGCCGTGGTCTGGGAGGTCCTTCAGGACGCTCTCGACCGCCGGGTCAAGGCCACCGGCCGGGAGGCGCTGGACGTCCTGGACACCGGCGGCGGCAGCGGCAACTTCGCCGTGCCCCTCGCCCGCCTCGGCCACCGTGTCACCGTGGTCGACCCCAGCCCGAACGCGCTGTTCGCGCTGGAGCGCCGCGCCGCCGAGGCCGGCGTCGCCGACCGGGTCAAGGGCGTCCAGGGCGACGTCCTCGGCCTGTTCGACGTGGTCGAGCGCGGCGGCCACGACGTGGTGCTCTGCCACGGCGTCCTGGAGTACGTCGACGACCCGGCCGAGGGCGTGCGCAACACGGTGGCCGCGCTGCGCTCCGAGGGCGTCCTCAGCCTGCTCGCCGCCGGGCTCGGCGGGGCCGTGGTCGCGCGGGCCCTCGCCGGGCACTTCAAGGAGGCCCGGCAGGCCCTCGACGACCCCGACGGCCGCTGGGGCAGCGGCGACCCCATGCCGCGCCGCTTCACCGCCGAGCAGCTCACCGGCCTGGTCGAGGGCGCGGGCCTGTCCGTCGCCGCCGTGCACGGCGTGCGGGTCTTCGCCGACCTGGTACCAGGCGTCCTGGTGGACACCGAGCCCGGCGCTCTCGACGCCCTGCTGAAGCTGGAGGCCGCCGCGGCCGAGCTCCCGGCCTTCCACGCCGTCGCCACCCAGCTCCATGTGCTCGGCGAGACTCCGGGTGCGGCCGGGGCCTGAGATCCTCCTGAGACGAGCCCGCTGATCAGGGGCTCGGCAGCGGATGGAGTACGCCACAGGCCCCCCGATCGAGGGGTTTGCGCCGTATGATCGAGGGAGACCGCTCGGCATGACGGGACGGCCGTTGGGGAATGGAAGCCTCAGCGAGCCGGAACGCCCATGTCGGATTCCGGTTGGCCAATTGGCCTAGAGGGGCGGGTTTCACGGGGGCGATTCCCTGCCTATCCTGAAGGGACCCCCCGGGTCGCCCTGGCGACTGCACGATGAGGAGGACGCCGTGCCGCTCTCGGAGCACGAGCAGCGAATGCTTGAGCAGATGGAGCGAGCGCTGTACGCCGAAGACCCCAAGTTCGCGACAGCGCTTGAGGGAAGCGGGCTGCGGACGTACACCCGGCGACGGGTCTACCAGGCGGCCGCGGGCTTCCTCGTGGGTATCGCGCTCCTCATGGCCGGAATGGTCGCAAAGCAGATCTGGGTCAGCGTGGTGGGCTTCCTCGTCATGCTGGGCTGCGCGGTCCTTGTCGTCACCGGCTGGCGCAAGGCCCCCAAGCCCGGCGAACAGCCCGCGGGAGGCCCGCAGGCCCGCCGTCAGAGTCGGCCGAGGCGCTCGATGATGAACCGCATCGAGGAGCGCTGGCAGCGCCGCCGCGACGAGCAGGGCCACTAGAGCTTCGCCGAACAGGCAGAGAACAGGCAGAACAGAGCGCGACTGAGGGGTGACCACCCACCGGGTGATCACCCCTCAGTCATGTCCGCGGGCCGCCTGCCCGGTCAGCCTGCCTGTCGGTCAGCCCTGCTGCCCCGACGGCTTCCGCAGCGTCGGCCGGTAGGCCGCAACCCGTCCCCGCAGCCGCGCCCACCCGGCCGACATCGCCCACACCACGCGCACGGCCGACCTCGGCAGGAGCAGCGCTCTGAAGTGGGTGAGGCCACTCGCCGGGCCGTCCAGTCCGACCGCCACCCGGCGGACGTCGTCCGCGATCCCCGGCGTCAGCCGCGACAGCGGCGCGTACAGCACCTGCTCGACCGCGTCCGCGACCCGGTGCGCCGAAGCAGCCGACACCGGGTCGAGACGGCCCAGGCGGACGATCCGGGCGGCCGTCCCGCGCGGGGTCTGTGACTCGTCCGGCAGGATGCCGAAGTCCCATGCCGTGTCGATCAGTTCCAGCCAGACCGCCAGGGTGTGCGCCGCGATGCCCTCCTCGGTCCGCGCATACGAACCGAGCCGCTTCGCCCGCACCCGCTGCCGCCACAGCATCGGCGACAGCAGCAGCGCCACCACGGCGATACCGCCGAGCGCCCCCAGCGGCCACCGCAGGGACGTCCCGCCTCCGTCGCCGTCCGTCACCGCACCCGCTGCCGACGGGCTCGCGCAGCCGTCGAGCTTGCGCTGCTGGGCCGTGCAGCTCTCACTCGCCGAGGCCGACGCCGACGGCGCCGCCGAGGCGCCCGTGGAGGGCACGGCCTGGTCCGGCACCGAGGAGCCGGGGCTGTCCGAGACGGTGTACGACGGCGTCGTGCCCCGGGTCGGGGTCGGCTCGAAGCGGGTCCAGCCCACGCCCTCGAAGTACAGCTCCGGCCAGGCGTGCGCGTCCTTCAGCCCCACCGAGACCGTGCCGTCGGCCTGCGGGGTGCCGGGCGCGAAGCCCACCGCGACCCGGGCCGGGATGCCCAGCGTCCGGGCCATCGTGGCCATCGCGAAGGAGAAGTGCACGCAGAAGCCGCGCTTCTGCTTCAGGAAGTTCGCGATCGCGCCCTCGCCCCGGCCGACCTGCACCTGGGTGTCGTACTGGAAGCCGCCGTTCACCGCGAAGTAGTCCTGGAGCTTGACCGCCTCCTCGTAGTGGTTCGTCGCGCCCGCGGTGACGTCCTGGGCCGTCCGCGCCACCACCGACGGCAGCGAGGAGGGCACCTTGGTGTACTCCTTCTTCATGGCGGCCGTCGGCTCCGGCGCCGCGGCCAGCTGCTCCGCCGTCGGCTGCACGTCCAGGCTGGTGACCTGGTAGGTCTCACCGCGCGTGTTCTGCCCGTGGTCGCCGACCAGCGTCATCCCGACGGGCTCGTAGCGCCAGGTGCCGGCGATCTTCACGCCGCTCGGCGGGTACGGCATCGGCAGCCAGTCCTGGGCGTACCAGTCGGCGGCCGAGATGGTGGTCCGCACCGTCGCCCGCTTGATGTCGCCGCCCAGGCCGGCCGGGGTCGGGAAGGTGTCCGGGACGCCGGTGATGTGCCGCTGGGCCGGCTTCCAGGTGGTGCCGTCGAAGTCGTCCAGCGAGACGATCCGCAGATACAGGTCGGAGACGTCGGCGGTGCTGGTCCGTACGGACAGCACCTGACGGTCCTCGTCCACGTTGAGGCTGTCCCGCAGCGACACCAGGGGGTTGACCGCGGAGATCGTGCCGCCGTTCCCGGCGCCCACGCCGACGCCGTTCCCGGTGCCGTCCAGCAGGCCGCCCTGGATCGAGGGCATCACGAACGGCACGAACAGGGCCACGCTCAGCACGGCGAAGCCGATCCGGCGGCCGGTGCGCACCGGGGCCACCGCGCCGCTCTCCTGGCCGCCCGGGACGCGTGAGACCCCGCCGAACACCCGGCCCCACTGAGAGAGCCGGTCCCGGCCCTCGGCGAGCAGGAGCAGCAGATAGCCGGCCGCGGCCACCAGGAACCAGAGCCAGTCGGTCGGCTCGTCGGACAGGCCCGCCGCCACCGAGTACAGCGCGAGCAGCGGCAGTCCGGCCGGGGCCGCGCTGCGGAAGGTCACCGCGAGGGTGTCCACGATCAGCCCGACGACCAGTACCCCGCCGACCAGCATCAGCCGGATGCCGTCCGACAGCGGCGCGGGTATCGCATACCGGCTGACGTCCTCGGAGCCCTGCTGGAGCAGGTCGGCGAAGTACCGGAAGGTGTCCGGGCCGGGGATCAGCCCGGCGACGGCGTGGCCCCGGGCGAAGACCACGGTCAGCATCAGCAGAGTGACCAGGGCCTGCGCGGCCACGGTGAGTGGCCGGGCCAGCGGCACCCGGCGCGCGGCCGCGCCCACGCCGGTCTGGATCGCCACCAGGAAGGCCGCCTGGAACATCCAGGTCCTCGGAGAGACCAGGGGCAGCAGGGCACAGGACGCCATCAGCGTCGCCGCCGCCGCGGTCAGGGCCAGTCGGGCCCGTCCGCTCATCACCGGGCCTCCCCGCCCGCCGTGGCCACCGAGAGACGCTCCCGGTCGGCCTGCTGCCACAGCTCGGCCAGCGGGGCGCCGCGCGGCACGCCGACCACCGTCCAGCCGGACTCGCGCAGCAGCCGCAGCCCCTCCTCGTGGGCGTTGCCCGGCGCGGCCACGTCG
This sequence comes from Streptomyces sp. NPDC048417, assembly GCF_040651615.1. Classification (NCBI taxonomy): domain Bacteria; kingdom Bacillati; phylum Actinomycetota; class Actinomycetes; order Kitasatosporales; family Streptomycetaceae; genus Streptomyces; species Streptomyces sp. NPDC048417. The sequence goes on along the minus strand of NZ_JBEZKI010000013.1, from coordinate 142,388 downwards.
GTGGGCTCCCGCACCCAGGTGCCCGGGTCCAGGACGAAGGCGACGGCACCGCCGCTGCGCTGGCGCATCTTCGTGGCCATCGCCGCCTGCTCCTCGTCGAGGTCGCCCAGGAAGGCCACCAGCAGCCCCTCGTTCCCGCCGCGCAGCACGTCGTAGGCCCGGGACAGGCCGGCGCCGTCCGAGTGGTCGATCACGGCCAGGGTGTCCATCAGCAGTCCGGCCGCGTCCGCGGAATCCTGGCCGGAGCCCGCGAAACCGTCGGCGCCCTCACCGGGCACCGCGCTGCCGGTGTCCGTCAACAGCCGGACCGAGTAGCCGCGTTCGAGCATGTGGACCAGGACCGAGGCGGCGCCGGAGACCGCCCATTCGAACGCCGAGTCGGGGCCCGCGCCCTCGTAGGCGATGCCCCGGGTGTCAAGCAGCACCGTGCAGCGGGCGCGCTGCGGCTGCTCCTCGCGGCGCACCATCAGCTCGCCGTAGCGGGCGGTGGAGCGCCAGTGCACCCGGCGCAGGTCGTCGCCGTACCGGTAGCCGCGCGGAATCACGTCGTCCTCGCCGGCCAGGGCCAGGGAGCGCTGCCGCCCGTCGCCGTACCCCTTCGCCTCGCCGCCGAGCCGGATCGGCGACAGCGGCTCCACCTTCGGGATGACGGTCAGGGTGTCGAAGGTCGAGAAGGACCGGGTCAGTTCGCACATCCCGAACGGGTCGGTCAGGCGCAGCTGGAGCGGCCCCAGCGGATAGCGCCCGCGCAGGTCCGAGCGGACCCGGTAGGAGACCTCCCGGCGGCCGCCCGGCTCGACCCGGTCCAGGACGAAGCGCGGGCGCGGGCCGAGGACGTAGGGCACCCGGTCCTGGAGCATCAGCAGGCCGGTGGGCAGCCGCGAGACGTTGTCCATCCGCAGATGGACCCGGGCCTCGCTGCCGGCCGGTACCCGCGAGGGGGAGAGCCGGCGGCTGCCGGCCACCCGGTAGCGGGTGCGGTAGAGCACGGCCGCGCAGATCAGCGGCAGCACGGCGAGCAGCAGCCCGACCCGGCGCAGATCGCTCTGGCCGAGTACGTACGCGCAGATCACCGCCGCGATGCCGGCCGCCAGGAAGGAGCGGCCACGGGTGGTCAGCCCGGCCAGGGCCGTGCGGAGGCCGCCCGACTCCTCGCGGTCGGCCTCCGCCGGGGCGCTCATCACAGACTCCGCGGGGGCTGCTGGGGATAGGCCGGCACGCCCCGGCCCAGACCGCCGAAGCCGCTCTGCTGCCCGGGGGCCGCGGGCACCGGGGTCTGCTGCAGGATCTCCTGCACCACCTGCTCGGCGGTGCGCCGGTTGAGCTGGGCCTGCGCGGTGGGCAGCAGCCGGTGGGCCAGCACCGCCACGGCGAGCGCCTGCACGTCGTCCGGCAGCGCGTACTCCCGGCCGCTCAGGGCGGCGGACGCCTTCGCCGCGCGCAGCAGATGCAGCGTCGCGCGCGGGGAGGCGCCGAGTCTGAGGTCGGGGTGGGTACGGGTGGCGGAGACCAGGTCCACCGCGTACCGCCGGACCGTCTCGGCGACGTGGACGCCCCGCACGGTCTCGACGAGCTTCACGATGTCGTGCGCGTGCGCCACCGGCTGGAGGTCCTCCAGGGGGCTCGCCCCGCCGTGGATGTCGAGCATCTGCAACTCGGCCTCCACGCTGGGGTAGCCGACCGAGACGCGGGCCATGAAGCGGTCGCGCTGTGCCTCCGGCAGCGGGTAGGTGCCCTCCATCTCGACCGGGTTCTGGGTGGCCACCACCATGAACGGGCTGGGCAGTTCATAGGTCTGCCCGTCGATGGTGACCTGCCGCTCCTCCATCGACTCCAGCAGCGCGGACTGGGTCTTGGGCGAGGCGCGGTTGATCTCGTCGCCGATCACGATCTGGGCGAAGATGGCGCCCGGTTTGAACTCGAAGTCCCGGCGCTGCTGGTCCCAGATGGACACGCCGGTGATGTCCGACGGCAGCAGGTCGGGCGTGAACTGGATGCGTCGCACCGAACAGTCGATGGACCGCGCCAGCGCCTTCGCCAGCATCGTCTTGCCCACGCCGGGGACGTCCTCGATCAGAAGATGTCCCTCGGCCAGCAGCACGGTCAGCGAAAGCCGTACGACCTCGGGCTTGCCCTCGATCACACCCTCTACCGAACTGCGGACCCGCTCCACAGTGGCGGTCAGATCAGTAAGGCTCGCTCGATCGTCATAGGTCGTCACCCGGCCCTCCTCGGCCCTTCATTGCCCGGGCCGGCGCTCTGTCAGCGGAACCGGCCCACCCCGAAACACGGACACCACGCGTGAATAGTTCCGCGCGACGTCCCACACCGCATTCTTGCTGCCGTTACCGATTCGTGTCACTCGCCTGTGGACAACTGCCCGCACTATGTCGGTCTTACGACCTTTCGACCGTGTATTCGACAGCGTCCTGACAGGGTACGGCGGCGGTTTTCGGGGCGGGCGGTCCGTCCGAGCCGGCCGGCTCAGGCCGGGTCGACCTCGCGCAGCAGGCCGGTGCGGACGTCGAAGACGAAGCCGCGTACGTCGTCGGTGTGGAGCAGGAACGGCGAGGTGCGCACCCGCTGCATGGACTGCCGTACGTCCTGGTCGACGTCCCGGAAGGACTCCACCGCCCAGGCCGGGCGCTGGCCGACCTCCATCTCCAGCTCGGTGCGGAAGTCCTCGGTGAGGGCCTCCAGGCCGCAGCCGGTGTGGTGGATGAGGACCACGCTGCGGGTGCCGAGCTTGCGCTGGCTGACGGTGAGCGAGCGGATCACGTCGTCGGTGACCACACCGCCGGCGTTGCGGATGGTGTGACAGTCGCCGAGGTGCAGGCCGAGCGCCTTGTGCAGGTCGATACGGGCGTCCATACAGGACACCACGGCCACATGCAGCACGGGCCGGGCGTCCATACCGGGGTCTGTGAAGGCTGCGGCGTACGTACGGTTGGCGTCGACCAGGCGATCCGTCACGGTGCCGCCGTCGGTTATGGCGCCTTCGGGTCCAGTGGGAGCTGCTGCGGAAGTCGTCATAGACACGACGGTACTGGTCACGGGCGGTCGGAGCCTGCTGTGAGAGGGCACAAAGAACGTCATCGTGGCTTGTTGTGAGCTACCCCACACGGAGGGCAAACCGGGTCCGTACGGGTGATTCCTTTCCAATCGCCGGCCCCGCCGCCATGCCGTACGCGCCGCGCAGGCCGGTTGATTGACCGGGCGACACGGTGGACTAAAGTGACGCGAAGCGGGAGGCGAGGCTCTCCCCGCTGGTGAAATCCCCTGGAGACCCCGGCACGGCGCCCGGACCGTCTCCCCACGTGCGCGGCGCGCGTACCGAGCGGGCGGGGACCCGGCGGTGCGTATCTCCCGCCCGGACCTGAGAGGCCCCCAAGAATGCAAGGGCGCGAAGCGCTTCCGAACAAGGGCGGTGGCGGGCGACCGGAGGGCGAGAGCCGACACGTCCCGGTGATGCTCCAGCGGTGCCTGGACCTGCTGGCACCTGCCCTGGAGGCGCCGGGCAGCGTGGTCGTCGACTGCACCCTCGGCCTAGGCGGTCACAGCGAGGCGCTGCTGACCCGCTTCCCCGAGGCCCGTCTGGTCGCCCTGGACCGTGACAAGGAGGCGCTGCGCCTGTCCGGCGAACGCCTCGCCCCCTTCGGCGACCGCGCCACCCTGGTGCACGCCGTGTACGACGAGCTGCCCGGGGTACTCGAACGTCTCGGCATCGCGCGCGTGCAGGGCGTGTTGTTCGACCTCGGTGTCTCCTCCATGCAACTCGACGAGGCGGACCGCGGCTTCGCCTACGCCCAGGACGCTCCCTTGGACATGCGCATGGACCAGACGACCGGCATCAGCGCCGCCGAGGTCCTCAACACCTATCCGGCCGGCGACCTCGTGCGCATCCTGTTCGCGTACGGCGAGGAGAAGCAGGCCAAGCGGATCGTCTCGGCGATCGTCCGGGAACGCGAGAAGGAGCCGTTCAGCAACAGCGCCCGGCTCGTCGAGCTGATCCGGGACTCCCTGCCGCAGGCCGCCAAGCGCACCGGGGGCAACCCGGCCAAGCGCACCTTCCAGGCCCTGCGCATCGAGGTCAACGGCGAACTGGCCGTCCTGGAAAGGGCGATCCCGGCCGCGGTGAAGGCCCTCGCGGTCGGCGGTCGGATCGCCGTACTGTCGTACCACTCGCTCGAAGACCGCCTCGTCAAGCAGGTGTTCGCGGCCGGTGCCGCCACCACCGCGCCACCCGGACTGCCGGTCGTGCCCGAGCAGTACCAGCCCCGGCTCAAGCTGCTCACGCGCGGTGCCGAACTTCCCACCGAGGAAGAGGTCGCCGAGAACCGCCGGGCCGCCCCCGCGCGTCTTCGAGGGGCCCAGCGCATCAGGGAGTCCATCGAATGAGCGGCGTGAGCACGCGGGGTTTCCGGACCCACCGGAGGACACGTGAGTAGGAAACCCGAGCTGAAAGGGCGGGCCGCCCGGCTCGCCCGGCTCTTTCCGGTCGGCCGGGCCAACCAGGCCGCCCGCACCCCGTTCGTCCTGCTGGTCGTCCTGCTGCTCGGCGGCGGCCTGATCGGCCTGCTGGTGCTGAACTCGGCGCTCAGCGAGGGCTCGTTCAGACTCGACGACCTGCAGAAGCAGACCAAGAACCTCACCGACGAGGAACAGGCCCTGCAGCGGGACATCGACGCCTACTCGGCCCCCGACGCCCTCCAGCGCCGGGCCCGCGAGCTCGGCATGGTCCCCGGCGGCGACCCGGCCTTCCTCGGCTCCGACGGCACCGTCAAGGGCGTCCCCAGCTCCGCCGCTCTGCGGGGGACCACCCAGCCGCCCGCCCCCGAGGCCATCGGCACGCCGTCCGTCGCCGTACCGACGCCGGCCGTCTCCGCTCCGGTGACCGCACCGACGCCCACGCCGGTCACCACACCGGTGACGGCCCCGACGCCGGCACTCACGCCCGTGACGACCCCGACCACGACCCCCGGCAGGTGACGGAAGTGCCAGACACTTCTGGAGAAAGGCAATCGCCGCGCCGCCGCGTGCCCGGCCCCGCCAGGCCGCCACGCCCCCGAGAGCCCCGGGGCGCGGTCCGGCGCGGGCCCGGCCCCGGCGCCCGCCCGGTCCGCCGCCCGAGCGCGTCGCGCCCCCCGGCCCAGCGCCCCCTGCGGCTCGGCAGCCCCCGCCCCCGGCTGCGCATGGTCGGCTTCGCCCTGACCCTGGTGCTGCTGATCTTCGTCGGACGGCTGCTCCAGGTGCAGGCCGTCGACGCCAGCGCGTACGCCGCCAAGGCCGAACAGAACCGGTACGTCGTGCACACCCTGGCCGCCGCGCGCGGCGGGATCACCGACCGCAACGGCGTGGCGCTGGCGATCAGCGAGGACGCGTACGACATCACCGCCGACCCCACGATGTTCACCCGCAAGCAGCTCAAGGTGGACAACGGCCCCGAGCAGGCCGCCGCGCTGCTCGCCCCGATCCTCGGCAAGGGCCAGGCCGACCTCGTCAAGCTGCTGCGGCCCGAGAACAGGGAACTGCGCTACGTCCGGCTCGCCACCCGGCAGACCCCGCAGGTCTGGAAGCAGATCAAGGACCTGAAGACCGCGCTCACCAACAAGGCCGACACCGACAGCGGCACCGTCAACGTGCTCGCCGGTGTCTTCGCCGACCCCAGCAGCCAGCGCGTGTACCCGAACGGTGACCTGGCCGCCGGGATACTGGGCTGGGTCAACGCCGACGGCAAGGGCGGCGGCGGTGTCGAGCAGCAGCTCGACAAGCAGCTGACCGGCAAGGACGGCAAGATCCGCTACGCCCAGTCCGGCGGCCGTGAGGTGCCCACCGCGGGCTCCACGGAGACCCCGGCCGTGCCCGGCTCGGACGTCGAGCTGACCATCGACCGGGACATCCAGTGGGCCGCGCAGAACGCCATCACCGAGCAGGTCCAGAAGTCCAAGGCGGACCGCGGCTATGTGGTGGTCCAGGACACCAGGACCGGGCAGATCCTGGCGATGGCCAACTCGCCCGGCTTCGACCCGAACGACCTCTCGACGGCCGATGCCGCCGCGATGGGCAACGCGGCCCTCCAGGACGCCTATGAGCCCGGCTCCACCGCCAAGGTGATGTCGATGGCGGCCGTCCTGGAGGAGAACGCGGCCACCCCGCTCACCCATGTGGTGGTGCCCAACCGGCTGCACCGCGGCGACCGGCTCTTCAAGGACGACGTCGACCACGCGACCTGGTACCTCACGCTCAACGGCGTGCTCGCCAAGTCCAGCAACATCGGCACCATCCTCGCCACCGGCCAGCTCGGCAAGACCCAGGAGCAGGCCAACCAGGTCCTCTACTCGTATCTGCGCAAGTTCGGCATCGGCGGCTACACCGGGCTCGGCTTCCCCGGCGAGACCCGGGGCATCCTGGCCGCCCCGGGCAAGTGGTCGACCTCGCAGCAGTACACGATCCCTTTCGGCCAGGGTTTCTCCATCAACGCCATGCAGGCGGCCTCCGTCTACTCGACCATCGCCAACGGCGGAGTCCGGGTCGAGCCGACCCTGGTGCGCGGCTCCAAGGGTGCCGACGGCCGCTTCGCCCCGGCCGCGCAGCCCAAGAAGACCCGCGTGGTCAGTGAGAAGACGGCCAAGACCCTTGCCGGGATGCTGGAGTCCGTCGTGGACGACGAGCAGGGCACCGGCGCCAAGGCCGCCATCCCCGGCTACAACGTCGCGGGCAAGACCGGCACCGCCAACCGGGTGGATCCGGCCACCGGCCGATACCGCGGCTACACCTCGTCGTTCGCCGGGTTCGCGCCCGCGGACAACCCCCGCATCACCGTCTACTGCGCCATCCAGAACGCCACCGCCGGCAGCTACTTCGGCGGCCAGATCTGCGGCCCGATCTACAAGCAGGTGATGGAGTTCGCCCTGAAGACCCTGCAGATCCCGCCGACCGGCGCCAAGGCGGCGAACCTGCCCGTCGACTACAAGCCCTGATCAGCGCCCCAGCTTTCGGAAAGACCTCCAGGAACGAGCCCGTGACAACGATCACCCCCGATCCCGGGAACCACCGGGCCCCAGGCCCCTCACTTCGCTCCGAAGCGGGTGCGCCCGGTACGCTCACCGCCGTGCCACACGCTGATCAGTCCCAAACCACCCAGAAGGGCGTTTCCGTGACATATCCGGGGCCGCCCAGGCCGGTTCAGGTCTCCGCCACACCCCTCGCGGAGCTCGCCGACCAGCTGGGTGCCGCCGTCCCGGACACCGCGGACAACGCGGTGGAGGTCACGGGCATCACCCATGACTCGCGCGCGGTCCGCCCCGGTGACGTGTACGCCGCCCTGCCGGGTGCCCGGCTGCACGGCGCCGACTTCGTCGCCCAGGCCGCCGGCCTCGGCGCGGTCGCCGTGCTGACCGACCCGACGGGCGCCGAACGCGCCGCCGCGACCGGCCTGCCGGCCCTGGTCGTCGACGACCCGCGCGCGCGGATGGGCGAACTCGCGGCCACCATCTACGGTCACCCGGGCCGCGACCTGCTCCAGATCGGCATCACCGGCACCTCCGGCAAGACCACCACGGCCTACCTGGTCGAGGGCGGTCTGAAGAGCACGCGCAGCACGGGACTCATCGGCACCGTAGAGATGCGCATCGGCGACGAGCGCATCAAGTCCGAGCGCACCACCCCCGAGGCCACCGACCTCCAGGCCCTGTTCGCCGTCATGCGCGAGCGCGGCGTCGAGGCCGTCGCCATGGAGGTCTCCAGCCACGCCCTGGTCCTCGGCCGGGTCGACGGCTGCGTCTTCGACATCGCCGTCTTCACCAACCTCAGCCCGGAACACATGGAGTTCCACTCCGACATGGAGGACTACTACCGGGCCAAGGCGCAGCTCTTCACCCCGGAACGCAGCAAACGGGGGGTCGTCAACGTCGACGACGAGTACGGACGCAGACTCGCCCGCGAGGCCGGCGTCCCGGTCGTCACCTACTCCGCCGAGGGCCACCCCGACGCCGACTGGCGGGCCGCGGACGTCCATATCGGCCCGATGGACTCGACGTTCACCGTCGTCGGGCCCGGGGACGTCCGGGTCGCCGCCAAGTCGCCGCTGCCGGGCCCCTTCAACGTGGCCAACACCCTCGCCGCGGTCGTCGCCCTGGCCGCCGCGGGCCTCGACCCGCAGGCCGCCGCCGACGGCATCGCCGCCGTTCCGGGCGTCCCGGGCCGTCTGGAGCGCGTGGACGCCGGACAGCCCTACCTCGCGGTCGTCGACTACGCCCACAAGACGGACGCCGTCGAATCGGTCCTCAAGGCCCTGCGCAAGGTCACCAAGGGCCGGCTGCACATCGTCCTCGGCTGCGGCGGCGACCGCGACAGGAGCAAGCGGGGCCCGATGGGCGCCGCCGCGGCCCGGCTCGCCGACACGGCCCTGCTGACCTCCGACAACCCCCGTTCCGAGGACCCGCTCGCCATCCTCGCGACCATGCTCGAAGGCGCCGCCACGGTGCCCGCCCACGAGCGCGGCGAGGTGCTCCTCTTCGAGGAGCGGGCCGCCGCGATCGCCGCGGCCGTCGCCCGCGCCCACCCCGGCGACACCGTGCTGGTCGCCGGCAAGGGCCATGAGCAGGGCCAGGACATCGCCGGCGTGGTTCGTCCCTTCGACGACCGCCAGGTGCTTCGCGAAGCTATCCAGAAGACCCAGGGATGAACTTGTGATCGCCCTCTCCCTCGCCGAGATCGCAGCAGTCGTCGGCGGGCAGACGCATGACATACCGGATCCGTCCGTCCAGGTCACCTCAGAGGTCGTCCGGGACTCCCGCGAGGCGGGACCCGGCAGCCTGTTCGCCGCCTTCGTGGGCGAGCGCGTGGACGGCCACGACTTCGCGGCCCAGGTCGTCGGACAGGGCGCGGTCGCCGTTCTGGCGTCCCGCCCCGTCGGCGTGCCCGCGATCGTCGTGGACGACGTCCAGACCGCCCTCGGCGCCCTCGCCCGCCATGTCGTACGACGGCTCGGCGCGACCCTCGTGGCCCTCACCGGCTCGGCCGGCAAGACCAGCACCAAGGACCTCATCGCCCAGGTGCTGCGCACCAAGGCGCCGACCGTGTTCACGCCCGGCTCGCTCAACAACGAGATCGGCCTGCCGCTGACCGCCCTGTCCGCCACCGAGGAGACGAAGTTCCTCGTGCTGGAGATGGGCGCCCGCGGCATCGGCCACATCCGCTACCTGACGGATCTGACGCCCCCGAGGATCGGCCTGGTCCTCAACGTCGGCACCGCCCACATCGGCGAGTTCGGCGGCCGTGAGCAGATCGCCCAGGCGAAGGGCGAGTTGGTGGAGGCCCTGCCCCCGGCCGAGGACGGCGGCGTCGCGATCCTCAACGCGGACGACCCCCTGGTGCGGGCCATGGCCTCCCGTACCAAGGCGAAGGTGGTCCTTTTCGGAGAGTCGGCCGAAGCGGACGTACGCGCCGAGAACGTACGACTCACGGACACGGGACAGCCCGCGTTCAGCCTTCACACACCCTCCGGTGCAAGCGATGTGACCATGCGCCTGTACGGTGAGCACCACGTGTCGAACGCGCTCGCCGCGGCCGCCGTCGCCCATGAGCTGGGCATGTCCGCGGAAGAGATCGCCACCGCGCTCTCCGAGGCTGGCTCCCTCTCCCGCTGGCGTATGGAGGTCACCGAGCGCCCGGACGGCGTGACCATCGTCAACGACGCCTACAACGCCAACCCCGAGTCCATGCGAGCCGCGTTGCGCGCGCTCGCGGCCATGGGCAAGGGGCGCCGCACGTGGGCGGTGCTCGGCAAGATGGCCGAGCTCGGGGACGAGGCGCTCGCCGAGCACGACGCGGTCGGACGGCTCGCCGTCCGGCTCAATGTCGGCAAGCTCGTCGCGGTCGGGGGACTAGAAGCCTCCTGGCTGCAACTGGGCGCATATAACGAGGGTTCGTGGGGTGAGGAGTCGGTGCACGTGTCCGACGCACAGGCGGCGGTCGACCTGTTGCGCAGCGAGTTGCGCCCGGGGGACGTCGTCCTCGTGAAGGCGTCACGGTCGGTGGGCCTGGAGAGCGTTGCCCAGGCGCTCCTCCAGAGCGGTGCCGAGGGTGTTGATGCCCGATGATGAAGCAGATCCTCTTCTCGGGCGTCATCGGTCTCTTCCTGACCCTGATCGGCACCCCGCTGCTGATCAAGCTCCTCGCCCGCAAGGGCTACGGCCAGTACATCCGTGACGACGGCCCGCGCGAGCACGCCAGCAAGCGCGGTACGCCGACGATGGGCGGTATCGCCTTCATCCTGTCGACGGTCGCCGCCTACTTCCTGTCCAAGGTGATCACCGGCTACGCCCCGACCTACTCGGGCCTGCTGGTGCTCGGCCTGATGTGCGGCATGGGCCTGGTCGGCTTCCTGGACGACTACATCAAGATCGTCAAGCGGCGTTCGCTGGGTCTGCGGGCCAAGGCGAAGATGGCCGGCCAGCTGATCGTCGGCATCTCCTTCGCGGTGCTGTCGCTGCAGTTCCCGGATGCCATCGGCAACACTCCGGCGTCCACCAAGCTGTCCTTCATCACGGACTTCGGCTGGACCATCGGCCCGGTGCTGTTCGTGGTCTGGGCGCTGTTCATGATCCTCGCGATGTCCAACGGCGTGAACCTGACGGACGGTCTGGACGGTCTCGCCACCGGCGCCTCCGTGCTCGTCTTCGGCGCCTACACGTTCATCGGCGTCTGGCAGTTCCAGGAGTCCTGCGCCAACGCGATGACCCTGACCAACCCCAACGCCTGCTACACGGTCCGCGATCCGCTGGACCTCGCGGTCATCGCCTCCGCGCTGATGGGTTCCTGCCTCGGCTTCCTGTGGTGGAACACCTCGCCGGCCAAGATCTTCATGGGCGACACCGGTTCGCTCGCGCTCGGCGGTGTCCTCACGGGCCTCGCGATCCTGTCCCGCACCGAACTCCTCGTCGCCATCATGGGCGGTCTGTTCGTCCTGATCACCATGTCGGTCGTCATCCAGGTCGGCTCCTTCCGGCTCACCGGCAGGCGCGTCTTCCGGATGGCGCCACTCCAGCACCACTTCGAACTCAAGGGCTGGTCCGAAGTCCTGGTGGTGGTCCGCTTCTGGATCATCCAAGGCATCTGTGTGATTGTCGGACTCGGGCTCTTCTACGCAGGATGGGCAGCGCAAAAGTGACCGACTGGCAGGGCAGGCACGTCACCGTCGCCGGGCTCGGCGTCTCCGGTGTCCCGGCCGCGAAGGTGCTGCACGCGCGCGGGGCGATCGTCACGGTCGTCAACGACGGCGACGACGAACGCGCGCGTGCCCAGGCCGCGGAGCTGGAGGCGCTCGGCATCACCGTGCGCCTCGGTGACGGCGCAACCCTGCCGGAGGGCACCGAGCTGATCGTCACCGCGCCCGGCTGGAAGCCGGACAAGCCGCTGTTCACGGCGGCCCGCGCGGCCGGCATCGAGATCTGGGGTGACGTCGAACTCGCCTGGCGGCTGCGCGGCCCCGACGCTGCTCCCTGGCTCGCCGTCACCGGCACCAACGGCAAGACCACCACCGTCCAGATGCTGGCGTCGATCCTGAAGGCCGCGGGCCTGCGTACGGCCGCCGTCGGCAATATCGGCGTCTCGCTGCTCGACACGGTCCTCGGCGACGAGGAGTACGACGTCCTCGCGGTGGAGCTGTCGAGCTATCAGCTGCACTGGGCGCCCTCCCTGCGCGCCCACTCCGCAGTCGTGCTCAACCTCGCCCCCGACCACCTCGACTGGCACGGCTCCATGGAGGCCTACGCCGCCGACAAGGGGCGTATCTACGAGGGCAACCGGGTCGCCTGCGTCTACAACGTCGCCGACAAGCTCACCGAGGAGCTGGTGCGGCAGGCCGACGTCGAGGAGGGCTGCCGGGCCATCGGCTTCACCCTCGGCACCCCGGGGCCGTCCCAACTCGGCGTTGTGGACGGCATCCTCGTCGACCGCGCCTTCGTCGAGAACCGCCGGCAGAACGCCCAGGAGCTGGCCGAGGTCTCCGACGTCAACCCGCCCGCCCCGCACAACATCGCCAACGCCCTTGCCGCGGCGGCCCTCGCGCGCGCCTTCGGGGTGCCCGCCACGGCCGTACGGGACGGGCTGCGGAACTTCACCCCGGACGCGCACCGCATCGCGCACGTGGCCGACGTGGGCGGGGTCGCGTACATCGACGACTCCAAGGCGACCAACACGCACGCGGCGGAAGCCTCGTTGGCGTCATATGAGTCGATCGTATGGATTGCGGGCGGTCTGGCGAAGGGGGCGGCCTTCGACGAACTGGTCGCCAAGTCGGCAAAGCGACTTCGCGGCGTGGTGCTGATCGGCGCCGATCGCGCCCTCATCCGGGACGCCCTGGCGCGACACGCGCCGGAAGTACCCGTCGTCGACCTCGACCGGACCGACACTGGGGCGATGCTCGCGGCGGTCCAGGAGGCGCGGCGACTGGCGGTCGAAGGCGACACGGTGCTCCTTGCCCCCGCCTGTGCCTCCATGGACATGTTCGCCAACTACAACAAGCGCGGTGACGCGTTCGCTCAGGCTGTTCGCGAACTCGGCGCCTGACCCGGCCGCCTGCCGGGCGACCTTGGGAGGGACGCGTGGGACGGTCGACGTTCAGCGGAGGCGTTGATGCCAGGTAGCCGCACCGGCCGACCGCCCGTACAGCGAGCAGTCCGCAGGCCCGCCGCCGCCCGTACGCCGCGCGACAATCCGCTGCGGCGGCTCCATACGCGCCTCCACCGGGCCTGGGACCGGCCGCTGACCGCGTACTACCTGATCCTCGGCGGCAGTCTGCTGATCATTGTGCTGGGCCTGGTGATGGTCTACTCGGCCTCCCAGATCACCGCGCTGCAGATGTCGCTGCCGGGTTCGTTCTTCTTCCGCAAACAGTTCCTGGCCGCCTGCATCGGCGGGGTGCTGCTGTTCGTGGCGTCCCGCATGCCGGTGAAACTGCACCGGGCGCTCGCCTACCCGATCCTCGCCGGTGCCGTCTTCCTGATGGTTCTGGTGCAGATCCCCGGGATAGGGATGTCGGTCAACGGCAACCAGAACTGGATCTCCCTCGGCGGCTCCTTCCAGATCCAGCCCAGCGAGTTCGGCAAGCTCGCCCTGGTGCTGTGGGGCGCCGACCTGATGGCGCGCAAACAGGACAAGCGGCTGCTGACCCAGTGGAAGCACATGCTGGTGCCGCTGGTCCCGGCGAGCTTCCTGCTGCTCGGCCTGATCATGCTCGGCGGCGACATGGGTACGGCGATCATCCTGACCGCGATCCTGTTCGGCCTGCTGTGGCTGGCGGGGGCGCCGACCCGGCTGTTCGCCGGGGTGCTGTCGATCGCCGGCCTGCTCGGTGTGATCCTCATCAAGACCAGCCCCAACCGGATGGCCCGGCTCGCCTGCATCGGCGCCACCGAGCCCAAGACCGGCGTCGCCGACTGCTGGCAGGCGGTTCATGGCATCTATGCCCTGGCCTCCGGCGGACTCTTTGGTTCCGGACTCGGTGCGAGTGTGGAAAAATGGGGCCAACTGCCCGAAGCCCACACCGACTTCATCTTCGCCGTCACCGGTGAGGAACTGGGCCTGGCGGGGACGCTGTCGGTACTGGCCCTCTTCGCGGCTCTAGGCTATGCGGGTATCCGCGTGGCCGGACGCACGGAGGACCCCTTCGTGAGGTACGCCGCGGGAGGCGTGACCACCTGGATCACCGCCCAGGCGGTGATCAACATCGGTGCGGTGCTCGGTCTGCTGCCGATCGCCGGTGTCCCCCTCCCGCTGTTCTCCTACGGAGGCTCCGCCCTGCTGCCGACCATGTTCGCCATCGGGTTGCTGATCGCCTTCGCGCGCGACGAGCCCGCTGCGCGGGCGGCGCTTGCGGCGCGGCAACCTCGCTTTGGTAGAAAGCGGGGGGCTGGGAGTCCTCGGGGCCCTCGGAGATGGAACACGATGCGACGGCGCGCCCCGGTGGCGCGCTCGTCCGGAGAGCGGTGAATTTCGGTGCATGTCGTACTCGCTGGTGGGGGGACCGCCGGCCACATCGAGCCCGCGCTTGCCCTCGCGGACGCCCTGCGCAGGCAGGACCCCACCGTGGGGATCACGGCCCTGGGCACGGAGCGCGGCCTGGAGACCAAGCTGGTACCCGAGCGCGGCTACGAGCTGGCGCTGATCCCGGCGGTGCCGCTGCCCCGCAAGCCCACCCCTGAACTGATCACCGTCCCGGGCCGGCTGCGCGGCACCATCAAGGCGGCCGAGCAGATCCTGGAGCGCACCAAGGCGGACTGCGTCGTCGGCTTCGGCGGCTATGTCGCCCTGCCCGGCTACCTCGCCGCCAAGCGCCTCGGCGTGCCGATCGTGATCCACGAGGCCAACGCCCGCCCCGGCCTCGCCAACAAGATCGGCTCCCGGTACGCCGCCCGGGTCGCGGTCTCCACCCCGGACAGCAAGCTGCGCGACGCCCGATACATCGGCATCCCGCTGCGCCGCTCCATCTCCGTCCTGGACCGCGCCGCCGCCCGCCCCGAGGCCCGGCACCGCTTCGGCCTCGACCCCAACCTGCCCACGCTGCTGGTCTCCGGCGGCTCCCAGGGCGCCCGCCGCCTCAACGAGGTCATCCAGCAGGTCGCCCCCTGGCTCCAGCAGGCCGGCATCCAGATCCTGCACGCGGTCGGCCCGAAGAACGAACTGCCGCAGGTGCACCAGATGCCGGGGATGCCCCCGTACATCCCGGTAAGTTACCTGGACCGGATGGACCTCGCGTACGCCGCGGCCGACATGATGCTCTGCCGCGCGGGCGCGATGACCGTCGCCGAACTCTCCGCCGTCGGGCTCCCGGCCGCCTATGTCCCGCTGCCCATCGGCAACGGCGAACAGCGGCTGAATGCCCAGCCGGTGGTCAAGGCCGGCGGCGGTCTGCTGGTCGACGACGCGGAACTCACCCCGGAGTGGGTGCAGCAGAACGTCCTGCCCGTGCTCGCCGACCCGCACCGGCTCTACGAGATGTCCCGCGCGGCAAGCGAGTTCGGCCGCCGGGACGCCGACGACCTGCTCGTCGGGATGGTGTACGAGGCGATCGCCTCAAGCCGATAGGCCGTATGACGAAAGGCAAGTGAGCAGCGTGGCCGGACCGACCACCGCCGAGAGCGGTGAACGCCAGCAGGAGTCGTCCGGCCCGCCGTCCGCCCGGCGATGGAGGAATCGCCGCTTTCGTACGATCGTCATTCTGGTTCTGGGAGTTGTGCTGCTGGGATCCGGCTCCGTCTGGCTGCTGTACGGCTCGCCGTGGCTGCGCGTCCGGCATGTCTCCGTCTCCGGTGCGGCCGTTCTGACGCCGGAGCAGGTGCGGGAGGCGGCCGACGTCCCCGTCGGCGCGCCGCTGATTTCCGTCGACACCGACGGCATCGAGGCCCGACTGCGCCGGAAACTGCCCCGAATTGACGAGATTGACGTCGTCCGTTCCTGGCCCCATGGAATCGGGCTGAAAGTGACCGAGCGCACTCCGGTTCTGCTCATCGAAAAGGGCGGAAAGTTCACCGAAGTGGACAAGGAAGGCGTCCGTTTCGCGACGGTTTCGCAGGCGCCGAAAGGCGCTCCGGCGCTGGAATTGAGTCTGTCCCGGTCGGGTTCGGCCACCGCGAGCCTGCGCCGTTTCGGCACCGACCGGCTCGTGCGGGAAGCCGTGGATGTCGCGGGTGACATTCCGGCCGCCATCCGCCGGGACACCCGAACCGTCAAGGTCCGTTCCTATGACGACATCACGCTGGAGTTGGGCAGCGGTCGCACCGTCGAGTGGGGCAGCGCCGAGAACGGCGCCGCCAAGGCACGCACGCTCACCGCTCTCATGAAAGCCGCTTCCCGCGCCCGGCACTTCGACGTGAGTGTTCCCACCGCCCCTGCGTCATCGGCGAGTTGACGCACATCTGCGCAGGCCAACACCCTGGTTGGGCACTGCTACGGCTGATCACATAGGGTGAAAAGAAAAACGGGAGGTTCGGCGTGTTCGTTGAACGCGCGCCACTTGTCGACTTAGTGTCCTGTTCAGAAGACTCCAGGGAACAGACACACTGGTAACCCTAAACTTCAGGGTTAGGGTTCGGGTCGGCGCTACGGACCGTCCCAATCGGCATCTGCCGTCCCACGCGGGCATCGCATGGCGGCGGCAACGTAATTCGAGGCGAGAGGCCTTCGACGTGGCAGCACCGCAGAACTACCTCGCAGTCATCAAGGTCATCGGTGTCGGCGGCGGTGGTGTCAATGCCATCAACCGGATGATCGAGGTCGGTCTCAAGGGCGTCGAGTTCATCGCCATCAACACCGACGCACAGGCGCTGTTGATGAGCGACGCCGACGTCAAGCTCGACGTCGGCCGTGAACTCACCCGTGGACTCGGCGCCGGCGCCAACCCGGCCGTCGGCCGCAAGGCAGCCGAGGACCACCGCGAGGAGATCGAGGAGGTCCTCAAGGGGGCCGACATGGTCTTCGTGACGGCCGGCGAAGGCGGCGGCACCGGCACCGGCGGCGCCCCCGTCGTGGCCAACATCGCCCGCACGCTGGGCGCCCTCACCATCGGCGTGGTCACCCGCCCCTTCACCTTCGAGGGCCGGCGCCGCGCCAACCAGGCCGAGGACGGCATCGCGGAACTCCGCGAAGAGGTCGACACCCTCATCGTCATCCCCAACGACCGGCTGCTCTCCATCTCGGACCGCCAGGTCTCGGTCCTCGACGCGTTCAAGTCGGCCGACCAGGTCCTGCTCTCCGGTGTCCAGGGCATCACCGACCTCATCACCACGCCCGGCCTGATCAACCTCGACTTCGCCGACGTCAAGTCCGTCATGTCCGAGGCCGGTTCGGCCCTCATGGGCATCGGCTCGGCACGCGGCGACGACCGCGCGGTGGCCGCCGCCGAGATGGCGATCTCCTCGCCGCTCCTGGAGGCCTCCATCGACGGCGCCAGGGGCGTCCTGCTCTCCATCTCCGGTGGCTCCGACCTCGGCCTGTTCGAGATCAACGAGGCCGCCCAGCTGGTCAGCGAGGCCGCCCACCCCGAGGCCAACATCATCTTCGGCGCGGTCATCGACGACGCCCTCGGCGACGAGGTCCGCGTCACGGTCATCGCGGCCGGCTTCGACGGGGGCCAGCCCCCGGCCCGCCGGGACAACGTGCTCGGCTCGTCCTCGGCCTCGGCCCGCCGCGAGGAGCCCGCTCCGGCCCGGCAGCCCGAGTCCCGCCCGTCCTTCGGCTCGCTCGGCAGCGTGACCCCCAAGGAGGAGCCGGAGCCGGCGCCCGAGCCGGTGGCCGACATCCCGGTCGCCCCGCCGGTCCCGCCGTCGCGTTCCTACACGGACAGCGCGGCCGAGGAACTGGACGTACCGGACTTTCTCAAGTGATCCTTGAGCCGTGATAGGACAGCGCGAAACCGTGAGCGGCGCGCACTTCGCCTTCACCGACAGGTGGGGCGGGGTGAGCGCCGCTCCGTACGAGCAGCTCAACCTGGGCGGGGCGGTCGGCGACGACCCCGAGGTGGTACGGACCAACCGGGAGCTCGCCGCCAAGTCGCTCGGTCTGGACCCCGGCCGGGTGGTCTGGATGAACCAGGTGCACGGCAATCTCGTCGCTGAGGTCGAAGGGCCCTGGACCGCCCGGCAGACTCCGCCGGTCGACGGACTGGTGACCGCGACCCGAGGGCTCGCCCTCGCCGTACTGACCGCCGACTGCGTGCCCGTCCTGCTGGCCGACCCGGTGGCCGGAGTGGCCGCCGCCGCCCATGCCGGACGGCCGGGCATGGTGAAGGGGATCGTGCCGGCCGCGATCGACGCCATGGAGTCGCTCGGCGCCGACCCGGCCCGGATCGTCGCCCGCACCGGACCCGCCGTCTGCGGACGGTGCTACGAGGTGCCGGAGGCGATGCGCGCCGAGGTGGCCGCGGTCGAGCCGACGGCGCACGCCGAGACCAGCTGGGGCACTCCGGCGGTCGACGTGAGCGCCGGTGTGCACGCGCAGCTCGCACGCGCCGGGGTGCTCGACCGGGCGCAGTCGCCGGTGTGCACGCTGGAGTCGGGCGATCACTTCTCGTACCGTCGCGACCGCACCACCGGGCGGCTCGCGGGCTATGTGTGGCTGGACTGATGGGGCATGACGGACCGTAAAACCGAACTCGCCGGAAATCTGGCGAAAGTGGAGGAGCGCATCGCCGCCGCCTGCGCGGCGGCCGGGCGCAAGCGGGAGGAGGTGACCCTGATCGTGGTCACCAAGACCTACCCGGCGAGCGATGTGCGGATCCTGTCGGGACTCGGCGTGCGCCATGTCGCCGAGAACCGGGACCAGGACGCCGCTCCCAAAGCCGCTGAATGTGCCGATCTGCCCCTGACTTGGCACTTTGTTGGTCAATTGCAGACCAACAAAGTGCGATCCGTGGTGGGTTACGCGGATCTCGTGCAGTCCGTCGATCGTTCCAAGCTCGTCGAGGCACTGTCCAGGGAGGCGGTGCGGGCCGGGCGCGAGGTGGGGTGTCTGCTCCAGGTCGCGCTCGACGCGGGTGCGAGCGGAAGGGGTGAGCGCGGTGGCGTGGCACCGGGCGGAATCGAAGAGTTGGCCGACCTCGTCGCCGGGTCGCCGGGGCTGCGGCTCGGCGGACTGATGACCGTCGCGCCGCTCACCGGGGAGTACGCGGGGCGCCAACAGGCGGCGTTCGAGCGGTTGATGGATTTGTCGACCGACCTGCGCCGAGCCCATCCGGCTGCGAACATGGTCTCGGCAGGGATGAGTGCGGACCTTGAGGAAGCCGTGGCCGCCGGGGCGACACATGTGCGCGTCGGCACTGCGGTACTCGGCGTCCGACCCAGGCTCGGGTAACGTCGCCAAGAAGTCGGACCACAGCAGAAAATATGGTCAATGCGGCCCAATACGGGCACAACGGCCACGTGGATCGCGGGACTTGGCAGTCGTCACCGATCCACCACAGAGCGGAGGACTCAGAGCATGGCCGGCGCGATGCGCAAGATGGCGGTCTACCTCGGCCTCGTGGAGGACGATGGGTACGACGGCCGCGGATTCGACCCCGACGACGACTTCGAGCCCGAACTGGACCCGGAGCCCGAACGGGACCACCGACGGCATGAGCCGTCGCACCAGTCCCACAGCGCACACCAGTCCCAAAGGGACGATTCGGTACGAGTGGTACAGCCGTCGGCACCGCGTGAACCGGTGTCGCATTCCGCTTCGCTATCCGCAGAATCGGGACGCCCGGCACGTATCGCCCCCGTGGCGTCCATCACACAAGAACGCGCAAGCCTGGAGAAGAACGCACCGGTGATCATGCCCAAGGTCGTGTCGGAACGAGAGCCTTACCGGATCACCACGCTTCACCCCCGGACCTACAACGAGGCCCGTACCATCGGGGAACACTTCCGTGAGGGCACCCCGGTGATCATGAATCTGACTGAGATGGATGACACAGACGCGAAGCGACTTGTCGACTTTGCGGCCGGTTTGGTGTTTGGTCTTCACGGCAGCATCGAGCGGGTGACGCAGAAGGTGTTCCTGTTGTCGCCTGCTAACGTCGATGTCACGGCGGAGGACAAGGCCCGCATCGCAGAGGGCGGGTTCTTCAACCAGAGCTGAGACGCAACACCGGTACAAGGCACGGAACAGGGGAGAGGGAAGCACGGATCATGAGCGTGTTCCTGGACGTGATTCGCATCGCGCTGATGTGTTTCCTCATCGTGCTCATTTTCCGGTTGGTCATGGACTACGTGTTCCAGTTCGCCCGCTCATGGCAACCCGGCAAGGCGATGGTGGTCGTACTTGAGGCCACCTACACTGTCACCGATCCACCGCTCAAGCTTCTGCGGCGGGTCATCCCGCCGCTGCGTCTCGGGGGCGTGGCGCTCGACCTGTCCTTCTTCGTACTGATGATCATCGTCTACATCCTGATCGCGATCGTTGGTCGGCTGTGATGAGCGATGTGACCTACCGTCTTGCCGATGCCGACGACTACGTTGAGGTGAAGAGATGCCGTTGACCCCCGAGGACGTGCGGAACAAGCAGTTCACGACCGTCCGCCTCCGAGAAGGCTATGACGAGGACGAGGTCGATGCCTTCCTCGATGAGGTCGAAGCCGAACTGACGCGCCTGCTGCGCGAGAACGAGGACCTGCGCGCCAAGCTGGCCGCGGCCACGCGCGCGGCCGCGCAGAACCAGCAGAACATGCGCAAGCCTCCGGAGCCGCAGGACCAGCAGGGCGGTATGCCTCAGGGCGGCATGCCTCAGCAGGGCGGTATGCCTCAGGGCGGCATGCCTCAGCAGGGTGGTATGCCGCAGCAAGGTGGCATGCCTCAGCAGGGCATGCGAGGTCCCGGCGCTCCGGTGCCCGCCGGCATATCGGGCCCGCCGCAGCAGCAGATGGGTGGCCCCATGGGCGGTCCCCCGCAGCTGCCGAGCGGCGCCCCGCAGCTGCCGGCCGGTCCCAGTGGCCAGGGCGGTCCGCAGGGTCCTGGTCCGATGGGCCAGGGCGGTCCGATGGGTCAGGGCCCCATGGGCCAGGGCGGCCCGATGGGTCAGGGTCCGATGGGCCAGGGTGGTCCCATGGGCCAGGGCGGTCCGATGGGCCAGGGCATGGGCCAGGGCCCGATGGGCGGCCAGCCCCCCATGCAGCAGCAGATGGGTGGCCCGATGGGCGGCCCCATGGGCGGTCCGATGGGCGGCCACGGTCAGGGCCCCGGTGGCGACAGTGCCGCCCGAGTCCTCTCGCTCGCCCAGCAGACCGCCGACCAGGCGATCGCCGAGGCCCGCTCCGAGGCCAACAAGATCGTCGGCGAGGCCCGCAGCCGCGCCGAGGGTCTGGAGCGTGACGCCCGAGCCAAGGCGGACGCGCTGGAGCGGGACGCGCAGGAGAAGCACCGCGTCGCCATGGGCTCCCTGGAGTCCGCGCGCGCCACGCTGGAGCGCAAGGTCGAGGACCTGCGCGGCTTCGAGCGCGAGTACCGCACGCGTCTGAAGTCGTACCTGGAGTCGCAGCTGCGCCAGCTGGAGACCCAGGCCGACGACTCCCTGGCGCCGCCGCGCACTCCGGCCACGGCTTCTCTGCCGCCGTCCCCGGCGCCTTCCATGGCCCCGGCCGGCGCGAGCGCCCCGTCCTACGGCGGCAACCAGCCCATGGGCGGCGGCCCGTCCCCCGCTCCGCCGTCCTACGGCGGCCAGCAGCAGATGACGCCGGCGATGACCCAGCCGATGGCACCGGTACGCCCGCAGGGCCCGTCCCCGATGGGCCAGGCGCCGTCCCCGATGCGCGGCTTCCTCATCGACGAGGACGACAACTGACGGCGGGCGCGTAGCACGCTGTAGGCATCGGCAGAGCACCACAGGGCGGGGCCCCGGACACATGTCCGGGGCCCCGCCCTGTTGATGCGTGTTGCGCATCCCTGCTCGAGGGCGCGAGAAACCGCGCACGCTCAGGGTGCCGAACCGCAGGTGTGCGGAGGGGAGAAGGGGCGCGGGGCTGTACCGATACGCGGCTCCGCCGCGTGGGCGCACAGCACCTGCTCCGGCCCGTACGTACGAGAAGGGCCCGATCCCCACCGTGGAGACCGGGCCCTTCCTCACAGGGGCGGGCGCCTACGCCTTCCGCAGACGGAACGTCAAAGACAGCCCCTCGTCCACGAACGGGTCGCCGTAGCCGCCGTCGGCGTCGCCCTGCGCGAAGTCCGTCGCCAGCACCTCGTCGGCGATCAGCGACGCGTGCTCCGCGAGCGCGGCGATCACCGCCGGGTCGGTCGACACCCACCGCAGTGCGATCCGGTCGGCCACATCCAGCCCGCTGTTCTTGCGCGCCTCCTGGATCAGCCGGATCGCGTCCCGGGCGAGCCCCGCCTGGCGCAGCTCCTCGGTGATCTCCAGGTCGAGCGCGACGGTCGCACCGGAGTCCGACGCCACCGACCAGCCCTCACGCGGCGTCTCCGTGATGATCACCTCGTCCGGTGCCAGCGTCACGGTCTCGCCGTCGACCTCCACCGACGCCGTGCCCTCGCGCAGCGCCAGCGACAGCGCGGCCGCGTCCGCCGCGGCGACCGCCTTCGCCACGTCCTGCACCCGCTTGCCGAACCGCTTGCCCAGCGCCCGGAAGTTGGCCTTGGCCGTGGTGTCCACCAGCGAGCCGCCCACCTCGGACAGCGACGCCAGCGACGAGACGTTCAGCTCGTCGGTGATCTGCGTGTGCAGCTCCGGGGCGAGCGCGTCGAAGCCCACGGCCGCGACCAGCGCCCGGGACAGCGGCTGCCGCGTCTTGACGCCCGACTCCGCGCGCGTGGCCCGGCCGAGCTCCACGAGCCGTCGTACCAGAACCATCTGCCGGGACAGCTCCGGGTCGATCGCGGACAGGTCCGCCTCCGGCCAGGCCGCCAGGTGCACCGACTCCGGGGCGTCCGGGGCGACCGGCACGACGAGGTCCTGCCAGACCCGCTCGGTGATGAACGGGGTCAGCGGGGCCATCAGCTTGGTGACGGTCTCCACCACCTCGTGCAGGGTGCGCAGCGCGGCCTTGTCGCCCTGCCAGAAGCGGCGGCGCGAGCGGCGGACGTACCAGTTGGAGAGGTCGTCGACGAACGCGGACAGCAGCTTGCCGGCGCGCTGGGTGTCGTACGCCTCCAGCGCCTGGGTCACCTGGTCGGTGAGCGCGTGCAGTTCGGAGAGCAGCCACCGGTCGAGCAGCGGGCGGTCGGCAGGGGCCGGGTCCGCCGCGCTCGGCGCCCAGTTCGACGTACGGGCGTACAGCGCCTGGAAGGCGACCGTGTTCCAGTAGGTGAGGAGGGTCTTCCGCACGACCTCCTGGATGGTGCCGTGGCCGACCCGGCGGGCCGCCCACGGGGAGCCGCCGGCCGCCATGAACCAGCGCACCGCGTCCGCGCCGTGCTGGTCCATCAACGGGATCGGCTGCAGGATGTTGCCCAGGTGCTTGGACATCTTGCGGCCGTCCTCGGCGAGGATGTGGCCCAGGCAGACCACGTTCTCGTACGAGGACTTGTCGAAGACCAGCGTGCCGACCGCCATGAGGGTGTAGAACCACCCTCGCGTCTGGTCGATGGCCTCGGAGATGAACTGGGCCGGGTAGCGGCTCTCGAACAGCTCCTTGTTCTTGTACGGGTAGCCCCACTGCGCGAACGGCATCGAACCCGAGTCGTACCAGGCGTCGATGACCTCCGGCACGCGCGTGGCCGTCTTCTGGCACTGCGGGCAGGCGAAGGTGACCTCGTCGATGAACGGGCGGTGCGGGTCGAGCCCCGACTGGTCGGTGCCCGTCAGCCCGGTCAGCTCCGCGCGGGAGCCGACGACTGTGAGGTGGTCCTCCTCACAGCGCCAGATCGGCAGCGGGGTGCCCCAGTAGCGGTTGCGGGACAGCGCCCAGTCGATGTTGTTGTTAAGCCAGTCCCCGTAGCGGCCGTGCTTGACGGTCTCCGGGTACCAGTTCGTCTTCTCGTTCTCCTCGAGGAGCCGGTCCTTGATCTCCGTGGTGCGGATGTACCAGGACGGCTGCGCGTAGTAGAGCAGCGCGGTGTGGCAGCGCCAGCAGTGCGGGTAGCTGTGCTCGTACGGCAGGTGCTTGAAGAGGAGGCCGCGCTGCGACAGGTCCTCGGTGAGGCGTTCGTCGGCCTTCTTGAAGAAGACGCCGCCGACCAGCGGGACGTCCTGCTCGAAGGCGCCGTCCGGGCGCACCGGGTTCACCACCGGCAGGCCGTAGGCGCGGCAGACCTTGAGGTCCTCCTCACCGAAGGCGGGGGACTGGTGGACCAGACCCGTACCGTCCTCGGTCGTGACGTATTCCGCGTTCACGACGTAATGCGCCGGTTCCGGGAACTCAACCAGCTCGAACGGACGTTGATAGGTCCAGCGCTCCATCTCGACGCCGGTGAAGGTCTGGCCCGTGGTCTCCCAGCCCTCGCCGAGCGCCTTGGCGACCAGCGGTTCGGCGACGACGAGCTGCTCCTCGCCGTTGGTGGCGACGACGTAGGTGACCTCCGGGTGCGCGGCGACCGCCGTGTTGGACACCAGGGTCCAGGGGGTGGTCGTCCACACCAGGAGCGCGGCCTGGCCGGCGAGCGGACCGGAGGTGAGCGGGAAACGGACGTACACGGAGGGGTCGACGACCGTCTCGTAGCCCTGCGCCAGCTCGTGGTCGGACAGGCCGGTGCCGCAGCGCGGGCACCAGGGGGCGACGCGGTGGTCCTGGACCAGCAGGCCCTTGTTGAAGATCTCCTTGAGCGACCACCAGACCGACTCGATGTACTCGGGGTCCATGGTCACGTACGCGTCGTCGAGGTCGACCCAGTACCCCATGCGGGTCGTCAGCTCGGAGAACGCGTCGGTGTGGCGGAGCACGGACTCACGGCACCTGGCGTTGAACTCGGCGACGCCGTACGCCTCGATGTCGGGCTTGCCGCTGAAGCCCAGCTCCTTCTCGACCGCCAGCTCCACGGGCAGGCCGTGGCAGTCCCAGCCGGCCTTGCGGGCCACGTGGTAGCCGCGCATGGTGCGGAAGCGGGGGAAGACGTCCTTGAAGACGCGCGCCTCGATGTGGTGGGCGCCGGGCATGCCGTTGGCGGTGGGCGGGCCCTCGTAGAACACCCACTCGGGGCGGCCCTCGGACTGCTCCAGGGTCTTGGCGAAGATCTTCTGCTCGCGCCAGAAGTCGAGCACGGCGTGCTCAAGGGCGGGCAGGTCGACCTGTGCGGGCACCTGGCGGTACGTCGGCGCTGTCATCTGCGAGCTTCCTCCAACGGACTTGCTGCCTTCCGTCGGAGGGACGAGAGCCTTGTCCTGCCTACGCCGTGTGCGGCGCGCTCCCGCGGTACCACCCTCCTTGGCTCCCCGGGCGCCGTACGCGCCGGTGAGCCCCCTCATTGGGGTCGCGAAACCGGTTCTACTCGCCCGGGGGCTTTCTTCCGGCGGCTCCGGGGTGATCTTCACGTCGCGCCGGCCCCCGGGCTCCCACCGTCCCCGGGTCGCTCTGGGCTGCGTACGCCGCTACTCGTCCCCATCCACGCTTCTCGCTCCGCCCAGTGTACGGCGCCGCGCGGACAGCGGCCGACCCGCTTTCCGGGCGTGGGCGGCGCCAAGCCGTCCACCTGCCAAGATGACCCGAATGGCGCGGTACGCGTGTTCGCATCCTGGGATGTCCGGCGCGGCGGATTACCGCGCGGGGAGCTGGGCACAACGGATGCATACCTGCTGCGTGGGGGGTGCGGGGCAGGCGGATCGGGCGGCGTGCCCCGGTTGCCGCGGGACTCAAGTCGATTTATCGTCCCAGCACGATTCGCGTGCAAGATCACAATATGTGAAGGGGCCGCGGCCATGGTGGCGAAGAAGACCGCCGTACAGCAGTCGGCGTCCGGCCGATCCACGGGCGCGGCTGCCTCCGACGGTGACACCAAGGGGGGCGGCGGAAAGCGGGGCACGCGCCCGGGGGCGACGGCCGTGGCGGATAAAACGGCTGGTGGGAAGGGGCCCGCCGGGAAAACGGCCGCACAGAAGACGCCGGTGAAGAAGGCGGACGGCAAGAGGGCGGACGGGAAGAGGGCGGACGGGAAGAGGGCGGACGGGAAGAGGGCGGACGGGAAGGAAGCCGCCGAGACGGAGACGGCCGAGAACTCGGCCGCCGAGACGAAGGCGGCGGAGAAGAAGGCGACCGCGGCTGGCAAGGGCGCCGCGGGGAAGTCGGAGAAGAGCGCGTCCAAGGCCGCGGCGGCGAAGAGCACGGCCAAGAAGAGCACGGCCAAGAAAGCGGGCGCGGCGCGGGCCGCGAAGCAGACGGGAGCCACGACGGTGGTTGCGAAGAAGACTCCTGGCACGGCCACTGCGGCGGCGGAGACCGCCGTCCCCAAGGCGCGGGTCGCCACGGCGGCTCCGGGCGAACTGGCGGTGCGTCCCGGCGAGGACCCGTGGGCGCCGGAAGAGGTCGAGGAGGCGCGCACCGAGCTGATGGCCGAGGCGCTGCGGCTGCGCACCGAGCTCGACGCCTCGGGCAGCGCCCTGGCCGGCCTGATGCGGGACTCCGGGGACGGAGCCGGTGACGACCAGGCCGACACCGGCACCAAGAACATCACGCGGGAGCACGAGCTGGCGCTGGCCGCCAACGCGCGCGAGATGCTGGAACAGACCGAGCGGGCCCTGGAGAAGCTCGACGCGGGCACCTACGGACTCTGCGAGAACTGCGGAAACCCCATCGGCAAGGCCCGGATGCAGGCCTTCCCGAGGGCGACCCTGTGCGTCGAGTGCAAGCAGAAGCAGGAACGCCGCTACTGAGCATCGGGGTCGCGTGGGGCGTGCCGTAGTCTCGTCCCGAGGCAGGCACCTAGGTTGAGGGACTCACGTGGCAGAGGCGGAGCGCATCATCGGTACGCCGGACACTCCGGACGACGGTGGTGAGGAGACGGCGGCGCCCGGCGTATCCGGCGCGGAGCAGCAGCGGACCGGGGACGAACGGCGGCCCGGGCGCGGACGCCGGATCGCCGTGCTGTTCGCGGTGGCCGCCTTCGCGTACGCCCTCGACCTGGTCAGCAAGACGATCGTGGTCGCGAAGCTGGAGCACCACGCGCCGATCGAGGTCATCGGCGACTGGCTGGAGTTCCACGCGATCCGTAACCCGGGCGCGGCCTTCGGGTTCGGCGGCGCCTTCACGATCATCTTCACGGTGATCGCGGCGGCCGTGATCGTCGTGATCTTCCGCCTGGCCCGCAAGCTCTACAGCTTCCCCTGGGCGGTCGCGCTCGGACTGCTGCTGGGCGGCGCGCTCGGCAACCTCACGGACCGGATCTTCCGCTCGCCGGGGATCTTCGAGGGCCAGGTCGTCGACTTCATCGCGCCCAAGGGCTTCGCGGTGTTCAACCTGGCCGACTCGGCGATCGTCTGTGGCGGCATCCTGATCGTCCTGCTCTCCTTCCGCGGCCTGGACCCGGACGGCACCGTCCACAAGGACTGACCGGGGCCGCGAGCGGTGCCTGAGCCGGGTCCGGAGCGCGGGCCGGACGGGCTTGCGTGCGGCGCTGTCTGTGCGGTCCTGCATACTCGACGGGTGAGCACCGTTCCCGAGATCCGAACCCTGCCCGTGCCCGACGGCCTGGAGGGCGAGCGCGTCGACGCCGCCATCTCCCGCATGTTCGGCTTCTCCCGCACCAAGGCGGCCGAGCTGGCCGCGGCAGGCAAGGTCCAGGTCGACGGCGCGGTGGTCGGCAAGTCCGAGCGGGTGAGCGGTGGGTCCTGGCTGGAGGTCGAGATGCCGGGGGCGCCCGCGCCCGTGCAGATCGTCGCGGAGCCCGTCGAGGGCATGGAGATCGTCTACGACGACGATGACGTGGTCGTCGTCGTCAAGCCGGTCGGCGTGGCCGCGCACCCCAGCCCCGGCTGGACCGGCACGACCGTCATCGGCGGCCTGGCGGCCGCCGGCTTCCGCGTCTCCACCTCCGGCGCCGCCGAGCGCCAGGGCATCGTGCACCGTCTGGACGTCGGCACCTCCGGCCTGATGGTGGTGGCCAAGTCGGAGCGCGCGTACACCTCGCTCAAGCGCCAGTTCAAGGAGCGCACGGTCGACAAGCGCTACCACACGCTCGTGCAGGGCCACCCGGACCCGACCAGCGGCACCATTGACGCCCCCATCGGCCGCCACCCCCAGCACGACTACAAGTGGGCGGTCACCGCCGACGGCAAGCCCTCCGTGACCCACTACGACCTCATCGAGGCGTTCCGCGCGGCCTCCCTGCTGGACGTGAAGCTGGAGACCGGCCGCACCCACCAGATCCGCGTCCACATGGCCGCCCACCGCCACCCCTGCGTCGGCGACCTCACCTACGGCGCCGACCCGACGCTCGCCAAGCGGCTGCACCTGACCCGGCAGTGGCTGCACGCGGTCCGGCTCGGCTTCGAGCACCCCGGCAGCGGTGACTGGGTCGAGTTCGAGAGCGACTACCCGGCCGACCTGAGCAAGGCGCTGGACCAGGTACGCGAGGAGACGTACGGATGAGCACGCGCGCGTACGAGGTGCGGGTCGCCGAGGCCCCCGCCGACCTGGAGGCGTGCTTCGCCGTACGCAAGCAGGTCTTCGTCGTCGAACAGGGCGTCCCCGAGGACGTGGAGTACGACGAGTACGACACCACGGCCCTGCACGTCCTCGCGATCCGCGAGGACGGCGTTCCGCTCGGCACCGGCCGGCTGCTCTACGGCGAGACGGCCGCCGAGAAGACCGACGGCGACCTGTCCCTCGGCTCCCTGGGCCGGCTGGCGGTCTCCGAGGAGGCCCGTGGCCTCGGTATCGGCATCGCCCTGGTCCGAGCCATCGAGGACGCCGCACGCGCGCGTGGCCTGACCGCGGTGGACCTGCACGCACAGGCGCACGCGCTGGGCTTCTACGAGCGGCTGGGCTACGAGCCCTACGGCCCGCAGTACGAGGAGGCGGGCATCCCGCACCGGGGGATGCGGCGCGCGCTGTAGCGGGGCGCACCCCGGAAGACCGCATGGCAGGCTTGAGGCCCGCCGTGTGATCGTCGACTCCCGGAGCGCTGGCCGTGGATCAGTTGGCCCTGTTGTTCGTGCTGCTGCTCGGGGCTCTGGTGAGCGTCCCGGTGGGGGACCGGCTGGGGCTGCCGGCGCCCGTGCTGATGACCCTGTTCGGGATCGTCCTCGCGGTGGCCGACTTCGTGCCGAACGTGAACATCCCGCCCGAGCTGATCCTGCCCGGCCTCCTGCCGCCGCTGCTCTACGCCGCCGTACGGCGGACCTCCTGGCGCCAGTTCACGGCCAACAAGCGGCCGATCTTCCTGCTCGCGGTGGCCCTGGTGTTCGTCACCACGGTGTGCGTGGCCGTCGTCGCCAGCGCGATCGTGCCCGGGCTGCCGATCGCCGCCGCCGTGGCGCTGGGCGCGCTGGTCGCCCCGCCCGACCCGGTCGCCGCGACCGCCGTCGCCGGGCAGCTCGGGCTGCCGCGCCGGCTGGTGTCGATCCTGGAGGGCGAGGGCCTCTTCAACGACGTCACGGCCATCGTGCTGTACCACGTGGCGATCGCCGCGGTGATCAGCGGCACGTTCTCGCCCTGGCGGGCCGGGCTGGACTTCCTGCTCTCCGCCGTGGTCGCGGTCGCGGTGGGGCTGGTGCTCGGCTGGGGCGCGAACAAGCTGATGGACGTGCTCGGCGACGCGACCCTCCAGATCGGCCTGACCCTGCTCGTCCCGTACGTCTCCTACGTCCTCGCCGAGGAACTGCACGGCTCCGGGGTGCTCGCCGTGCTCACCACCGCCCTGTTCATCGCCGAGTACGCCACCGACGCCGACGACGTGATGACCCGGCTCGCCGGATACACCTTCTGGGACATCGTCGACACGCTGGTCACCGGCGTCGCGTTCGGGCTGATCGGCCTGGAACTGCACAACGCGATCCGTACGGCGTCCGGCCGCTGGGGCGAGCTGCTCGGCTGGGCGGCCGCGATCGTGGGCGTGGTCGTCGTGGTCCGGCTGGTGTGGCTGCTGCCGGCGACCTGGCTGACCAAACGGCTGCACGCCCGGCGGGACTACGACGAGGAGATCCCGACCAGCTGGCGGGAGACCGTCGTGATGTGGTGGTCCGGGATGCGCGGGGTGGCGTCGGTGGCGCTGGCCCTGGCCATTCCGCTGAAGACCGACGACGGATCCGCCTTCCCGGACCGGGACGAGATCGTCTTCATCGCGTTCGGCGTGATCATGGCGACGCTGGTGCTCCAGGGACTGACCCTGCCGTGGCTGGTGAAGCGGCTGGGGGTGCGGGCCGACACCGAGCAGGAGAAGGAGTTCGAGAAGGAGCTGGCGGTACGGGCGGCGAAGGCGGCACGGCGGCGGCTGAAGGAGATCGAACAGGTCGAGGACCTGCCGGAGGACGTGACGGAGCAGATGCTGCGGCGGGCCTTCGAGATCGGGTTCCGGATCAGTCCCGAGGTGGCGGAGGACGAGCGGCGCGAAGGGCACGACAAGCGGGCGAGGCGGTTGAAGCGGTTGCGGCGGATCCAGCAGGAGATGCTGAGCGCGGCGCGGCACGAGGTGCTGGCGGCGCGGAGCGAGCCGGGGGCCGATCCGGAGATCGTGGACCGGGTGCTGCGGCATCTGGACGTCCGCAGCCTGCGCTGACCACCTGCCCGCCCGAGCCCCCCCGGGTCGGGCGTGCGTGGTCCCTTGCGGTCACACATCTTTGCGGTCATACACGCGGTCATACAAACGTATGGCCGTTGTGGATATCCGAAGGCGCGGTCGGCGGTGCGCTCGTAGTCTCGGATCATGGCTCGGAACATTGTGATCAGTGGTGGAGGAACAGGGATCGGGCTCGCCGCGGCGCGGGTGTTCGCCTCCGACGGGGATCGGGTGCTGCTGCTCGGGCGGCGCAGAGAGGTGCTGGAGAAGGCCGAGGTGCCGGGGGCGGTCTGGTACGCCGCCGATCTGACCGAGCCGGCCGACGTACGGGGCGTGGCGCGGTACGTCGCCGACGAGATCGGCACCGTGGACGTGCTCGTCCACAGCGCCGGAGGGAACGCGGCGTTCGCGCCCGACGCGGAGGCCGGCGATCCGCTCGACGCCGTCGCCCGCACCTGGACGGGCAACTTCGCGCAGAACACGCTGACCGCCGTCCTGCTCACGGAGGCGCTGAAGGACCGGCTCGCCGACCCCGGCGGGCGGGTGCTGTTCCTCAGCTCCATCGCCGCGTACCGGGGCTCGGGGACCGGTTCCTACGCCGCCGCCAAGGCGGCCCTGCATCCGTACGCCCATGATCTGGCCCGGCAGCTGGGGCCGCGCGGGGTCACCGTGAACGTGGTCGCGCCCGGGTACGTGGAGGACACCGAGTTCTTCGGCGGCCCGGTCGAGGAGGCGCGGCGGGAGCGGCTCGTCGCCGAGACCTCGACCGGGCGGGCCGGCATACCGGGGGACGTCGCCGCGACCCTGCACTGGCTGGCGTCCCCGGCCGCCGGGCACGTGACCTCGCAGATCGTCCAGGTCAACGGCGGCGCCGAGCGCGGCCACTGACGGGAGCGGAGCGGTCAGCCGCCGCGGCCGGTGCGGGGCGGCTCGTGCAGACGCCGGGCCGTCGCCACCCCGTCCTGGGAGGGGATGATCCCGCCCGGCGGCCGGACCGCGTCGGCCGTGTTGACCCGGGGCAGGGCGTAGGGGTGCTCGGCGGCCAGCCAGGTGATCATCTGCTCGCGGACGTTCACCCGGACCGTCCAGACGTCGTCCGAGTCCTTGGCGGTCATCAGCGCCCGCACCTGGATGGTGTTCGGCGTGGCGTCGGTGACGACCAGGCTGTAGTCCCGCCCGTCCCAGGCGGGGCACTCGCGCAGGATGTCCCGGAGCCTCTCACGCATCGGCTCGATCGGCGCCGAGTGGTCGAGATGCCAGTAGACGACCCCGGTCATCTGCGAGGTGCCCCGGGACCAGTTCTCGAAGGGTTTGGAGGTGAAGTACGACACCGGCATGGTGATCCGGCGCTCGTCCCAGGTCCGTACCGTCAGAAAGGTCAGGGTGATCTCTTCGACCGTGCCCCACTCGCCGTCGACCACGACCGTGTCGCCGAGGCGCACCATGTCGCCGAAGGCGATCTGCAGACCCGCGAACATGTTCGCCAGCGTGGACTGGGCGGCCACACCGGCGACGATGCCGAGGATTCCGGCGGAGGCCAGCAGTGAGGCGCCGGCCGCGCGCATCGCCGGGAAGGTCAGCAGCATCGCCGCCACGGCCACCACGCCGACGATCGCCGTCACCACGCGCATGATCAGCGAGACCTGGGTGCGCACCCGGCGGACCCGGGCCGCGTCGGTGTGGCCGCGGGCGTAGCGGGTGTACGAGGTGTCGACGACGGCCGCCGCGATCCGCACCACCAGCCAGGCGGCCGACCCGATCAGTACCAGGGTCAGCATCTGGCCGACGGCGACCCGGTGCCCCAGGAGCAGCTCGGCCTTGCCGTAGGAGCCTCTGAGCAGGGCCGCGCACAGCACCAGCTGGTAGGGGATGCGGGCCCGGCGCAGCAGGCCCCACAGGGGTGTCTCGCTGTGCCGCGCGTCGGCCTTGCGCAGCAGCAGGTCGGTCGCCCATCCGATCAGCAGGGTGAGGACGACGGCGCCGCCGACCACGATCAGCGGGCGGAGTACGTTCTCCATGTCCATGGGTCGGAACGTAACCAGATCGGCGGGGTCCTGAACATGCCGACCGGTGTCGAGGGCGTCACAAGTGCTGTCGGTGCCGGCTGGCACCATGGGCGCATGAACATCATTCTCTTTCACTCGACCTATGGCCTCAGGCCCGCGGTGCGCGAGGCCGCGGACCGGCTGCGTGCCGCGGGGCACGAGGTATGGACGCCGGACCTCTTCGAGGGGCGCACGTTCGACACGGTCGAGGAGGGCATGGAGTTCAACGAGTCGATCGGCAAGGACGAGCTGCTGAGGCGGGCGGTGCTGGCGGCGGCGCCGTACTCGGCGCGCGGGCTGGTGTACGCGGGGTTCTCGCTGGGCGCCTCGATCGCGCAGACGCTGGCGCTGGGCGACGAGCGGGCGCGCGGGCTGCTGCTTCTGCACGGCACCTCGGACATCGCGCCGAACGCCGCGGTGGACGAGCTGCCGGTCCAACTGCACGTGGCCGAGCCGGACGCCTTCGAGACGGACGACTGGCTGAGCGCCTGGTATCTGCAGATGGGCCGGGCCGGTGCCGACGTGGAGATCTACCGGTACGCGGGCGCCGGGCACCTCTACACCGACCCCGGGCTGCCGGACTACGACGAGGAGGCCGCCGAGGCCACCTG
Organism: Streptomyces sp. NPDC048417; assembly: GCF_040651615.1. NCBI lineage: Bacteria > Bacillati > Actinomycetota > Actinomycetes > Kitasatosporales > Streptomycetaceae > Streptomyces > Streptomyces sp. NPDC048417. Next base: position 109,598 of record NZ_JBEZKI010000013.1, on the reverse strand, counting down.
GCGGGTGGCGCTCGGCTTCCTCGGCACGCTGTAGGTGACGGCTACACCGGGTCGTAGGTGCGCTCGACCTTCTGGGTGCCACTGCGGGTGCGGTACGAACGCTCCCAGGACGAGGTCGCGTCGGCCTTCGTCTTGTCGGAGAGGACGTAGTAGTCCATCTGCGCCCGGGCGGCGGTGATGTCCAGGATGCCGTAGCCGTGCCGGTCGGTGTCGACCCAGTGCACATGGCGGTTGGCCAGCTGGATGACCGGCGCGGCGACGGTGGAGACGACACCCGGGGAGACCTTGAGGAGGTCGTCCAGGTTGTCGGAGGTCACCGAGGTGACCACGAACTCGGTGGCCGCGGAGGCGGAGAGCGGGTAGGTGCCGGCGTCCACCGGCACGTCGTTGGCCCACGCCATGTGGATGTCGCCGGTCAGGAAGACCGTGTTGCCGATCGCGTTGGAGCGCAGGTGGGCCAGCAGCTCGCGGCGGTCGTCGGTGTAGCCGTCCCACTGGTCGGTGTTGAGGGCGAGGCCGTCCTGCGGCAGGCCGAGCAGCTTGGCGAGCGGCCCCAGCAGGTCGGCGGAGAGCGAGCCGATGGCGAACGGCGAGATCATCACCGAGTTGCCGACCAGCCGCCAGGTGGTGTCCGAGGCCTTCAGCCCGGCCTTCAGCCAGTCGAGCTGGGCGCGGCCGGTGATGGTGCGGTCCGGGTCGTCGACCGAGCCGCTGCCCGTGGAGACCTGCTGCGAGCGGAAGGATCGCAGGTCGAGCAGGGAGAGGTCGGCGAGCTTGCCGAAGCGCAGCCGGCGGTAGGTGGTGCCGGCGAGGGCCGGGCGGACCGGCATCCACTCGAAGTAGGCCTGCTTGGCGGCGGCCTGACGGGCCGTCCAGGTGCCTTCGGCACCCTCGGTGTGGTTCTCGGCACCGCCGGACCAGGAGTCGTTGGCGAACTCGTGGTCGTCCCAGATCGCGATGACCGGCGCCTTGGCGTGCAGGGCCTGCAGGTCGGTGTCGGTCTTGTACTTGCCGTGCCGGGTGCGGTAGTCGGCGAGGGTGATGATCTCGTGGGTGGGCGCGTGCTGGCGGACCACGGTGTCCCGGGTGCCGTACTCGCCGGTGCCGTACTCGTAGATGTAGTCGCCGAGGTGCAGCCACGCGTCCAGATCGCCCCGGGCGGCCAGGTGACGGTAGGAGGCGAAGTAACCGGCCTCCCAGTTGGCGCAGGAGACCACGCCGAAGCGCAGGCCGGAGACGGCGGCGTCGGCCGCCGGGGCGGTGCGGGTGCGCGCCACCGTGGAGTCCGTGCCGCCGGCCGAGAAGCGGAACCAGTAGTCGGTGGCCGGGGCCAGGCCGCGGATGTCGGCCTTGACGGTGTGGTCGGAGGCGGCGGTCGCGGTGGTGGAGCCGCGGGAGACGACGTTGGTCAGCGCCTTGTCGGTGGCGACGGTCCAGCTGACCTCGGTGTCGGCGCCGACACCGGAGCCCGGGGTCGCGTCGGCGCTCGGCGTCACCCGGGTCCACAGCAGGACGCCGTCGGGCAGCGGGTCGCCGGAGGCGATGCCGTGCAGGAAGGCGGGGGCGTCCGAGGCGGCCCGGGCCGGCAGCGCGGCGGCGAGCGGGGCGGCGACGACGGCAATGCCAGCCGTCGCCGCCGCGGCCTTGACGACCGTACGGCGGCGCGGGGAGAGGGAATTGGCACCCTCGGAGGCCTGTGATGATCTGTTTCGACTGGTCACGTCCGATGAGGTTACTGACCAGTATGAACAAGAGCAGGCGAACCAGTAAAAGTTCGCCTGCTCTTCACGCGGAGCTGGAAATTCCGCTCGACGTCAGGCCTTGAGGGCCGCGTCCACCACGGAGTTGAAGGCCTCGACCGTCATCGGCGGGTTGCCGCTGGAGTCGGCCGTGAGCATCTTGCCGTTCATGACGAAGCTCGGAGTGCCCGTCACGCCGTCCTTGTTGGTGTCGAAGGTCTTCGACATGGCCAGCGCCCAGGCGTCGTACTTGCCCGACTTCACGGCGTCCTGGAAGGTCTTGTTGTTCTTCAGCGCCGGGACGGTGTTGGCGACCTGGATGAGGTAGCTGTCGTTCTTGAACTTGTCGTCCGTCTCCTCGGGGTGCCACTTCGTCGAGTAGAGGGCGGTCTTGTACTCCAGGAACGCCTCGGGGCTGACGTTCAGCGCGGCGCCCATGGCGCTCATCGTGTTCTTGGAGCCCTCGCCGTTGGTGCCGATCTTGCCCTTGCCCAGCGAGTCGCCGTCGATGAACGTGCCACCGATGTACTGGATCTTGAACTTGCCGTCGTCGATGTCCTTCTTCACCGTCGAGCCGACGGTCTGCTCGAACTGGGCGCAGATCGGGCAGCGCGGGTCCTCGTAGACCTTGAGGGTCTTCTTGGCGGTGGACTTGCCGATCACGACCGTGGTGCCGTCGGTGCCCGTGGTGTTGGCCGGGGCGACGACCTTGGCGTCCTTCTCGTCCTCCCAGTAGCCCGGCTTGTTGGCCTGGACGACGGCGTAACCTATGCCGCCCGCCGCGGCCAGCACGGCCACGACCGAGCAGGCCACGATGACCTGGCGCTTGACCTTGGCGCGTTTGGCCTGCTTCTCGCGCTCGACGCGCAGTCGCTCCCGGGCCGCGTTCTTGGCGGACTGGCTGTTCCGCTTGCTCATGTTGGTGATCTCCATATGGGACGCGCACATGTCGTACGCGGGATACGTGTGGGGGACTCGTCGTGCTCGAACGACGGGTGTGCTGGCGAGGGAGGGGCGCTCAGGCGAAAGGCAGGGCGAGCGCCCGGGAGCACGGCGGTCCACGCCGTCCCAGGGAGTGCACGAGGACCAGGTCGCGGGCGGCGGCCGTACGCGGCGCGGGACGCGGCAGTCGTCGTGCCGGAACCAGCCGGACCGTGCCCGCGGCGACCGCGAGGAGCAGCGGGCGGAAGGTGGTGGCGGCGACCGCGCGCAGCAGCTGGGTCAGGGCGCGCTCGCCGCGGCGCAGCCAGGCGGCGGCCAGCAGGCCGACGCCGACGTGGGCGGCGAGCAGCAGCCAGGCCGCGGTCGGGTCGGCGTGGGCGAGCGCCGCGGCGGCCCGGGAGCCGCCGGTCATCTGGGCGAGCGGGGTGCCGACGGCGCCGCCGTGGCACAGCACGTCGAAGCCGACCGCGCGCAGCGGGCCGGCGATGGGGCCGCCCGCCCGGCCGTAGCAGGCGTGCTGGCCGGTGGTGAAGACCGTGTCGGCGGCCAGTTCCAGCGGGACCAGCAGGGCCGCGATCCGGCCGAAGCCGCGTTCGCGGCCCGCCAGCGCGTACGCCGTGACGAACACCCCGGCGGCGACCGCGGCCACCGTGGTGAACGGCAGCGGGGCCCGGGACAGCAGCACGTGCGACGCGGTGCTGAGCGTCACGACGAAGGCCGTGAACAGCGCCGCGCGCACGGCTCTGAGCTGAGTCCCGGATATGTCCATAGCGGTGGAGAGTCTGTCACGTACTCATGTAAGGGACCCCTAAAAGAGCCCTGTGAATCCGCGAAGGTTACAGCCCCGGAATGCGGCCGTTGCGGAACAGGTCGACGAAGATCTGGTGGTCGGCACGCGCGCGTGCGCCGTAGCTGTGCGCGAAGTCCACAAGGAGCTGATCGAAGCCCGCGCCGTCGTCGGGGTCCGCCGCGATCGCCGCGTCGATGGCCCGCTCGGTGGAGAACGGCACCAGGGACTCGCCGGAGGTGTCGTCGGCCGCCGAGTGCATCGAGGCCGTGGCCCGGCCGAGGTCCGCGACGACCGCCGCGATCTCCTCCGGGTCGTCGATGTCGCTCCAGTCCAGGTCGACCGCGTACGGCGACACCTCGGCCACCAGCTGCCCGGAGCCGTCCAGCTCGGTCCAGCCCAGCCACGGGTCGGCGTGCGCCTGCAGGGCGCGCTGGGAGATCACCGTGCGGTGGCCCTCGTGCTGGAAGTAGTCGCGGATCGCCGGGTCCGTGATGTGCCGGGAGACGGCCGGGGTCTGGGCCTGCTTGATGTAGATCACGACGTCGTTCTCCAGGGCGTCCGTGGAGCCCTCCAGGAGGATGTTGTACGACGGCAGACCGGCCGAGCCGATGCCGATGCCGCGCCGGCCGACGACGTCCTTCACGCGGTAGGAGTCCGGGCGGGACAGGGACGACTCCGGAAGCGTCTCCAGATAGCCGTCGAAGGCCGCGAGCACCTTGTAGCGGGTGGCGGCGTCCAGCTCGATGGAGCCGCCGCCGGAGGCGAAGCGGCGCTCCCAGTCACGGATCTCCGTCATCGAGTCCAGCAGCTCGAAGCGGGTCAGCGAGCGGGCCGCGCGCAGCGCGCCGAGCAGCGGGCCCTCGGCGCTGTCCAGGGTGAACGGCGGCACCTCGTCGCTCTTGGCGCCGGTCGCCAGCGCGTGGATCCGCTCCCGGTACGCGCCCGCGTACACCTCGACCAGCTCGGTGATCTGCTCGTCGCTGAGCGCCTTCGCGTACCCGATCAGCGCGATGGAGGCGGAGAAGCGCTTCAGGTCCCAGGTGAAGGGGCCGACGTAGGCCTCGTCGAAGTCGTTCACGTTGAAGACCAGGCGGCCGTCGGAGTCCATGTACGTGCCGAAGTTCTCCGCGTGCAGGTCGCCGTGGATCCACACGCGCGAGGTGCGCTCGTCCAGGAACGGGCCGCTGTACGGCCTCCCGCCGCCCCGCCCGGCGCTCTCGGCGTCCACGTCGCGGTAGAAGAGCGCCGCCGTGCCCCGGTAGAAGGCGAAGGCCGAGGCCGCCATCTTCCGGAACTTCACGCGGAACGCGGCCGGGTCGGCGGCCAGGAGCTCGCCGAAGGCGGTGTCGAAGACGGCGAGGATCTCCTCGCCGCGCTGCTCGCCGTTGAGCTGGGGGACCGACATCGCTGGGTGCCTCCTGGTACGGGTGGTGCGTGACATGTGGTGCGGATCTCTCCTTCGGGCCAACGTGCGAAGGTCCGGGGGAGTGCCCGCTTTCTTCGCCTGAAGGTACGCGGGGTGGCGGGCGGATTGTCAGTGCCGAGGCATAGGATTTCGCCGTCCCACCAGACTGTCCGCAGTCGGTCGGAAGATCGTCGACGCTTGTTTCCTCTGGAGGCCGAAACCGTGTCAAAGCCGCCGTTCACGCACCTGCACGTCCACACCCAGTACTCGCTGCTGGACGGTGCCGCGCGGCTGAAGGACATGTTCAACGCCTGCAACGAGATGGGCATGACGCACATCGCCATGTCCGACCACGGCAACCTGCACGGGGCGTACGACTTCTTCCACACCGCGCAGAAGGCCGGAGTCACCCCGATCATCGGGATCGAGGCGTACGTCGCGCCCGAGTCGCGGCGCAACAAGCGCAAGATCCAGTGGGGCCAGCCGCACCAGAAGCGGGACGACGTCTCCGGTTCCGGTGGTTACACCCACAAGACGATGTGGGCGGTGAACAGCACCGGCCTGCACAACCTCTTCCGGCTCTCCTCCGACGCCTACGCCGAGGGCTGGCTGCAGAAGTGGCCCCGGATGGACAAGGAGACGATCTCCCAGTGGTCCGAGGGGATCGTCGCCTCCACCGGCTGCCCCTCCGGCGAGCTCCAGACCCGGCTCCGCCTCGGCCAGTACGACGAGGCGCTGAAGGCGGCCGCCGACTACCAGGACATCTTCGGCAAGGACCGCTACTTCCTGGAGCTGATGGACCACGGCATCGAGATCGAGCACCGGGTCCGCGACGGCCTCCTGGAGATCGGCAAGAAGCTCGGCATCCCGCCGCTGGTGACGAACGACTCGCACTACACGTACGCGCACGAGGCGACCGCCCATGACGCCCTGCTGTGCATCCAGACCGGCAAGAACCTCTCCGATCCGGACCGCTTCAAGTTCGACGGCACCGGCTACTACCTGAAGTCCACGGACGAGATGTACGCCGTCGACTCCTCGGACGCCTGGCAGCAGGGCTGCGCCAACACCCTCCTGGTCGCCGAGATGGTCGACACCACCGGCATGTTCGAGGCGAAGAACCTCATGCCGAAGTTCGACATCCCGGACGGCTACACCGAGGTCACCTGGTTCAAGGAGGAGGTCCGCCGGGGCATGGAGCGCCGCTTCCCCGGCGGCGTCCCGGACGACCGCCAGAAGCAGGTCGAGTACGAGCTGGACGTCATCATCCAGATGGGGTTCCCGGGCTACTTCCTCGTGGTCGCCGACTTCATCATGTGGGCCAAGAACAACGGCATCGCGGTCGGCCCCGGCCGAGGCTCCGCGGCCGGCTCGATCGTCGCCTACGCCATGGGCATCACCGACCTCGACCCGATCCCGCACGGCCTGATCTTCGAGCGGTTCCTCAACCCCGAGCGCGTCTCCATGCCCGATGTCGACATCGACTTCGACGAGCGCCGGCGCGTCGAGGTGATCAGGTACGTGACGGAGAAGTACGGCGCGGACAAGGTCGCCATGATCGGCACCTACGGCAAGATCAAGGCCAAGAACGCCATCAAGGACTCCGCGCGCGTGCTGGGCTACCCGTACGCGATGGGCGACCGTCTCACCAAGGCGATGCCCGCCGACGTCCTCGGCAAGGGCATCGACCTGGACGGCATCACCAACCCCTCGCACCCGCGGTACAACGAGGCGGGCGAGATCCGCGGGATGTACGAGAACGAACCGGACGTCAAGAAGGTCATCGACACCGCCAAGGGCGTCGAGGGCCTGGTCCGGCAGATGGGCGTGCACGCGGCCGGCGTGATCATGTCCAGCGAGCCCATCGTCGACCACGCCCCGATCTGGGTGCGGCACACCGACGGCGTGACCATCACACAGTGGGACTACCCGCAGTGCGAGTCGCTCGGCCTGCTGAAGATGGACTTCCTCGGCCTGCGCAACCTGACGATCATGGACGACGCCGTCAAGATGGTGAAGTCCAACAAGGGCATCGACCTCGACCTGCTGGCCCTGCCGCTCGACGATCCGAAGACCTTCGAACTCCTCCAGCGCGGCGACACCCTCGGGGTCTTCCAGTTCGACGGCGGCCCCATGCGCTCGCTGCTGCGCCTGATGAAGCCCGACAACTTCGAAGACATCTCCGCCGTGTCGGCGCTCTACCGTCCCGGCCCGATGGGCATGGACTCGCACACCAACTACGCGCTGCGCAAGAACAAGCTCCAGGAGATCACCCCGATCCACAAGGAGCTGGAGGAGCCCCTCGAAGAGGTGCTCGCGGTCACCTACGGCCTGATCGTCTACCAGGAGCAGGTGCAGAAGGCCGCCCAGATCATCGCGGGCTACTCGCTCGGCGAGGCCGACATCCTGCGCCGCGTGATGGGCAAGAAGAAGCCCGACGAACTGGCGAAGAACTTCGTCCTGTTCCAGAAGGGCGCCCGGGACAAGGGCTTCAGCGACGAGGCCATCCAGGCGCTGTGGGACGTGCTGGTCCCGTTCGCCGGATACGCGTTCAACAAGGCGCACTCGGCCGCGTACGGCCTGGTCTCCTACTGGACCGCCTATCTGAAGGCGAACCACCCCGCCGAGTACATGGCCGGGCTGCTCACCTCGGTCAAGGACGACAAGGACAAGTCGGCCGTCTACCTCAACGAGTGCCGCCGCATGGGCATCAAGGTGCTCCCGCCGAACGTCAACGAGTCGGTGCACAACTTCGCCGCCCAGGGCGACGACGTGATCCTCTTCGGCCTGGAGGCCGTGCGCAACGTCGGCACGGGCGTGGTCGAGTCGATCATCAAGGCCCGCAAGGCGAAGGGGAAGTTCGCCTCCTTCCCCGACTACCTGGACAAGGTCGACGCCACCGCCTGCAACAAGCGGACCACGGAATCCCTGATCAAGGCAGGCGCCTTCGACGCGCTCGGGCACACCCGCAAGGGCCTCACCGCCCAGTACGAGCCGATGATCGACAACGTGGTGCAGGTCAAGCGCAAGGAGGCCGAGGGCCAGTTCGACCTCTTCGGCGGGATGGGCGACGAGGAGAGCAGCGAGCCCGGGTTCGGCCTCGACGTGGAGTTCACCACCGACGAGTGGGACAAGACCTATCTGCTCGCCCAGGAGCGGGAGATGCTCGGTCTGTACGTCTCCGACCACCCGCTCTTCGGTCTGGAGCACGTGCTCTCCGACAAGGCCGACGCGGGCATCGCGCAGCTGACCGGCGGCGAGCACGCCGACGGCGCGGTCGTCACCATCGGCGGCATCATCTCCGGCCTCCAGCGCAAGATGACCAAGCAGGGCAACGCCTGGGCGATCGCCACCGTCGAGGACCTGGCGGGCTCCATCGAGTGCATGTTCTTCCCGGCGACCTACCAGCTCATCTCGACCCAACTCGTCGAGGACGCCGTCGTGTTCGTCAAGGGCCGCCTTGACAAGCGCGAGGACGTGCCCCGCCTGGTGGCGATGGAGCTGGCGATTCCCGACCTGTCGGCCGCGGGCGCCAACGCACCGGTGATCCTCACCATCCCCGCCACCCGGATCACCCCGCCGATGGTCAGCCGCCTCGGCGAGATCCTCAGCCACCACAAGGGCGACAGCGAGGTCCGGATCAAGCTCCAGGGCCCGACCAAGACGACCGTGCTGCGCCTCGACCGGCACCGGGTGAAGCCGGATCCGGCCCTGTTCGGCGACCTGAAGGTGCTGCTCGGCCCGTCCTGCCTGGCCGGATAGGGTTTCCGGTCGTACGCGCGCGGAAGGGGCGCACCCGCACCGGGTGCGCCCCTTCCGCGTGCCTGGGCCTCAACAGCCCGGTGGGACCTGGTCGGTCCGCTCAGTTGTGGCCGAAGCTCTTCTGCTTCTTGCGAGCAACATCCGCCGGGCTGCCCTGGATGTGCGACACCGGCGAGTCCTGGGACTCCGTCGTCGTACGCTGCGGGTGCTCGTGGGTCTGCTCGGTCTGCGGGGTGCGGTTCTGAGAGCCACCCTTGCGGTTCTTGTTCTTGGCCATGGTGATCTGCCTCCTGTGGGGGATCTAGGGGCCGAATTCAGATTCACATAGGCTGGCAACAGACGCATTTCGGATAATTACCGTCTGTGACAGGGTTTGTCGGAGAGCAAGGTGCCGAAACGCCACGCCGAAGATCGAGTTCGGGCCGTTAACCCCCGCGCCGTCGGGCAGACTCGAAGGAAGCCCCGAAAGCAAACCTCCCGGAAAGAGGGTGAGTCGCGTGGACCGCTGCATCGTCCTGGTGGACGCCGGGTATCTGCTGGGTGCCGCCGCCAGTCTCCTCGCCGGTGAGCCCTCCCGATCCCGGATCACCGTCGACCACGCCGCGCTCATCCAGGCGCTGCGCGACCGCGCGGAATCCGACACCGAGCGTCCACTGCTGCGCATCTACTGGTTCGACGGCGCCCCCGATCGCGTCCCGCAGCCGGAGCACCGCCGGCTGCGCGTGATGCCCCGGGTGACCGTCCGGCTCGGTGCGCTGACCCGAAGCGACGGCCGCTGGGCGCAGAAGGGCGTGGACGCGGCCATGCACGCCGAGCTGACCGAACTGGCCCGCAACCGCGCCTGCTCCGACGTGGTGCTGGTGACCGGAGACGGCGATCTGCTGCCGGGCATGATGGCCGCCAAGGAGCACGGGGTCGCCGTGCACCTGTGGGCCGTGCAGGCCGCCGACGGGGACTACAACCAGTCCGAGGACCTGGTCGCCGAGGCCGACGAGCGGCGGGTCCTGGACCGCGCGTGGATCACCCAGGCGGTACGGGCGAAGGAGCTGACCGGGGTCTGTGCGCCGCCGCCGGCGCCGCGGCCGGAGATCGCCGCGATCCTCTCCGCGCCGCTGCCGGACTCGGGGCTGTCGGCCGCGGCCGACCCGGGGGCCGAGGAGGCCGAGCGGGCGCCGGTGGCGAACGCGGCGGAGAACGGGGCGGTCGAGCGGGTGCCGGTGCCCAAGGGGGTGCCCACGCCGAAGGACCTCGCCGCGCTGCGGGCGCCGGGCGCGCAGCCGGTCCAGAATGCGGCGACCACCGCGACCCTGCGGTGGTCCTCCGACAAGGGGTGGGTGGACCGGCCGGGGGCCGTCGCGGAGCCCGCGGAGGCCGCCTCCATGCCGACGCTGGCGCAGCTGACGACCGCGGAGCAGCGGTGGGCCGACCGGGAGGAGGACATCACGACCGTCGGCGGGGATCCCTTCGAGGTCGGGCAGGTGTTCGCGCGGCGGTGGATCTCGCGGCTGGGCGACCAGAACCATGTGCAGAAGCTGTCCGGGATGTATCCGCGGATTCCGCATCGGATCGACGGGGAGCTGCTGCGGTACGCGGCCCGGTTCGGATTGCTGGCCCACAAGGACGACCAGATCGACGAGCACGACCGGTACGCCATTCGGGCGGGGTTCTGGAGGGAGATCGATGTACCGGCGGGGGCGGCGGAGCATGCACCGGCCGAATGAGTGGGCACCGGGGCGCGAAGCCGACGGCCCCAAAGACGAGTAAACGGGGGCGACCCCGTAGTCTCGTCCCTTGTGAGTACGGGCGCGGGTCGGGCACTTCGGCAGCAGAGTGACGTGGTGTGTGCCGTGCGTGGGCTGACCAAGACCTACGCCGCGGTCAAAGGGCGGCGTGGGACCCCCGCGGTGCCGGAGGTCCGGGCCACCGACAGGGTGGACCTCGATGTCCGGTGCGGGGAGATCTTCGGGCTGCTCGGGCCGAACGGCGCCGGCAAGTCGACCCTCGTACGACAGCTCACCGGACTGCTGCGGCCCGACACCGGCACCGTCGAGATCCTCGGGCACGACATCGTGCGGCATCCGGAGCGGGCCGCGCGGATCCTCGCCTATCTCGGGCAGGAGTCCAGCGCCCTGGACGAGCTGACCGTGTCCCTCGCCGCCGAGACCACCGGGCGGCTGCGCGGCCTGGACGTACGGCAGGCCAGAGCCGAGCGGGACGCCGTGATCGAGGAGCTGGGACTCGGCCCCCTCGCCGGGCGGGCGATCAAGAAGCTCTCCGGAGGGCAGCGGCGGCTGGCCTGTTTCGCCGCGGCGCTGGTCGGGGAGCGGCCGTTGCTGGTGCTCGACGAGCCGACGACCGGGATGGATCCGGTGGCTCGGCGGGCCGTGTGGGCCGCCGTCGACCGCCGGCGGGCCGAGCACGGCGCGACCGTCGTCCTGGTCACCCACAACGTGATCGAGGCCGAGACGGTCCTCGACCGGGTCGCCGTGCTCGACCAGGGGCGGGTCATCGCCTGTGACACCCCGGCCGGGCTCAAGGAACGGGTCGCCGGTGAGGTCCGGGTCGAACTGGTGTGGCGGGAGCGGGCCCCGCTGGACGTGCCCGAGGTGGCCGTCCTGCGGGAGCGTGCCGTCGAGTCCGGCCGGCGCTGGACGCTGCGGCTCGCGCCCGAGGAGGCGCGTGCCGTCGTCGCGACGGTGACCGGCGGGGCCGCCTTCGCCGCCCTGGACGACTTCACCCTCGCCACGCCCAGCCTGGAGGACGTCTATCTGGCGCTGGGCGGCGCCGCACGGCAGGGGCTGGTGAAGGCATGAGCGTGAACGCCGGGGCGACCGGGACCGTACGGGAAGGCGCGGCGGCCGTACGTGCCGTGGATGCCGCCTGGAAGAGGAGCTGCGCGACGTGAGTGTCGTACCCGCGGAGGTTCTGCCGGGCGGTGCCCTGGCCCTGGAGGAGACGGTGCCGCGCCCGGCGGCCGAGCTGGGCCCGCGTGCGCGTCTGTGGCCGTCGCTGGTGGCCGTCTACCGGGCGCAGCTTTCCCGTGCCCGGGTGGCGCGGATCCCGCTGCTGTTCGTCGCGACCTTCCAGTCCGTCGGCATCATGATCATGATGCGGGGGGTGGTGGACAGCCGGGGCGAGGCCCAGTCCGTGGTGGCGGGGTCGTCGGTGGTGGTCGTCGCCTATGTGGCCCTGAACCTGCTGGCGCAGTACTTCGGACAGCTGCGGGCGAGCGGCGGCCTCGACCACTACGCCACGCTGCCGGTGCCGCCGGCCTCCGTGGTGCTCGGGGCGGCCGCGGCGTACGCCTCCTTCACCGTGCCGGGGACGCTGGTGACGGCCGTCTTCGGCTGTGTGCTGTTCGGGCTGCCGCTGAGCAACCTGTGGATTCTCCTCGCCGTGATCCCGCTGGCGGGGGCGGCCCTGTCCGGGCTCGGCGCCGCCTGTGGGCTGCTCGCGTCACGGCCCGAACTCGCCACGCTGCTCGGGCAGTTGGGCATGTCGGCGGCGCTGCTGCTCGGGGTGCTGCCGCCGGACCGGATGCCGGGGATCATTCAGCTCGCGCGCGACCTGCTGCCTTCGACGTACGGCGTGGAGGCCTACGCCCGGACCTTCGGGGCGCAGCCCGACTGGGCCGTTGTCCTCGCTGACCTGGGCGTGTGTGCCGGCGTGGGGGTCGTCTCGCTGGCCGTCGCCACCTGGGCGTACCGCCGGGCCGCCGTCCGGTGACGCGCCGCACAGACCGGCCTGGCACGATGTCAGGGTGACCGCACCGTTGACGCCGCCTCCGCCGCCGCACGACCAGTCCTCGCACCAGGCCTGGCAGACGCCGCCGCCTGCCGGGACGGCCGAAGCAGAGTACGGACAGGACGGTCCCGGGATGAAGACCGAACTGCGTCAGGCCGCGGTGATCGTTCTCGCGGTGGCGGTGAGCGGGGTGCTGCTCGGGCTGCTGTGGCTGTGGCTGGCGCCGCACGTCCCCCTGGTGGGGGACCACTCGAGCAAGGGCTGGGTGGTCTACATCGAGGACACCGAGGGGGAGCAGGCGGTGGGGGTGGACGGGACGTTCACGCTGCTGGCGCTGGCGTTCGGTGCGGTGAGCGCGGTCGCGGCGTTTGTGTGGCGGCGGGCCGGGGGCGTGCCGCTGGTGGTGGCGCTGGGGGTCGGGGGACTGCTCGGGTCGCTGCTGGCGTGGCGGTTGGGGGTGTGGCTGGGGCCGGAGCAGGACGTGATCGCGCACGCGAAGGCCGTGGGCAAGGGGGTCACGTTCTCGGCGCCGCTGAAGCTGGGGGCGAAGGGGGCGTTGCTGGCCTGGTCGCTGTCGGCCTTGCTGGTGCATCTGGGGCTGACGGCGCTGTTCGGCCCGCGGGACCCGGAGCCGCCCTATCCGCAGCCGCCCTACCAGGACGGGCCGTACGCGGCTCCGCCGGCGTAGCGTTTCGCGTCGTCGCGCCTGCTGGCCGGGCGGCGTGGCAGGCACGCGCGACAGGGGCAGGGGCGCGGGGAACTGCGCGACCGGTCACGCACGGCCCGCGGTCGGCAGATCACCGCACCCCCGTCCGTACTCCCTATGCCGGACGGCGACCGTGGTTCGCGTGACCTTTCTTCGTGCGCCACTTCCGTTTCCGTGTCTTCTTCGACATGTCTCCCGTGATTAACCGAGAACGGGAGCTTCGTCGAGAGGTCACGCACGCCCAATGGGGGCCAGGGTCGCGTTCGTCAGGTCGGCCAGGGACGTCGGGGACAGTTCGACCTCCAGGCCGCGGCGGCCCGCCGAGACGCAGATCGTGGGGTGGGACGACGCCGACGCGTCAAGGACCGTGGGGAGCTTCTTGCGCTGGCCCAGCGGGGAGATGCCGCCGCGGACGTAGCCCGTCGTGCGCTCGGCCAGGGCCGGGTCCGCCATCGCCGCTCGTTTGCCGCCGACCGCCGTCGCCAGGGCCTTCAGGTCCAGGCTGCCCGCCACCGGCACCACCGCGACCGTGAGCGCGCCGTCCACGTCCGCGACCAGTGTCTTGAAGACCCGGTCGGGGGAGACGCCCATCGCCTCCGCCGCCTCCTCGCCGTAGGACGGGTGGGAGGGGTCGTGGTCGTAGGAGTGGACGGTGAAGTCCACGCCCGCCGCGGCCAGGGCCACCGTCGCCGGCGTGCCTCCGGACTGCTGCTTCTTGTTCGGCTTCTTCGGCATGACAGGGACCCCGGCTCAGTTCAGACTCGTCGGCGCCCGCGTCAGCTCCGCCGCGGGCAGTGACGGCAGGTTACGGATGATCGCCGTCTCGGAGCGAAGCAGTTTCAGCTCGTCGCGGAGCCGGGACGCGGTGTCGGGAGCCTGCAGCAGCCGCTGCTTCGTGGGGATGTCGTGCATCATCGCCGCCGCGACCAGGTAGGAGACCACGGACGGTTCGTCGGGGAGCTCGACGCCCGTCGACAGCGACCGCTCCCGCGCCCCCGCCAGCCGCTTCTGGTACTTGCGGAAGGCCCGCAGCACCCCCTCCGCCAGCGCGCCCGCCTCGTCGCCCGGTTCCTCCGGCAGCTCCTCCAGCTCGGCCGTCAGGAACGGCCCCGACGCGTCGACGGAGAGCAGCCGTACCCGGCTGGTCCCGGTCGCCAGCACCTCGAAGGTGCCGTTGGCCCGCTCCCGGATCGTCGCCGCGTCCGCCACACAGCCCACCCGGTGGAAGGACTTGAGGGGGTCGGGCCCGAAGCCGGCCGCCGGACCCCGCTCGGGCCGGGCCGTCGGATCCGGCATGCCCGGCGCGCTCGGTGCCACCTCGTGGCCGTCGCGGATCGCCACGACGGCGAACCGGCGTGGTTCCTCCTCGGGGGTCTTCAGCAGATCGCGCATCATGGCGCGATAACGCTCCTCGAAGATGTTCAGCGGCAGCACGAGCCCCGGGAACAGCACCGAGTTCAGCGGGAAGAGGGGAAGACGGACGGTGGTCACGGCGCCACAGCCTAGTGGTCATCGGCGGGGACGTGTTCGCCGTGCTCGGCCCGTGGGCGCCCCGCGCTCCGCTGTGAGGGGATCGGTAGGGTCTCGGGGAGGGGTTCCGTGTCGGCCAGCAGGTGCGCGCGCAGCCGTACGAAATGGCCCAGCGGGTCGTCGGACAGGCGGTCCCAGGGGAACGACGTGACGTACGGGCCGATCAGGTGCAGCTGGGCGCGGGCGGCCTCCCAGCGCTCCAGCCGGACCAGGAGGTACATCAGCTTGTTGCGGACCTCGGCCGGCCAGGGGTCGGCCGCCGGGAGCCGGGCGGAGAGCGCGATCGCCCGGTCGGCCGCCGCGTGCAGGCGGGCGCGCGGCACCACGGGACCGCAGCCGTCGGTGAGATAGGCGAAGGCGGCCCGGGCCGGGAGGGCCTGGACGAGGGAGTCGGCCGGGGCGTCCTGGGCGGCCAGGTCGGCGAAGTCGAAGCACTCGCTGTGCGAGCCGTGCCAGTACGTGCCCAGATAGCGCACGGCCGCCACATGGCAGCCGTAGTGGTGCGGGGCGCGGCGGACCGCCGCCTCCCAGAGCTCCTCGAAGTACTTGTGACCGGCGTTGGAGCCGCGTGCGTGGTCCAGCGCCACCCGCCACGGCACCGGATCGCGGTCGTCGCCGCGGGCGGCGGCCGTGATCAGCGGACTCACCGCGCGTAGCAACTCGGTCCGGGCCGGGGAGGGCCAGGCCCGGTCCACCGCCAGCTGGGCTCGCAGCAGGAGCATGTCCGGGTCGTGCGGGGCGGCCGTGGACCAGTCGTCCAGCCACTCGGCCCGGGAACGGGCGAAGAGGGCGAGCCGGTGCACGTACCGGTCCCGTGCCTCCCACTCGGCCGCGGCCCTGGTGCCGGCCAGCAGCCGCGCGGCGGGCTGGTACTCGCCCCGGCCGGCTGCGACCAGCACCGGCGCGAGCCGGTTGTCGGGCGCGTCGAGGAAGACCTCGTCGTCGGCCGGCAGTGGGCCGAGGGCGGGGCGCGGGGCGGTTCTTGCGGTCCGTGCGGAACGGAACAGCGCACGCAGCGAAGCCATGGTGTCGCCATTGAAAGTCCGCAGATCGAGCGTGCGCCAGACCACCAGGCCAACTCCGTGAAAGTTGTACGATCCCAGGTCAAGGGAAGGTAAAAGGTGAGGGGTGCTCACCTGTTGAGTACCTGTCAGTGCCGGTACGTGTCAACGCCTGCCGGATCCGGCCGGCCGCGCCCAGCCGGGCCTACCCGCGCCTCAGCAGTCGCGTGGCCCCCGCCGCCACCGTCGTCGCCAGGATCCAGCCCAGCAGGATCATCGCGGCGGCCGCCCACTGCCAGCCGCCGCTGAGGCGCCACTGGCCCGCCTGGCCCAGGTCGATCACCGGCAGCAGCAGATCGAGGACGAACAGCGCGGGGTCCCAGACCGGATGCCCCCCGGAGGACATCGGCGGGTGCGGGGCGTGTGCGAAGGCGAGCGTGCCCGCCGCCCACAGCACCGCCATCCACACCGCCGCCCGGCCCGGCCGGTAGCCGTAGGCCACCGTCAGGTCCTGCACGTACCCCCAGAACTTGGCGGCGACCGGCAGCGTCTCGCGGCGCCGGCGCTGCTTGGCGAGCTGCACCTCGCGCGCGTCCTCGTCCTCACCGGCGGCCCGCAGCACGGTCGCGAGCCGCTCGTACGGTTCCGGGTTGTACTCGGCGGTCGCCGCCGCCACCCAGCCGAGCCGCCGGATCAACGGGAACGGACCCTGCGGAACCAGGTTCTCGTAGGCGAAGCCGCCCATGTGCAGTCGCCCGGGGCCCGGCCAGCTGGTCGCCCGGTCCACCAGGTTCACGGTCCGGGCGCCCGACAGCACCACCCGGCCGCGCTGCGGCTCCTCCCCGAGGAACCGCAGCTCCGGCGCCTGCACCCGGCGCAGCGACAGCTCCTGGTCGTCCGTGAAGGTGAACCGCGCCCGCTCCAGGTCGACGGCGTCCCCGAACCGGCCGTCGTCCAGCCGGATCCCGCCCTGGCACTCGAACCGCTGGATCCGGGTCCCGCGCGCCGGGGTCGTGCCGCTCTGCCAGGGGCCGCCCACCCCGGCCGGGGTCAGGTACAGGGTGCGGCCGACGGTCAGCTGGGGCGCGTTCAGCGCGAACCGCCCGTGGGGATTGCGCAGCCGGGCCCCGCGCAGGCTCAGCGAGACGCCCACCTTGGCGCTGCGCAGGCTCAGCTCCCCGTGCGACTCCAGGAGCTCCGCCTGCAGATCCTGCCCGACGGTCATGCCGTCCGCCGCGATCGACCGCTCGCTGCGGTCCCGGTACACCACCGCCTGGTTCAGCAGCAGATCGGTGCCGATGTGCGCGTCGGTCAGCCGGACCCCGCCCAGGAAACGGCAGCGCGGCAGATGCAGATCGCCCTCCGTGCGCACCCGGGCCGCCTCGAGGCGCGGCACCGCACAGTCGACCAGTCGCACGGTGGTGAAGTGCGCCTCCGGCAGCAGGACCTCGTCGTCGAACCGGCAGCCGCGCAGCTCCACGTACGGGGTGACGGTGCCGCCCGCCAGGTCCAGCGTCCCGGTGATCCGCAGGCCGGCCAGTTTCAGCGCGGACACCCGGCCCGCGAGCGGCGGCGGCCCGTCGAGCAGCAGCCAGCAGACGATCCGCGCCCGTACGGTCCGCTCGGGCCCCCAGGGATGGCCGCCGTGCGGATCGTCCACCTGCGCGTCACCGCTGCTCAGGTCGTACGTACTGCCGTTGCGGAAGGCCTGCCACATGCCGGCCTCGGCCGCTGTCAGCTCGTCCGGCAGTTCCCTGTCCCGGACCCCCTCGGTCACGGCTCTTCCTTCTTCCTCAGCTACTCGCCAGTCAGGTGTTCGCCCAGCGGTGATGCCCGCTCCGTCACCCCTCGAACACAAGAAGTGAAGGTGATCTTCCGGGTTCAGGCCAGGCTATGTACCGGCCGTTGGCTCACGTTCTGTATCAGCCATTGATACGCGCGAACGGGCCGCGAGTGCCGTCTGAGAGAATTGAGCCTGTGATCTCCCGAATCGATCTGCGCGGCGACGCCCTCCCCGAGGGACTCGCCCTGCGCGACCTGCTGCCCCGAGCCGACTTCGACGTCTCGGCCGCCCTCGAGAAGGTGCGTCCGATCTGCGAGGCCGTGCATCATCGGGGCGACGCGGCGCTGATCGACTTCGCCGAGAAGTTCGACGGGGTCACCCTGAAGCAGGTGCGGGTCCCGGCCGAAGCTCTGGCCAAGGCGCTGGACGAGCTCGACCCGGCCGTGCGCGCGGCCCTGGAGGAGTCCATCCGGCGGGCCCGTCTCGTCCACCGCGAGCAGCGTCGTACCAGCCACACCACCCAGGTCGTGCCCGGCGGCTCGGTCACCGAGAAGTGGGTGCCGGTCGAGCGGGTCGGGCTCTACGCGCCCGGCGGACGGTCGGTCTACCCCTCGTCCGTGGTCATGAACGTCGTGCCCGCGCAGGAGGCCGGCGTCGAGTCCATCGCGCTCGCCTCCCCGGCGCAGGCCCCCGCTTTCGAGAATGATCCGGCCGGAGGCCTGCCGCACCCGACGATCCTCGCCGCCTGCGCTCTGCTCGGCGTCGACGAGGTGTACGCGGCCGGCGGTGCCTCCGCCGTCGCGATGTTCGCGTACGGCACCGAGTCCTGCCCGCCCGTCACCATGGTCACCGGCCCCGGCAACATCTGGGTCGCCGCCGCCAAGCGCTACTTCACCGGCCGGATCGGCATCGACGCCGAGGCCGGCCCCACCGAGATCGCGGTCCTCGCGGACGCCACCGCCGACCCGGTGCACGTCGCCGCCGACCTGATCAGCCAGGCCGAGCACGACCCGCTGGCCGCCGCCGTCCTGGTCACCGACTCCGTGGAACTCGCGGACGCGGTGGCGAAGGAGCTGGAACCGCAGGTCGCGGCCACCAAGCACGTCGACGACCGGATCGTCCCGGCGCTCAAGGGCAGGCAGTCCGCGATCGTCCTGGTCGACGGCGTCGAGGAGGGCCTGAGGGTCGTCGACGCGTACGGCGCCGAACACCTGGAGATCCAGACCGCGGACGCCGCGGCGGTGGCCGACCGGGTCCGCAACGCCGGCGCGATCTTCGTCGGCCCCTGGGCGCCGGTCTCCCTCGGCGACTACGCGGCCGGGTCCAACCACGTGCTGCCCACCGGCGGCTGCGCCTGCCACTCCTCCGGGCTCTCCGTGCAGTCCTTCCTGCGCGGTGTCCACATCGTCGACTACACGCAGGAGGCGCTGGCCGACGTCGCGCACCACGTGGTCACGCTGGCGGAGGCGGAGGACCTGCCGGCACACGGCGCGGCGATCAAGGCGAGGTTCGGGTGGAAGGTACCGGCGAGCAAGTGAACTTCGGAATCGACGATCTCCCCGTACGGGACGAGCTACGCGGCAAGTCCCCCTACGGCGCGCCCCAGTTGGACGTCGCCGTACGGCTGAACACCAACGAGAACCCCTACCCGCTGCCCGAGCCGCTGGTCGAGCGGATCACCGAGCGGGTGCGCGAGGCCGCCCGGGACCTGAACCGCTACCCCGACCGGGACGCGGTCCAGCTCCGCACCGAGCTGGCCAGATACCTGACCAGGACCGGCAACCACCCCCTGGCCGTCGAGAACGTGTGGGCGGCCAACGGCTCCAACGAGGTCATCCAGCAGCTGCTGCAGACCTTCGGCGGTCCGGGCCGTACCGCACTCGGCTTCGAGCCGTCGTACTCGATGCACTCGCTGATCGCGCGCGGCACCGGCACGGGCTGGATCGCCGGTCCGCGCGAGGACGACTTCACCGTCGACGTCGAGGCCGCCACCCGTGCGATCGCCGAGTACCGGCCCGACGTCCTGTTCATCACGACCCCCAACAACCCCACGGGCAACGCGGTGCCGGCCGAGACGGTCCTCGCGCTGTACGACGCGGCCCAGGCGGCCCGGCCGTCGATGGTGATCGTCGACGAGGCGTACATCGAGTTCAGCCACGGCGCCTCGCTGCTGCCGCTGCTCGAAGGTCGGCCGAATCTCGTCGTCTCCCGGACCATGTCCAAGGCCTTCGGCGCGGCCGGCCTGCGCCTCGGCTACCTCGCCGCGCACCCCGCGGTGGTGGACGCCGTACAGCTCGTGCGGCTGCCGTACCACCTGTCGGCGATCACCCAGGCGACCGCGCTGGCCGCCCTGGAGCACACCGACACCCTGCTGAAGTACGTCGAGCAGCTGAAGACCGAGCGCGACCGGCTGGTCGCCGAGATGCGGGCGCTCGGCCTGGAAGTCACCGAGTCCGACGCCAACTTCGTGCAGTTCGGACGGTTCGAGGACCCCCACCGGGCCTGGCAGGGGATCCTCGACCGCGGGGTCCTGGTCCGCGACAACGGCGTGCCCGGCTTCCTGCGGGTGTCCGCCGGAACCCCCGAAGAGAACGACGCGTTCCTCGACGCGGTACGTGAAGTCAAGAAGGAGCTGGACGCATGACCCGCGTAGGGCGCGTGGAGCGCACCACCAAGGAGACCTCGGTCCTCGTCGAGATCGACCTCGACGGCACCGGGAAGACCGACATCGCCACCGGCGTCGGCTTCTACGACCACATGCTCGACCAGCTCGGCCGGCACGGCCTGTTCGACCTCACCGTGAAGACCGACGGCGATCTCCACATCGACTCGCACCACACCATCGAGGACACCGCTCTCGCCCTCGGCGCCGCCTTCAAGCAGGCGCTCGGCGACAAGGTCGGCATCTACCGGTTCGGCAACTGCACGGTCCCGCTGGACGAGTCCCTCGCCCAGGTCACGGTGGACCTGTCCGGCCGCCCGTACCTCGTGCACACGGAGCCGGAGAACATGGCTCCGATGATCGGCGAGTACGACACCACCATGACCCGGCACATCCTGGAGTCCTTCGTGGCACAGGCCCAGGTCGCCCTCCATGTGCACGTGCCCTATGGGCGCAACGCACACCACATCGTGGAATGCCAGTTCAAGGCGCTCGCCAGGGCGCTGCGCTATGCCTCCGAGCGCGACCCGCGCGCGGCCGGCATCCTCCCGTCGACGAAGGGCGCGCTGTAAAGCCATGACCGGGCTGTCCACCATACTGATCGTCGTCGGCCTCTTCCTGGTCGGCGGAATCATCTCCTTCGTCAAGCAGAAGATGCCCACCAGCCTGATCGTGCTGCTCTCGATCGGCGCCGCGATGTGCCTGGTGGCGGGTGTCGTGAGGCTGGAGGTGTGGAATTGAGCGGATCCGCGAAGAAGGTCGTCGTCTTCGACTACGGCTTCGGGAACGTCCGTTCCGCCGAGCGGGCGCTCGCCCGCGCCGGGGCCGACGTCGAGATAACCCGTGACTTCGACAAGGCGATGAACGCGGACGGGCTGCTGGTGCCCGGCGTCGGCGCCTTCGCCGCCTGCATGCAGGGCCTGCGCGGGGCCCGCGGGGACTGGATCATCGACCGGCGGCTGTCCGGCGGACGGCCGGTGATGGGCATCTGCGTCGGGATGCAGATCCTGTTCGCGCGCGGCATCGAGCACGGCGTGGAAACCGAGGGGCTCGACGAGTGGCCCGGGTCGGTCGAGCCGCTGCAGGCCGAGATCGTGCCCCACATGGGCTGGAACACCGTGGACGTACCGGCCGGCTCCGAGCTGTTCTCGGGCCTGGACGCCGACGCCCGCTTCTACTTCGTGCACTCCTACGCCGTCCAGGACTGGTCGCTGGAGACGCACAACGCGGCGCTGCGGGCCCCCCTCGTGGCCTGGTCGACGCACGGCAAGCCGTTCGTGGCCGCCGTGGAGAACGGCGCCCTGTGGGCCACCCAGTTCCACCCCGAGAAGTCCGGCGACGCCGGCGCCCAGCTCCTCACCAACTGGATCGGAACACTGTGAGCAAGCTCGAACTCCTCCCCGCCGTCGACGTCCGCGACGGCCAGGCCGTCCGCCTCGTGCACGGCGAGTCGGGAACCGAGACCTCCTACGGCTCCCCCCTGGAGGCCGCCCTCGCCTGGCAGCGGTCGGGCGCCGAGTGGCTGCACCTGGTCGACCTGGACGCCGCGTTCGGCACCGGCGACAACCGCGAGTTGATCGCCGAGGTCGCGGGGGCCATGGACATCAAGGTGGAGCTGTCCGGCGGGATCCGGGACGACGCCTCGCTGGCGGCCGCCCTCGCCACCGGCTGCCGCCGGGTGAACCTCGGCACGGCCGCCCTGGAGAGCCCGGAGTGGGTCGCCAAGGTCATCGCCGAGCACGGCGACCAGATCGCGGTGGGCCTGGACGTCAAGGGCACGACCCTGCGCGGCCGCGGCTGGACCCGCGACGGCGGCGACCTCTACGAGACGCTGGCCCGCCTCGACCAGGAGGGCTGCGCCCGCTACGTCGTCACCGACATCGCCAAGGACGGCACCCTCCAGGGCCCGAACCTGGAGCTCCTGAAGAACGTCTGCGCGGCGACGGACCGGCCGGTCGTGGCCTCCGGCGGCGTGTCGTCGCTGGACGACCTCCGCGCGCTGGCCGAGCTGGTACCCCTCGGTGTCGAGGGCGCCATCGTCGGTAAGGCCCTCTACGCCAAGGCGTTCACCTTGGAAGAAGCACTGGAGGCGGTGTCCCCGTGAGTGAGCTGCGACGTGTCACGACGGGCGCGCCCTGGGAGGACGCCTTCGGGTACTCCCGCGCGGTGGAACTGCCCAACGGCCTGGTGCTGGTCTCCGGCTGCACCTCCATAGTGGACGGCGAGATCGCCGGGGGCGGCCCCTACGAGCAGACGGTCAACTCCTTCAACGTCGCGTTCGCGGCGCTGGGGCAGCTGGGTCTGGGCCGTGATGATGTGGTGCGGACACGTATGTACGTCACCCACGCGCGGGACGTGGACGATGTCGGACGCGCCCACAAGGAGCTGTTCGAGTCCGTCCGGCCCGCCGCGTCCATGATCATCGTCTCCGGCTTCGTGGACCCCAGCCTGGTCGTCGAGGTCGAGGTGGAGGCGTACCGAGGGGAGGCCACGGCATGACCCTGGCGGTCCGAGTCATCCCCTGCCTGGACGTGGACAACGGCCGGGTCGTCAAGGGCGTCAACTTCCAGAACCTGCGGGACGCGGGCGACCCGGTCGAGATGGCCAAGGTGTACGACACGGAGGGCGCCGACGAGCTGACCTTCCTGGACATCACCGCGTCCTCCGGCGACCGCGAGACCACCTACGACGTGGTGCGCCGCACCGCCGAGCAGGTCTTCATCCCGCTGACCGTCGGCGGCGGGGTGCGCACCGCCGAGGACGTCGACAAGCTGCTGCGGGCGGGCGCCGACAAGGTGGGCGTCAACACGGCCGCGATCGCCCGCCCTGACCTGATCCGGGAGATCGCGGAACGCTTCGGCCGCCAGGTCCTGGTCCTGTCGGTGGACGCCCGCCGCACCCCCGAAGGCACCTTCGAGGTCACCACCCACGGCGGCCGCCGCGGCACCGGCATCGACGCGGTCGAGTGGGCGCACCGGGCCGCCGAGCTGGGCGCGGGGGAGATCCTGCTCAACTCGATGGACGCGGACGGCACCAAGGACGGCTACGACCTGGAGATGATCACGGCCGTCCGCAAGCACGTCACCATCCCGGTCATCGCCTCCGGCGGCGCGGGCCGGCTGGCCGACTTCGCCCCGGCCGTCGCAGCGGGCGCGAACGCCGTCCTCGCCGCCTCCGTCTTCCACTTCGGCGACCTGCGCATCGGCGAGGTGAAGCAAGCCCTGCGGGGAGCCGGCCACCCCGTCCGCTGACACCACGCCGAGCCGCCCCGCCGAGGGCTTCTCAGCCCTTCGGCTGGGTCAGCTGGATCAGGTTGCCGACCGTGTCGTCCAGGACGGCCGCGATCACCGGGCCCTGTTCCTGCGGCTCGTGGGTGAAGCGGACGTCCAGGGCGCGCAGGCGGTCGTACTCCGTGCGGATGTCGTCGACCGAGAAGACGATGGCCGGCAGGCCCGCCTCGTACACCGCCTTGCGGTACGGCTCCGCGATGCTGCCCTGGCCGGGCTCCAGGAGCAGCTGGAGGTCCGGCTGGGCGCCGCCGGGTGCGCCGACCGTGATGAACAGGGTGCCGCCGCCGAGGTCCAGCCGGGTGCGGGTCTCGAAGCCGAGGACGTCGGTGTAGAAGGCGTGCGCCTTGACCACGTCGTCGACGTAGACGTTGGTCATCGCGACCTTGATCATCGCGGGCCCCTCAGATGCCCAGCTGCTTGGACTCGTGCAGCTTGGCGATCGCGTTCTCGTCGCCGTCCACCTCGACCTTCGCCGCGTTCTGCCGGCCGAAGGCGAACATCAGCAGCTCGGAGGGCTCGCCGGTCACCGTCACCACCGGGGCGCCGCGATGGGCGACGGCCGTCTGGCCGTCCGGACGGCGCAGTACCAGGCCCGTCGGCACCCCCCTGCCCAGCAGCCGGGCGGTGCGCTCCAGACGGGACCACAGGGCGTCCTGGAAGACGGGGTCCAGCTCACGCGACGCCCAGTCCGGCTGGGCGCGGCGGACGTCCTCGGTGTGGACGTAGAACTCCACCGTGTTGGCCGCCTCGTCGACCTGCTTCAGCTGGAACGGCGAGAACCGCGGCGGGCCGGTACGGATCAGCTGGATCAGCTCCTCGTACGGCTTCGCGGCGAACTCGGCCGTCACCTTCTCCAGGCGCGGCGCGAGCTGCTTGATCAGCGCGCCGCCGGCCGCGTCCGGCCGGCGCTCGCGCACCACCACGTGCGCGGCCAGATCACGGGTCACCCAGCCCTCGCAGAGGGTCGGCGCCTCGGGACCGGCGGTCTCCAAGAGGTCGGCGAGCAGAAGCCGTTCACGCTTGGCGAAGGTCGACATGGAGCCAGCCTACGACCCCATGCACGGTCCGGACAGTGGACACGGTCCGTGACTGTCGGTGCCGCGCGGCACAATGGCACCCATGACCAGTACGACCGGTACGCCCCCGCCCAGCGGCCTCGCCCCGGAGATCGCCGCCCGCCTCAAGCGCAGCGCCGACGGCCTCCTGCCCGCCATCGCCCAGCAGTACGACACGGGCGAGGTACTGATGCTCGGCTGGATGGACGACGAGGCCCTGCACCGCACCCTCACCACCGGCCGCTGCACCTACTGGTCGCGCAGCCGCCAGGAGTACTGGGTCAAGGGCGACACCTCCGGCCACTTCCAGTGGGTCAGGTCCGTCGCCCTCGACTGCGACGCCGACACCGTGCTGGTCAAGGTCGACCAGGTGGGCGCCGCCTGCCACACCGGCGACCGCACCTGCTTCGACGCCGACGTGCTCCTGAAGGTCGGCGCCGATTCCGGCGTCCCGGCCTCCGATCAGTAAGGTCTGCCGCCATGGAACTGGAGACCTTCCGCAAGCTGGCGACCGACCGGCGTGTCATCCCGGTCACCCGCAAGCTCCTCGCCGACGGCGACACCCCGGTCGCGCTCTATCGCAAGCTCGCCGCCGAGCGCCCCGGCACCTTCCTGCTGGAGTCCGCCGAGAACGGCCGCACTGCCTTCCAATGGTCTCGCTACTCGTTCGTGGGCGTCCGCTCCTCGGCCACTCTCACCAGCCGTGACGGCCAGGCCCACTGGCTCGGCGCCCCGCCGGTCGGCGTGCCCGTCGACGGCGACCCGCTGGCCGCCCTGCGCGCCACCATCGAGGCCCTGCACACCCCGCACGCGGAGGACCTGCCCCCGTTCACCGGCGGCATGGTCGGCTATCTGGGCTACGACATCGTGCGCCGCCTGGAGAAGATCGGCCCGGGGGAGCGGGACGACCTCAAGCTGCCCGAGCTGACCATGCTCCTCACCAGCGACCTCGCGGTGATGGACCACTGGGAGGGCTCGGTCCTGCTGATCGCCAACGCCATCAACCACAACGACCTCGACACCGGTGTCGACGAGGCCTACACCGACGCGATCGCCCGCCTCGACGCCATGGAGGCCGACCTCTCCCTCCCGGTCGCCCAGCCCCCGGCCGCCCTGCCCCCCTCCGAGCTCCCCGAGTACACGGCCCTGTGGGGCGGTCCCGACTTCCAGGTCGCGGTCGAGGACATCAAGGAGCGCATCCGCGCGGGCGAGGCCTTCCAGGTCGTCCCCTCACAGCGCTTCGAGACCCCGTGCACGGCCAGTGCGCTGGACGTCTACCGGGTGCTGAGGGCCACCAACCCCTCGCCGTACATGTACCTCTTCCGCTTCGAGGGCTTCGACGTCGTCGGGTCGTCCCCGGAGGCCCTGGTCAAGGTCGAGGACGGGCGGGCCATGGTCCACCCCATCGCCGGCACCCGGCCGCGCGGGGCCACCCCGCGGGAGGACCAGGACCTCGCCGACGAGCTGATGGCCGACCCCAAGGAGCGCGCCGAGCACCTGATGCTCGTCGACCTCGGGCGCAACGACCTGGGCCGGGTCTGTGAACCGGGCTCCGTCGAGGTCGTCGACTTCATGTCCGTCGAGCGGTACTCGCACGTCATGCACATCGTCTCGACGGTCACCGGAAAGGTCTCCGAGGGTCGCACCGCCTTCGACGTCCTCACCGCCTGCTTCCCGGCCGGCACCCTCTCCGGCGCCCCCAAGCCCCGGGCGATGCAGATCATCGACGAACTGGAGCCGTCCAGAAGGGGGTTGTACGGCGGCTGCGTCGGCTACCTCGACTTCGCCGGCGACTCCGACACCGCCATCGCCATCCGTACCGCCCTGCTGCGGGACGGCACGGCGTACGTCCAGGCGGGCGCGGGCATCGTCGCCGACTCGAACCCGGTCGCGGAGGACCAGGAGTGCCGCAACAAGGCGGCGGCGGTGCTGCGCGCGGTGCACACGGCCAACAGACTGGGCAAGTAGGGCGCTTCTCACTCAACCCCGGGTGACCGTTCGCCCGGGGTTCAAGCCATAGTGGAGTACGTGACTGCTGTTCCTCACCCCCGTTCCGAAGCCGCCGCGCACGCCGGGTCCGGCCGCCGCAGCCTCGCCGTCGCGCTGTTGTTCGGTGCGCTCGGCGCGGCCGTGGCCCTGCTGTCCAGCCGACAGCGCTGGGCGGAGGGCACCGCGACGGTGGCCGGCGGGGCCTTCCCGCTGACCGCCAAGGGCAGCGACGTCTCGGGCGTCCCCGCGGCCCTCGCCATAGTGGGCCTCGCCGCGCTCGTCGCCGTCTTCGCCGTCCGCCGGGCCGGCCGCTTCCTGGTCTCCGGGCTCCTCGCGCTCTCCGGCGCCGGCATCGTCGCCGCCGCCCTGGCGGGCGCCTCCGACGGCTCCGCGCTCGACGAGAAGGCCGCCGAGGCCAGCGGTGACACCTCCGCCACGGTGGCCGCGCTCAGCCACACAGGATGGCCGTACGTGGCCGCGGCCGGCGGTGCGCTCATCCTGATCGCCGGGCTGCTCGCGCTGCGCTACGGGCGCCTGTGGCCCGCCATGTCCGGCCGCTACGAGCGCGGTACGGGCGCGGAGCGGCCCCGCCGCGCACCCAAGCCGGTCGACCCGGACCGCCCCGAGGACATCTGGAAGGCCCTGGACCGGGGCGAGGACCCTACGGGAGCCTGAGCGCTTCGCCGGGGGCGCCGCGACGAGTCGATCGGCCGTCGGTCGCCTGCGGCGCCGTGGCGGCCGGTCGCGCCCACGCGGCGGAGCCCGCACATCGAACACAGCCCCGCGCCCCTCACGGGGCGCTGTACCCGATGTGGCGCATCAGACGCCACCCCCGCTCACGGCACGCGTGCGCGTACGGGACAATGGAGGCCGAGCGTCCGGAACGGACCCGTACGAGCGCGGCCACGGACGGCACGTACGACACGCACCAGCTACGAGGAGCAAGTCATGGCGGGCAGCAGCCACGGTCACACCCCGGCCGCCTGGACCGGCGTCACCATCGCCTTCATCGGTTTCTGCGTCGCGGGCGCCTTCATGGTCATGGCCCAGCCGGTGGGCTTCTGGGCCGGCATGGTGATCGTGGTCCTCGGTGGCGTCGTCGGCATGATCATGCGGGCCATGGGCCTCGGCATGCCGAAGCAGACCGCCCTGGTGACGCACACCGCCCCGGCCGTCGCCTCCCGCGAGCCGGTCACCGCCGAGAGCTGATCGACAGCGCTTCCCGAGGGGCGTCCCGAGACATCGGGCCGCCCCTCACGCGCGCGTGGCGACCGTACGGGGCACAATGCGAGGCGTGAACGCCGACACCTCAAGCACGGCCGCCCCGGCGCCGCCCTCCCTGCGAGGACGGCTGGCCGTGCCCGCGGGGGTGCTGGCCGCCGTCGTCGGAGCCTTCGCCTACGTCGGCACGGTCGACCCCAACCAGCCCGGCCACTACCCGGTCTGCCCCCTCTACCGGCTCACCGGCCTGTACTGCCCCGGCTGCGGCGGCCTGCGCAGCGCGCACGCCTTCGTGCACGGCGACTTCCTGGCCGCGCTGCGGGACAACGCGGCGGGCGTGGCCGCCTATCTGGCCTTCGCCGTGGTGTGGACCGTGTGGGCGGCGCGCGCGGTACGCGGCCGGCCCGTCCGGATCGAGCTCAGGCCGGTGCCCATGTGGACCCTGGGCGCGGTGCTGCTGGTCTTCACCGTTGTCCGGAACCTGCCCTTCGTCGGCTGGTTGCATCCTTGATCAACTGGCGAATGTCCAGGTAGAGGGGACGGCCGTCGGCCGGATGCGAGGTCGGCGCCGTCCTGCGGATACCATCGATGTGACCATGGGTTTTGACCCGCGTGGGTTTTGACTCGCTCGGAAGAATCGTCCGGAACCGGAAGGGGACCGCTCGCGTGAGTGTGCTCGACGAGATCATCGACGGAGTCCGTGCCGACCTCGCGGAGCGGCAGGCGCGCGTCAGCCTCGACGAGCTCAAGGAGCGCGCGGCGAAGGCGCCCGCCGCCAAGGACGGCGTGGCCGCGCTGCGCGGCGAAGGCGTCAAGGTGATCTGCGAGGTCAAGCGCTCCAGCCCGTCCAAGGGCGCGCTGGCCGCGATCGCCGACCCGGCCGGGCTCGCCGCGGACTACGAGGCGGGCGGCGCGGCCGTCATCTCGGTCCTGACCGAGCAGCGCCGCTTCGGCGGCTCGCTGGCCGACCTGGAGGCGGTCCGGGCCCGCGTGGACATCCCGGTCCTGCGCAAGGACTTCATCGTCACGTCGTACCAGCTGTGGGAGGCCAGGGCGTACGGCGCCGACCTCGCGCTGCTGATCGTCGCCGCCCTCGACCAGCCGGCCCTGGAGTCACTGATCGAGCGTGCCGTCTCCATCGGCCTCACCCCGCTCGTCGAGGTGCACGACGAGGACGAGGTCGAGCGCGCGGTGGACGCGGGCGCCAAGGTGATCGGTGTCAACGCGCGCAACCTGAAGACCCTGGAGGTCGACCGCGCCACCTTCGAGCGGGTCGCCCCGGAGATCCCCGACACCGTCGTCAAGGTCGCCGAGTCCGGCGTCCGCGGCCCGCACGACCTGATCGCCTACGCCAACGCGGGCGCCGACGCGGTCCTGGTCGGCGAGTCCCTGGTGACCGGCCGCGACCCCAAGTCGGCGGTGGCCGACCTGGTGGCGGCGGGCGAACATCCGGCACTCCGGCACGGCCGGCCCTGATCACCCGATAGGCTGACACCGATGACTGTGACCGTGACGACCGTGGACCGGTACGCCCGCCTCGCGCGCGGCTGCCGCCCCAGGGGCTGCCGAGCCCCGGCGCGGCGCGTCCACGGCCGCCGCGTGCGTTATGTCATCGGTGCTGAGCCGGGTCAGGTGAACGGCATGCGATGGCAGCGGCCGACCTTCAGGGGCGCGGGGCTGTAATTGATCCGCGGCTACCGCCGCGCGGGCGCGAGCAACTGACGGCCCGCAGTCAATAGACAAATCCACGCGCCCACGGCGAATAGTGTCTTTTCACACGCACTCACCGTGAGGTTTCCGCATGCCCAGCGACTACTTCTTTCCTGACCCAACCGGTCAAGTCCCCACCGCCGAGGGCTACTTCGGCGCCTTCGGCGGCAAGTTCATCCCGGAGGCCCTGGTCGCCGCCGTGGACGAGGTCGCCGTCGAGTACGACAAGGCCAAGCACGACCCCGAGTTCGCCCGCGAGCTCGACGACCTGCTCGTCAACTACACGGGCCGTCCCAGCTCCCTCACCGAGGTCCCCCGGTTCGCCGCGGAAGCAGGCGGCGCCCGGATCTTCCTCAAGCGCGAGGACCTCAACCACACCGGCTCCCACAAGATCAACAACGTCCTCGGCCAGGCCCTGCTCACCAGGCGCATGGGCAAGACCCGGGTGATCGCGGAGACCGGCGCCGGCCAGCACGGCGTGGCGACGGCCACCGCCTGCGCGCTGTTCGGCCTCGACTGCACCATCTACATGGGCGAGATCGACACCCGGCGGCAGGCCCTCAACGTGGCCCGGATGCGCATGCTCGGCGCCGAGGTCATCTCCGTGAAGTCCGGCAGCCGCACCCTGAAGGACGCCATCAACGAGGCGTTCCGCGACTGGGTGGCGAACGTCGACCACACCCACTACCTCTTCGGCACGGTCGCAGGACCGCACCCCTTCCCGGCCATGGTCCGCGACTTCCACCGGGTCATCGGCGTCGAGGCCCGCCGCCAGCTCCTGGAGCGGGCCGGCCGGCTCCCCGACGCGGCGATCGCCTGCGTCGGCGGCGGCTCCAACGCCATCGGCCTCTTCCACGCCTTCATCCCCGACGAGGGCGTCCGCCTCATCGGCTGCGAGCCCGCGGGGCACGGCATCGAGACCGGCGAACACGCGGCCACCCTCACCGCCGGCGAACCCGGCATCCTGCACGGCTCCCGGTCCTACGTCCTCCAGGACGAGGAGGGCCAGATCACCGAGCCGTACTCGATCTCGGCCGGTCTGGACTACCCCGGCATCGGCCCCGAGCACTCCTACCTCAAGGACTCCGGCCGCGGCGAGTACCGCGCGGTCACCGACGACGCGGCCATGCAGGCCCTGCGCCTGCTGTCCCGCACCGAGGGCATCATCCCGGCCATCGAGAGCGCCCACGCCCTCGCCGGCGCCCTGGAGGTCGGCAGGGAACTCGGCACGGACGGGCTGATCGTCGTCAACCTGTCCGGACGCGGTGACAAGGACATGGACACCGCCGCGCGCTACTTCGGGCTGTACGACACCGACGCCGAGGTCGCCGCCGACGCCACCGCCACCGCCGAGATCGAGGGGGACGCCAAGTGAGCGGAAACATGCAGCTGCTGTCGGACACCCTCGCCGGTGCCAAGGCCGAGGGACGGTCGGCCCTCATCGCCTACCTCCCGGCCGGGTTCCCGACCGTGGCCGGCGGCATCGAGGCGATCAAGGCCGTCCTGGACGGCGGCGCGGACGTCGTCGAGGTCGGGCTGCCGCACAGCGACCCGGTGCTCGACGGTCCGGTCATCCAGACCGCCGACGACATCGCCCTGCGCGGCGGCGTCAAGATCGCGCACGTCATGCGCACGGTCAAGGAGGCCTACGAGGCCACCGGCAAGCCGATCCTCGTCATGACGTACTGGAACCCCATCGACCGCTACGGCGTCGAGCGCTTCACCGCCGAGCTGGCCGAGGCGGGCGGCGCGGGCTGCATCCTGCCCGACCTGCCCGTCCAGGAGTCGGCCCTGTGGAGGGAGCACGCCGAGAAGCACGGCCTCGCGACCGTCTTCGTCGTGGCGCCGAGCAGCAAGGACGAGCGGCTCGCGCAGATCACGGCGGCCGGCAGTGGCTTCGTCTACGCGGCCTCGCTGATGGGCGTCACGGGTACCCGGGCATCGGTCGGCGCACAGGCCCAGAACCTGGTGGAACGCACCCGGGCCACCGGCACCGGGCTGCCCGTCTGCGTCGGCCTCGGCGTCTCCAACGCGGCCCAGGCCGCCGAGGTCGCCGGCTTCGCCGACGGTGTGATCGTCGGCTCGGCCTTCGTGAAGCGGATGCTGGACGCGCCGGACGACGCGGCCGGCGTGGCGGCCGTCCGGGAACTCGCCGGTGACCTGGCCAAGGGCGTGCGCGGACAGGCGTAACGGGACACCGCACAACACTCGATCACTCGAACGGGTGGACCTGGGACCGGGGAGGCGCGGTGCGCCTCCCCGGTTCGTTCTGGTGGTGTGAGCGAGAAGAATCGTGACGGAAAGCGGACGGCCCGCGAGCGGATCGCAGCCGACCGCGAGAAGCAGAAGTCCGCGGAGAAGCGACGGCGCACGCTGATCGTGGGCGCGAGCGTCGTCTGCGTCCTCGGCCTGGCGGCGGTGATCGGCGTCGTCGCCGCGAACGCGGGCAAGGACAAGAACAGCAAGAGCTCGGGCCCGGTCGTGGCGCCTTCGGGCGCGCAGGGCAAGGACAGCCTCGCGATCCCGGTCGGCAAGGACGACGCCAAGGCGACGCTCACCATCTGGGAGGACTTCCGCTGCCCGGCCTGCCAGGCCTTCGAGACGGCGTACCGCCCGACGCTCCATGAGCTGGCCGACTCCGGCAAGCTCAGAATCGAGTACCACCTGGTCACGCTGATCGACGGCAACCTCGGCGGCAGCGGCTCCCGGAACGCGGCCAACGCGGCGGCCTGCGCCCAGGACGCGGGCAAGTTCCGCGACTACCACGACGTGCTCTACGAGAACCAGCCGAAGGAAACCGACGACGCCTTCTCGAACAACGACAAGCTGATCGAGCTGGCCGGCAAGGTCCAGCGCCTGAACACGCCGACGTTCCAGAAATGCGTCAAGGACGGCAAGCACAACGCCTGGGTCGTGAAGTCCAACGAGGCCTTCGAAGCGGGTAAGTTCGGCGGCACCCCGACCGTTCTGCTCAACGGCAAGAACATCTACCAGGACCAGACCATGACCCCGGCCAAGCTGACGCAGCTCGTGGAGGACGCCAACAAGGGGTGAGCGGGGTAAGCATTTCTCACGCCCCTGTTATGGAGCCGTAGCCGGGCTGGTTGCCGTCGGCCCGGTCCGGCACGGTAGCGTCGACCCTGCCATGGAATATCTTGCCTACATTCCCAGCCCTTCGCGCGGTGTGATCCACCTCGGTCCCATTCCGCTGCGTGGCTACGCCTTCTGCATCATCATCGGTGTCTTCGTAGCCGTCTGGCTCGGAAACAGGCGCTGGATCGCCCGGGGCGGGCGGGCCGGCACCGTGGCCGACATCGCCGTCTGGGCCGTGCCGTTCGGCCTGGTCGGCGGGCGTCTGTACCACGTGATCACGGACTACGAGCTGTACTTCAGCGAGGGCCGTGACTGGGTCGACGCGTTCAAGGTGTGGCAGGGCGGCCTCGGTATCTGGGGCGCGATCGCGCTCGGCGCGGTGGGTGCGTGGATCGGCTGCCGGCGCCGGGGCATCCCGCTCCCGGCCTACGCCGACGCCATCGCCCCCGGCATCGCCTTCGCCCAGGCGATCGGCCGCTGGGGCAACTGGTTCAACCAGGAGCTGTACGGCCGCGAGACGCATGTGCCGTGGGCGCTGCACATCACCTCGTCCGAGGGCGGCCGGGTCCCCGGCTACTACCACCCGACCTTCCTCTACGAGTCGCTGTGGTGCATCGGCGTCGGTTTCCTCGTCATCTGGGCCGACCGCCGCTTCAAGCTGGGACACGGGCGGGCCTTCGCGCTGTACGTCGCCGCGTACTGCGTGGGCCGCGGCTGGATCGAGTACATGCGCGTCGACGACGCCCACCACATTCTCGGCCTTCGGCTCAACGACTGGACCGCGCTGATCGTGTTCCTGCTCGCGGTGCTGTACATCGTGCTGTCCGCGAAGAAGCGGCCGGGCCGGGAGGCGGTGGTCGAGCCGGGCGTCTCCGACGGGGAGGCCGACGGTACGGGTGACGCCGTAGAGGCTGCTGAAGCCAAGGAGGCTTCCGAGGCGGAGGCTCCCGAAGACGAGGCCGAAGCCAAGGACGAGGCCGAAGCCAAGGACGAGGCCGAAGCCAAGGACGAGGTCGAAGTCGAGCACGAGGCCAAGGACGAGGTCGAAGCCGAGCACGAGGCCAAGGTCAAGGACGAGGCCGGGTCGGCGACCAAGAAGAGCTGACCTGCCGCGATACGACGAAGAGGGCGCCCGGGACGGAACCGGGCGCCCTCTTCGCGTACGGACCGACGGGTCCCGGCGAGCCCGGCACCGCCGGACACCGCCGCGGGGGTGCTCGCCGTTGCGGCGGAAGAAACTCACCGGCGGGGGAAAACCACCGGCGAAGGGCCGGAGGACGGATCGTCGGCGGACGAAACTCACCGGGGTTGGGGCCGACTGAGATCAGCGACTGGGAGCCGAGGGATGTCAGCGGCGGTTCGGTGGGGAGGGGTCTGTGGGCTGTTGGTGTCGGTGGGGGAGGGGGCTTCGGGCCGACTGAGATCAGCGGCGGTTCGGTGGGGGAGGGGGCTGCGGGCCGACTGAGATCAGCGGCGGTTCGGTGGGGAGGGGGCTGCGGGCTGTTGGTGTCAGCGGCGGTTCGGTGGGGGAGGGGGCTGTGGGGTGTTTGGTGTCGGGGGCGGTTCGGTGGGGGAGGGGGCTGTGGGGTGTTGGTGTCGGGGGTGGTTCGGTGGGGAGGGGCTGTTGGTGTCAGCGGCGGTTGAGGAGGGACAGGGTTCTGCGGGCTGTTGCCACCACCGCCGCGTCGATGAAGCTCCCGTCCGGGAGGGCCTGGGCGCCCTGTTCCGTGGTGGCCGCCTTGAGGATCTTCTCCGCCTGTTCCAGTTCGGCCTGGGTGGGGAGGTAGGCCCGTTCGATGATGGGGAGCTGGCGGGGGTGGATGGCGGCGCGGCCCAGGAAGCCCAGGGCGCGGCCGTGGGCGCAGGAGGCGGCGAGGCCCTTGAGGTCGCGGGTGTCCGGGTGGACCGACTGGGGCGGTGGGGCGAGGCCCGCGGCCCGGGCGGCGACCACGATCCGGGAACGGGACCAGTCGAGGCCGATGTCGTCGTACACGCCCAGGTCGGCCTGTAGGTCCGCCTCTCCGAGCGAGATGCCCCGCAGGGCGGGGTGGGCGGCGGCGATGGCGTACGCGTGCTCGATGCCGAGGGCCGATTCGAGGAGGGCGTAGAGGGGGAGGGCGGCGGTCCGGGCCGCGATGTGGTGGATGTCGTCGGGGCCGGTCACCTTGGGGAGCCGCAGGCCGGCCAGGCCGGGGAGGCCGAGCAGGGCCTGGAGGTCCGCCGCGGCCCAGGGGGTGTCCAGGCTGTTGATCCGGACGTGCACCGGCACCGGCTGCGGGTGGGCCAGGAGGTCGGCGGTGGCGGCGCGGGCGCAGTCCTTGCGGTCGGGGGCGACGGCGTCCTCCAGGTCGATCACCACCACGTCCGCGCCGGAGGCCAGCGCCTTGGCGACGACATGCGGCCGGTCACCGGGGACGTACAGCCAGGTCAGCGGGAAGGGGGCGGTGGTCATACGGCGCCCTCCTCGCGCAGGGCCAGCAGCTGGGCCGGGGTCAGGCCCAGCTCGGTGAGGACCTCGTCCGTGTCGGCGCCGTGCGGACGGCCGGTCCAGCGGATCGCGCCGGGTGTGGAGGAGAGCCGGAAGAGGACGTTCTGCATGCGCAGCGGGCCCAGTTCGGGGTCGGGGACGGTGGTGATCGTGTCCAGCGCCAGGTACTGCGGGTCGTCCATCACGTCCCGTACGTCCTGGATGGGGGCCACCGCCGCCTCCGCCTTCTCGAACTCGGCCAGCACCTCGGCGCGGGAGCGGGTGGCGATCCAGTCGCCGACGGCCGCGTCGAGGACGTCGGAGTGCGCGGCCCGGTCGGCGCCGGTCGCGAACCAGGGCTCGTCGATCAGCTCCGGGCGCCCGACCAGCCGTAGTACGCGTTCCGCGATCGACTGGGCCGAGGTGGAGACGGCGACCCAGGTCCCGTCCGCCGTGCGGTAGGTGTTGCGCGGGGCGTTGTTGGCGGAGCGGTTGCCGGTGCGCGCCTGGACGTAGTCGAGCTGGTCGTACCAGGTGGGCTGGGGACCGAGGACGGTGAGGATCGGCTCGATGATCGCCATGTCGACGACCTGGCCTTCGCCGGTGCGGTCCCGGGCGGCGAGGGCGGTCATCACGGCGTACGCGGTCGCCAGCGCCGCGATGGAGTCGGCGAGCCCGAACGGCGGCAGCGTCGGTGGCGCGTCCGGTTCGCCGGTGATCGCCGCGAAGCCGCTCATCGCCTCGGCGAGGGTGCCGAAGCCCGGCCGGTGGGCGTAGGGGCCGAACTGGCCGAAGGCGGTGACCCGGGTCAGGATCAGCCTGGGGTTGGCGGCGGAGAGTTCCTCCCAGCCGAGGTCCCACTTCTCCAGGGTGCCGGGCCGGAAGTTCTCCACGATCACGTCGGCGGTGGCGGCGAGCCGGAGCAGCGTGGCGCGGCCGCCTGGCTTGGACAGGTCGAGGGTGATGGTGCGCTTGTTGCGGCCGAGCAGCTTCCACCACAGGCCGACGCCCTGCTTGGCCGGGCCGTGCCCCCGTGAGGGGTCGGGCTTGGCGGGGTGCTCGACCTTGACGACCTCGGCGCCGAAGTCACCGAGCAGGGTGGCGGCGAGAGGGCCGGCGAAGAGGGTGGCCAGGTCGAGGACGCGCAGTCCGGCGAGGGGCTGGGGTTGAGGCTGGGGCTGGGGCTGTGTCGTCGTACTCATGCGGTGTACTGGGCCTCGATCTCCGGACGGTACGGCATGGACGTCGACGCCCCCTCCCGCTGCACGGCGAGCGCGGCCGCGGCCGCCGCCCAGGACAGGGCCTCCCGGATCGGCTTCTCCTCGGCGAGGGCGACCGCGAGGGCGCCGACGAAGGTGTCGCCCGCGCCCGTCGAGTCGACGGCGGTCACCCGGGGCGCCGGGATGACGAGGGGCGCGGCGTCACGGGTGAGGTAGAGGCAGCCGGCCGCCCCCAGGGTGACCACGACCTGCGGCACCAGGCCGAGCAGGGCGGCCGCCGCGTCGCGCGGGTCGGCGCGGTCGGTGAGGACGGCGGCCTCGCGCTCGTTGGGCACCAACAGGTCGATGTTGTGGAGGAGTTCGGAGGGCAGGGGGCGGGTGGGGGACGGGGTGAGGATGGTCCGGATGCCGTGCCGGCGGGCGGCCTGTGCACCGGCGACGACCGCGGGCAGCGGGATCTCCAGCTGGAGCAGGAGGGTGTCGGCGGAGGCGATGACACCCTCGTCGCCGGGGGCGAGATGGTCGACGGTGCCGTTCGCGCCGGGGATCACGACGATCGCGTTGCCGCCCTCGTCGTCCACGACGATGTGCGCGGTGCCGGAGGGGCCCTCGATCGTGCGCAGCGAGTCGGTGTCCACGCCGGAGTGTTCGAGGGTCTCCCGCATCCGGGTGCCGTAGGCGTCATGGCCGACCGCGCCGATCATCGAGACGGTGGCGCCGGCGCGGGCGGCGGCGATCGCCTGGTTGGCGCCCTTGCCGCCGGGGATCGTACGGAACTCCCGTCCGGTCACGGTCTCGCCGAGCTGCGGGGCCTTCTCGACGTACGCGACGAGGTCCATGTTGGTGCTGCCGAGTACGGCGATATGGGTCATGGGCGGATCGCCTCCAGTCGGGTGAGGTGGGCGAGGGTGTCGAAGCCGGTGCCGTCGAAGCCGGCGACGGAGGTAGCGAGTCGGTTCTTGAGCGGGGTCGTCCAGCGGTCGGGGAGCGCGTCGGGGTCGCCGGCGAGCAGCCCGGCGACGGAGCCGGCCGTCGCGCCGTTGGAATCGGTGTCCCAACCGCCGCTCACCGCTCGGCAGACGGAGCCGGTGAAGTCGCCGTCCGCGTGGGTGAGGGCGGCGGCGATCAGAGCGGTGTTGGGGATGGCGTGCACCCAGTGGTGGGTGGGGGAGTGGGTGCGGTGGAGTTCCGCCACGACCGTCTCGAAGTCCTCGTGGGTCTCGGCCAGCCGGATCGCCTGGTCGATCGCCTGTGCCAGGCGGGAGCGGGGCGGGATCACCCTGCGGCCGGAACGCAGGCAGGCGTGGACGTCGTGGGTTCCGGTGGCGGCGGTGGCGATGGTGGCCGCCGTGAACATCGCCGCGTAGACGCCGTTGGCGGTGTGGGTGAGGGCGGCGTCGCGATGGGCCTGTTCGGCCGCGGCGGCCGGGTCGCCGGGGTTGGTCCAGCCGTGCACGTCGGCGCGGATCAGGGCGCCGATCCACTCACGGAAGGGGTTGCGGTGGCGGGCGGTGTAAGGGGGTTCGACGCCGGTGAGGAGGTTGCGGTAGGCGACGCGCTCGGCGGTGAAGGTACGGCCGGCGGGGAGTTCGTCGAGCCAGAGGGCGGCTACGTCGGTGGTGGTGAAGCCTCTGGTGTGGCGTTGGAGCAGGAGGAGGTTGAGGAGGGGGTAGTTGAGGTCGTCGTCCTCGGGCATGCCGTCGATGTTCTCGACGAGGGAGGTGGCGGCGGAGCGGCGGTTCCAGGGGTGGGTGGCGAGGAGGTCGGCGGGGACGCCGCGGGCGGTGAAGTAGTGGTTCAGGGGCCAGTTGCCGGCTGCTTGGGCGAGTTCGCGGATGGCGTGGAGGGGGAGTTTCTCGACGGGTTTGCCGAGGAGACAGCCGACGGCTCTGCCGAGCCAGGCGGCGTGGTAGGCGCGGGGGTGTGGGGGCCGGGGGATGGGGACGCTCACCAGCGCTTGCCGGGTGCCCCCCGCGCCCTCCCTCGCCCACTCTCGGCTTCGCTCGAGCGGGGGGACCCCCATCGCCCCAGCGGCACGACTGCCCGCGGCTGGATGGGAGACACGGCTGGGCAGCGCCCCGTCGGGGGCGCGGGGAACTGCGCGAGCGGCCGCATCGCACCCGCAGTCGCACGACGGTCCGCACCGCCCTCCCCGTTGCGCGGTCGGCCACTGCGGACACAGCGACTTGATCGCTGCCAGATCCGTCGGCTCGTTCAACCGGCTCGGCAGGTCCGCGAGTTCGTCCAGCAGGTCCTCCGCCAGCTGGCGCAGATAGCGGGACACCCGGTCCGGCGACGCACCCGCCCGGTCCGGCGCGTCCGCGCCCCCCGCCGCCTTCCAGCGCGCCTCGACGGCGCCGGGCTCCCGGCCGTCCTGCCGGGCCTGGCGGATCTCATGGCCCAGCAGATCCTCCGGCTGGACCCAGGTCAGACGGAGCATCCCGCGCCCCCGAGGCGAGCGAAGGATTCCTCGTGGGCACGCCGGAGGCCCGTGTCGCGGGTGAAGATCTCCCTGGTCACGGCGGCCAGCGTGCGGGGCGGCTCCCAGAGGTCGAGGCGGCTGGCCTCGGCGACCTGCTTCGACCACTCCTCCGGCACGGCGGAGCCCATCGCACCGGCGATCGCGCCCGCCATCGTCGCGATCGAGTCGCAGTCCCGGCCGTAGTTGACGGAACCGAGGACGGCGTGGCGGTAGTCGCCGTCGGCCACCAGCAACATGCCGAGTGCGACGGGGAGTTCCTCGATCGCGTGGAGGCGGGAGGGGCGGCGGGCGCCGAGAGAGGGAGCGCGGTAGTCGGGGCCGACCGTGTCGTAGGGGGTGATCGCCTCCCGGATAGGGGTGAGAGCCGACTCGAAGTCGGTGTGGTGCGCGGCCACTTCACAGACGGCTTCGATCGCCGCGCGCGTGCCGTCCTTCGCCAGGGACAGGCACGCGGTGACGACCGAGTCCGGTGCGGCGCCCGGCGCGACCGCCGCCGCCACCGCCGCCGCGAAGACGCCCGCCGCCTCCCTGCCGTACGACGACTGGTGGGCGCCGGCGACGTCCAGGGCCTCGGCGTACGCGGCGCCCGGGTTGGCCGCGTTGACCAGGCCGACCGGGGCCATGTACATCGCCGCGCCGCAGTTGACGATGTTGCCGGTGCCGGCCTCGCGGGGGTCGACATGGCCGTAGTGCAGGCGGGTCGCCAGCCACTTCTCGGCGAGGAAGACCCGGTGCAGGGGGATGGTCTCGGTCTCCAGCTCCGGGATCCAGCGGGGGTTGGTCATCAGGTCCGGGACCAGGTGGTCGGCGATCGCGTACGCGTCGAGGTGGTCGCGGACGCGGTCGTACACCCGTACCAGCGCATGGGTCATCAAGGTGTCGTCGGTGACGTGCCCGTCGCCCTTGTGGTACGGGGCGATGGGGCGGGCGGTGCGCCAGGCGTCGCCGTTCCAGGGGCCGACGATGCCGTGCACGCGGCCGCCGTGGCGCTCGACGATCTGGTCGGGGGAGTAGCCCTCGACCGGGCCGCCGAGCGCGTCACCCACGGCGGCTCCGACGAGCGCTCCGGTGATCCGCTCGTCGAGCGAAGCTCCGGCGCTTTCTTCTCCTTTGGGCGTCATGCACCGAATCATCCACCTGGACGGGCCGGTTGCGTGGCTTCCAGGAGTTCGGCGAGTTCCACGAGGTCGGTGCCGGTGAGGCGGGGGAGGGCGCAGCCGGAGAGGGTGCGGCAGGCGTCCCGCCAGGGCGGTGGGATCGAGTCGGCGCCGCCGAGGGCGCCGGTGAGGGCGCCGGCCAGGGCGGGGGCCGAGTCGGCGACCCGGGAGAGGCAGGCGGCGGCGGGGACGGCCTCGGCGATCCGGCCGCGTGCTGCGGTGGCGAGGGCGAGGGCGACCGGGACGGTTTCGGCGGCGGCGATGCCGTAGCTGTAGACGTGGTCGACGATTTGGTGTTCGAGGAGGGGGACGAGGGCGAACGCGGTGTCGGCGGTGGCGGTGAGGACCAGGGCGTGGCGGGCGTTGCGGCCGATCTCGGTGGCCTCGGGGAGTTCGGCGAGCGCGGCGGCCACGCAGGTCTCCACCTCGGCGCCGACGAGGGCGAGCGCGAGGGCCGCCGCCATGGCACGGGCGCCGTGCACTCCGTCGCCGTCCTGGGTGTAGCGGGCGTCGAACTCGGCGAGGTCGGCGGCGCGTTGGGGGTCGCCGGGGTGGGCGACGGCGAGTGCGCAGGCGCGGACGCAGGCGGCGTCGTCGAAGTAGTGCGGGTTGTCGTGGCCGGTGGCGGGCGGGCGCAGGCCGGTGGCGAGGTTGCCGAGGCCGGCGCGGACGGAGATACGGGCGCGCAGGGGAAGGACGGCCGACTCGATCTCGGGTGCGCGCTCCGCGGCGGCGGCGACCTCGGAGGCGACGGCGGTCCAGGTGAGGTCGATGGCGGCGCGGGTACGCAGCTCACGGCTGAGGTCGGCGAGGGCGGTGTCGTCGCCGGCACGCAGGACGGCTTCCGCGGCGAACGCGGCCCACTCGGCGTCGTCGGAGGGGCCGAGGCGGAGGGGCTCGGGGGGCTGGTTGAGGGCGATGGGGACGGGGAGGGTGGTGGTCGCGTTCTGCTCGGCGAAGGTGTCGAGTTCGCGGGTGAGGCGGCGGGTCCACTCCGGCATGCGGGCTGCGCGGTGGCGGGCGGCGGGCCAGCCGGCGGCGTCGCCTGCGGCGAGGCCGAGCAGGAGCCCCTCGATACGACGCCGGTTCACCGCAGCCCCTCGCTGCAGCGGCCCCCCAGGGGGCTCCGTCCCCGGCCTCCCCAATCCCTCGCCCACCCACCACCCGAATCGGTTGGCAGAGAGGCGGGCGTGGAGAGACGTGGCTCGGCGGATTGAAGGGTGGGCGTGGAGGGTCGTGGCTCTGCCGACAGAGAGGCGGGCGTGGAGGGTCGTGGCTCTGCCGACAGGGAGACGGGCGCGGAGGGTCGTGGCTCGGTTGGTGGGGAGGTCGATGTGGAGGGGTGCGGCTCGGCGGGCGGATGGGCCGGCGCGGAGGGGCGTGGCTCGGTCGGCGGGGAGGGCGGCGTCGAAGGCCGTGGTCCGGGCCGTGCGGAGCCTGTCGTCGAGGGGCGTGGCTGGGTCTGTACGGAGCCTGTCGGCGAGTGACGTGGCTCGGTTGGTGGGGAGGTTGATGTGGAGGGGTGCGGCTCGGCGGGCGGAGGGGCCGGCGTGGAGGGGCGTGGCTCGGTTGGCTGCGGTGTCGGTGTCGGTGCGGTGGGGTGTAGCCGTGCCGCGCCCGTCAGGAGTTCTGCCACCTCCAGTACATGTTGCCCCGCCATCGAAGGGAGGCAGCTGCCGCGGGCCGGGCCGATGGCCGTCGCCCAGGCCGTCGGGATCGCCGTCTCCCCCTGTGTCGCCCCCGCCAGCGCGCCGGCCACCGCCGCCGTCGTGTCCGCGTCGCGGCCCATGTTGACGGCTGTCAGCACCGCCTCCCGGAAGTCGCCGTCCGCCGCCGCGTACGCGCCGAAGGCCAGGGCCACCGCCTCCGGGGCCAGGTCGGTCCATGGGTAGCCGCCGATGACGACCGCGGAGCGGACCGCCCGTTCGCCCCGGTGGGCCACCGACACGGCTCGGCGCAGCGAGCGGGCCGTCCAGGAGTCGTCCGGGATCACCGCCAGCGCGGCCGCGACCACCGCCGTCGGCGGGGCTCCCGCCATCGCCGCCGCCACGCCTGCGGCCACCGCCTGGCCGCCGTAGATGCCCTCGCCCTCGTGGCTCACCGAACCGTCGATGGCGACCAGCCGGGCCGCCTCGGCCGGCCGGCCCGCCGCGAAGACGCCGAAGGGGGCCGCCCGCATGGCCAGCCCGTCGCTCCAGGCGTGCCGGTGCTGGGCGGAGATGGGGGCGGCGAGGCCCCGGCGGAGGTTCTCCAGGGTGCCGCGTTCGCTGAAGCCGGCGCCCTTGAAGGGGCCCTCGGCGCGGTCGGCGATCCACTCGTGCCAGGCCGCCTCGACATGGGCGGGGGTGAGAGCCGAGCCATGGCGGGCGAGCAGCAGGCCGGAGAAGATCGCGTACTCGGTGTCGTCCGTGCCGGCCGGGGTGTCGGTGACGTACCCCGTGATGCGGCCCCAGCGGGCGCGGATCTCGGAGGGCTTCATGTTCTCCGCCGGCGCCCCGAGCGCGTCGCCCACGGCCAGGCCCAGCAGCGCGCCCCGCGCCCGGTCGTGCAGGGGGGAGGCGCGCTCGTCCGGGGCGGGGGCCGACGGGGTGCAGACGATCGATGACATGGGCGGGCCTCTCCGGGAGGGGTCGCGCGCCGGGGCGCGGAACCGTTTGCGGATGTGTCCCACCAACGGCGGTTGACCGCAGCCTGAAGGGCCTTCACATCACCCGGTCGACATGTGTGCGCTCCCTCGCACAAGTGAGCGTAGAACGGTAAAGCTGCAGGTTAGCCGAGCCTTTCCTTGCTGGCGGAGAGGAATGCCGGGGCATAGTGTCGATGTTGTCGAAAGATGGAATCAGTCCAGAATTAGCTTTGCCTCAGCTTACTTGGGGCATGTTCGAGACCTGTTGGGGGATCCGCATGGCCGTCATCGAGACCCAGGCGACACTGCACGAGGCGCACCGCGACAACCACACCCACCGGGACGTGAACGGCGGGTGGCTGCGGCCCGCGGTCTTCGGTGCCATGGACGGCCTCGTCTCCAACCTGGCCCTGATCACCGGTGTCGCCGGCGGGGCCGTCAGTCACCAGACCATCGTCATCACCGGGCTCGCGGGACTCGCCGCCGGCGCCTTCTCCATGGCCGCCGGCGAGTACACCTCCGTCGCCTCGCAGCGTGAGCTCGTCGAGGCCGAGCTGGACGTGGAGCGCGGGGAGCTGCGCAGGCATCCGCAGGACGAGGAGGCCGAGCTGGCCGCGCTGTACGAGGCGAGAGGGGTCGAGGCGTCGCTCGCACGGGAGGTCGCCCGGCAGCTGTCCGCCGATCCCGAGCAGGCGCTGGAGATACATGCCCGCGAGGAGCTGGGCATCGACCCCGGGGACCTGCCCTCGCCGCTGGTCGCCGCCGTGTCGTCCTTCGGCTCGTTCGCGCTGGGCGCACTGCTGCCCGTGCTGCCGTTTCTGCTCGGCGCCACCGTGCTCTGGCCCGCCCTGCTGCTCGCGCTCGTCGGGCTGTTCGGCTGTGGTGCCGTGGTGGCCAGGGTGACCGCGCGGACCTGGTGGTTCAGCGGTCTGCGGCAGCTCGCCCTGGGTGGCGCCGCGGCCGGTGTGACGTACGCCCTGGGCAGCCTGTTCGGAACCGCCGTAGGATAGCTCGACCGCTACTTATGCGTTGGGCCGCATAAGTAGCCGTTACCCGCTGGTTTCGAACGCTTAACCACTGGGCATGAGCCGTAAGCACCGCAGGCAAGGACGCCTGACGTGCACCTGTGGGGTGACGACGACGCTCACCCTCGCCCCCCGCGGACCGATGGACACGGATCTGTCCGGATCGGTCCCCCACCACCTTCGCCGCATGAGCGGCACCGCGCCGTAAACCCCTGCGGCGTCCGCATGTTGGAACGGTGTATCCAGTTCCCGAGAACCGCTCCATCATGTAACCTGCGTGAAATTTCGCAACAAAAACGCAGAGGGCCAGCGTCGTCCCTCGGCACCTGCTATATGCCACTGACGACGACGGGAGAGCCGATGCGTACGCCGCGCCAGCCGTCCCAGCACTCCACGAATGGCCTGAACTGGTCTTTCATGGATGCTCGCCCTGCTGCGCAGGGTATGTACGACCCCCGCAACGAGCACGACGCCTGTGGCGTCGGCTTTGTGGCCACCCTCACCGGCGAGGCGAGCCACGCGCTGGTCGAGCAGGCGCTCACGGTTCTGCGCAACCTGGAGCACCGCGGCGCGACCGGCTCCGAGCCCGACTCCGGTGACGGCGCCGGCCTGCTCTCCCAGGTGCCCGACGCCTTCTTCCGTGAGGTGGCCGGATTCGAACTGCCGGCGGCCGGTTCGTACGCCGTCGGTATCGCCTTCCTTCCGGAGGACGGCATCCAGGACGCCGTCTCGCGGATCGAGACGATCGCCGACGAGGAGGGCCTCACCGTCCTCGGCTGGCGCGAGGTTCCGGTCGCCCCGGAACTGCTCGGCGCCACCGCCCGCTCCACCATGCCGGTCTTCCGGCAGGTCTTCGTCACCGACCACGCCAGCGAGGGCATCGCGCTGGACCGTCGGGCGTTCGTGCTGCGCAAGCGCGCCGAGCGCGAGGTGGGCGTCTACTTCCCCTCGCTGTCCGCCCGGACCATCGTCTACAAGGGCATGCTGACCACCGGCCAGCTGGAGCCCTTCTTCCCGGACCTGTCCGACCGCCGCTTCGCGTCCGCGATCGCGCTCGTGCACTCCCGGTTCTCCACGAACACCTTCCCGTCGTGGCCGCTCGCGCACCCCTACCGGTTCGTCGCGCACAACGGTGAGATCAACACCGTCAAGGGCAACCGCAACTGGATGGTGGCCCGCGAGTCCCAGCTGGTCTCCGACCTGTTCGGCCCGCAGGAGAAGCTGGACCGCGTCTTCCCGATCTGCACCCCCGACGCCTCCGACTCGGCGTCCTTCGACGAGGTGCTGGAACTCCTGCACCTGGGCGGGCGCTCGCTGCCGCACTCGGTGCTGATGATGATCCCGGAGGCATGGGAGAACCACGACTCCATGGACCCGGCCCGGCGCGCCTTCTACGGCTTCCACGCCACGATGATGGAGCCCTGGGACGGCCCGGCCTGTGTCACCTTCACCGACGGCTCCCAGGTCGGCGCCGTTCTCGACCGCAACGGCCTGCGCCCCGGTCGTTACTGGGTCACCGACGAGGGTCTGGTCGTCCTCGGCTCCGAGGTCGGCGTCCTCGACATCGACCCCGCCAAGGTCGTCCGCAAGGGCCGCCTCC
This sequence comes from Streptomyces sp. NPDC048417, assembly GCF_040651615.1. NCBI lineage: Bacteria > Bacillati > Actinomycetota > Actinomycetes > Kitasatosporales > Streptomycetaceae > Streptomyces > Streptomyces sp. NPDC048417. Next base: position 64,599 of record NZ_JBEZKI010000013.1, on the reverse strand, counting down.
AGCCCGGCAAGATGTTCCTCGTCGACACCGTCGAGCACCGCATCATCGAGGACGACGAGATCAAGGCGAGCCTCGCCGCCGCACAGCCCTACGCCGAGTGGCTGGAGGCCGGGGAGATCGAGCTGAGCGACCTGCCCGAGCGTGAGCACATCGTGCACACCCACGCCTCGGTCACCCGCCGCCAGCAGACCTTCGGCTACACCGAGGAAGAGCTGCGCGTCATCATCGCGCCGATGGCCAAGGCCGGAGCCGAGCCGATCGGCTCCATGGGCACCGACTCGCCGATCGCGGCGCTGAGCGAGCGCCCGCGGCTGCTCTTCGACTACTTCACCCAGCTCTTCGCGCAGGTCACCAACCCGCCGCTGGACGCGATCCGGGAAGAGCTCGTGACGAGCCTGCGCTCGTCCCTCGGCCCCGCGGGCAACCTGCTCGACCCGAACGCCGCCTCCTGTCGCTCGGTCGTGCTGCCCTTCCCGGTGATCGACAACGACGAGCTGGCCAAGCTCATCCACATCAACGCCGACGGCGACATGCCCGGCTTCAAGGCCGCGACCCTGTCCGGTCTGTACCGGGTCTCCGGCGGCGGCGACTCGCTGGCCGCGCGGATCGACGAGATCTGCGCCGAGGCCGACGCGGCCATCGAGAACGGCGCCCGGCTCATCGTCCTGTCGGACCGGCACTCGGACGCCGAGCACGCGCCGATCCCGTCGCTGCTGCTCACCGCTGCCGTCCACCACCACCTCATCCGCACCAAGCAGCGCACCCAGGTGGGCCTGCTGGTCGAGGCCGGAGACGTCCGCGAGGTCCACCATGTCGCCCTGCTGATCGGCTTCGGCGCCGCCGCCGTCAACCCGTACCTGGCGATGGAGTCCGTCGAGGACCTGACCCGCGCGGGCACCTTCCTGCCGGGCATGGAGTCCGAGCAGGCCATCCGCAACCTGATCTACGCCCTCGGCAAGGGCGTCCTGAAGGTCATGTCCAAGATGGGCATCTCCACGGTCGCCTCCTACCGGGGCGCCCAGGTCTTCGAGGCCGTCGGTCTCGACACCGCGTTCGTCGAGAAGTACTTCAACGGCACCGCCACCAAGATCGGCGGCGTCGGCCTCGACGTCATCGCCAAGGAGGTCGCCGCCCGCCACGCCAAGGCGTACCCGGCCTCCGGCATCGCGCCGGCCCACCGCGCCCTGGACATAGGGGGCGAGTACCAGTGGCGCCGCGAGGGCGAGCCGCACCTGTTCGACCCGGAGACGGTCTTCCGCCTCCAGCACTCGACGCGTGCCAACCGCTACGACATCTTCAAGAAGTACACGGACCGGGTGAACGAGCAGTCCGAGCGGCTCATGACGCTCCGCGGGCTCTTCGGCTTCAAGAGCGACCGGGAGGCCATCCCCGTCGACGAGGTCGAGCCGGTCTCCGAGATCGTCAAGCGCTTCTCCACCGGCGCCATGTCCTACGGCTCCATCTCGCGCGAGGCCCACGAGACCCTCGCCATCGCCATGAACCAGCTCGGCGGCAAGTCCAACACCGGTGAGGGCGGCGAGGACCCGGACCGGCTGTACGACCCGGCGCGGCGCAGCGCCATCAAGCAGGTCGCGTCCGGCCGCTTCGGCGTGACCTCCGAGTACCTGGTCAACGCCGACGACATCCAGATCAAGATGGCCCAGGGCGCCAAGCCCGGTGAGGGCGGCCAGCTGCCCGGCCACAAGGTCTACCCGTGGGTCGCCAAGACCCGGCACTCCACCCCGGGCGTCGGCCTGATCTCCCCGCCGCCGCACCACGACATCTACTCCATCGAGGACCTGGCCCAGCTGATCCACGACCTCAAGAACGCGAACCCGCAGGCGCGGATTCACGTCAAGCTGGTCTCGGAGGTCGGCGTCGGCACGGTCGCGGCCGGTGTGTCGAAGGCACACGCGGACGTGGTGCTCATCTCCGGCCACGACGGCGGTACGGGTGCCTCCCCGCTGACCTCGCTGAAGCACGCGGGCGGCCCCTGGGAGCTGGGCCTCGCCGAGACTCAGCAGACCCTGCTGCTCAACGGCCTGCGGGACCGGATCGTCGTCCAGACCGACGGCCAGCTGAAGACCGGCCGGGACGTGGTCATCGCCGCGCTGCTCGGCGCCGAGGAGTTCGGTTTCGCGACCGCGCCCCTCGTCGTCTCCGGCTGCATCATGATGCGCGTCTGCCACCTGGACACCTGCCCGGTGGGCGTCGCCACCCAGAACCCGGTGCTGCGCGACCGCTTCTCCGGCAAGGCCGAGTACATCGTCAACTTCTTCCGGTTCATCGCCGAGGAGGTCCGCGAGATCCTCGCCGAGCTGGGCTTCCGCTCCATCGAGGAGGCCGTCGGCCACGCGGAGACGCTCGACGTCACCCGCGCCGTGAACCACTGGAAGGCACAGGGCCTGGACCTGGCCCCGCTCTTCCACGTGCCCGAGCTGCCCGCGGGCGCGGCGCTGCACCAGACCATCGCGCAGGACCACGGCCTGGAGAAGGCCCTGGACAACGAGCTGATCAAGCTCGCCTCGGACGCCCTGGCCGCCTCCAGCGCCACCGACGCCCAGCCGGTGCGCGCCCAGATCAAGGTGCGCAACATCAACCGCACGGTCGGCACCATGCTCGGCCACGAAGTGACGAAGAAGTTCGGCGGCGCGGGCCTGCCCGACGACACCATCGACATCACCTTCACCGGCTCGGCCGGCCAGTCCTTCGGCGCCTTCCTGCCGCGCGGTGTCACGCTCCGCCTGGAGGGCGACGCCAACGACTACGTCGGCAAGGGCCTGTCCGGCGGCCGGGTCATCGTGCGCCCCGACCGGAACGCCGACCACCTCGCCGAGTTCTCCACGATCGCGGGCAACACCATCGCGTACGGCGCGACCGGCGGCGAGCTGTTCCTGCGCGGTCGTACGGGCGAGCGGTTCTGTGTCCGCAACTCCGGTGCGCTGGTGGTCTCGGAGGGCGTGGGCGACCACGGCTGCGAGTACATGACCGGCGGTCATGCGGTGGTCCTGGGCGAGACGGGCCGTAACTTCGCGGCCGGTATGTCCGGCGGCATCGCGTACGTCATCGACCTGAACCGCGACAACGTCAACGTCGGCAATGTGGACGCCGTCGAGGCCCTGGACGACGCGGACAAGAAGTGGCTGCACGACGTGGTGCGCCGCCACGCCGAGGAGACCGGCTCCACGGTCGCCGAGAAGCTGCTCGCCGACTGGGACGCGGCCGTGCAGCGGTTCAGCAAGATCATTCCTGGCACGTACAAGGCAGTGCTCGCCGCCAAGGACGCCGCCGAGCGAGCGGGTCTCTCCGAGACCGAGATCACCGAGAAGATGATGGAGGCGGCGATCAATGGCTGACCCGAAGGGCTTCCTGAACCACGGCCGTGAGGTCGCCAAGACCCGCCCCGTCGCCGACCGTGTCAGGGACTGGAACGAGGTCTACGTCCCCGGCTCGCTGCTGCCGATCATCAGCAAGCAGGCCAGCCGGTGCATGGACTGCGGCATCCCGTTCTGCCACAACGGCTGTCCACTGGGGAACCTGATCCCCGAGTGGAACGACTTCGCCTACCGCGAGGACTGGACGGCCGCCTCGGAGCGCCTGCACGCGACCAACAACTTCCCGGAGTTCACGGGGCGGCTGTGCCCGGCTCCCTGTGAGTCGGCGTGCGTGCTCGGCATCAACCAGCCGGCCGTCACCATCAAGAACGTCGAGGTCTCGATCATCGACAAGGCGTGGGACGCGGGCACCGTCGCCCCGCAGGCCCCGGAGCGCCTGTCCGGCAAGACCGTCGCCGTGATCGGCTCGGGCCCGGCGGGCCTGGCCGCCGCCCAGCAGCTCACCCGGGCCGGCCACACGGTCGCCGTCTACGAGCGCGCCGACCGCGTCGGCGGCCTGCTCCGCTACGGCATCCCCGAGTTCAAGATGGAGAAGCGGCACATCAACCGCCGTATCGAGCAGATGCGCGCGGAGGGCACCCGCTTCCGTACCGGCATCGAGATCGGCCGCGACCTCAAGGCGACCGACCTGAAGAAGCGGTACGACGCGGTCGTCATCGCCGCCGGCGCCACGACCGCCCGTGACCTCCCGGTTCCCGGCCGCGAGCTCAAGGGTGTCCACCAGGCGATGGAGTACCTGCCGCTGTCGAACAAGGTCCAGGAGGGCGACTACGTCACCTCCCCGATCTCGGCCGAGGGCAAGCACGTCGTCGTCATCGGCGGCGGCGACACCGGCGCCGACTGCGTGGGCACCGCCCACCGCCAGGGCGCGGCCTCCGTCACCCAGCTGGAGATCATGCCCAGGCCGGGCGAGGACCGGGCACCGCACCAGCCGTGGCCGACCTTCCCGATGCTCTACAAGGTCACCAGCGCCCACGAGGAGGGCGGTGAGCGGGTCTACTCCGTCTCCACCACCCACTTCGAGGGCGACGAGGACGGCAACGTCCAGTGGCTGCACCTCACCGAGGTGGAGTTCATCGACGGCAAGCTGACCCCGAAGCCGGGCACCGAGCGCCGGATCCCGGCCCAGCTGGTCACCCTCGCCATGGGCTTCACCGGCATCGACCGGGTCAACGGCCTGGTCGAGCAGTTCGGTCTCGACCTCGACGAGCGCGGCAACGTCGCCCGCGACGCCGACTTCCAGACCAACGTCCCCGGCGTCTTCGTCGCCGGTGACGCGGGCCGCGGCCAGTCCCTGATCGTCTGGGCGATCGCGGAGGGCCGCTCGGCCGCCAAGGGCGTCGACCGCTTCCTCACGGGCGTGAGCGACCTCCCGGCCCCGATCCGCCCGACGGACCGCTCGCTGATGGTCTGACCGACCCCGAAGAACGTCCCGTACAAAGGCGTACGGGCGGGTTATCTGGGGGGGAGACCCCCCAGACCCCCCACCATGCGGTGCCTGCCCGCCAGTCCCCGACCGGACGACTGGGCAGGTGCCGCAGCATTTTCCCGATCAAGTAATCTCGGCCTCCTGACCGTGAACCGGGGGGAGTGGGGATGGCCGCGATCAGTCTCAGCAAGGTGGCGGAGAGCGCGCCCGCGTTGGTCGGGTCGTACCGGTCGGCGGGGATCTCCCTCACCAAGCACGGACTCCACGGACTCCGGGCCGCCGTCTACCTGGTCGTCGACTACTCCGGTTCCATGAAGCCGTACTACGCCGACGGAAGTGTGCAGGCCCTCGCCGACCGGGTGCTGGGCCTCTCCGCGCACCTGGACGACGACGGCCGGGTCCCCGTCGTCTTCTTCTCCACCGACATCGACGCGGTCACCGACATCGAACTCGCCGAGCACGAGGGCCGTATCGAGAAGATCGCGGCCGGGCTCGGGCACATGGGCAAGACCAGCTACCACCTGGCCATGGACGCCGTCATCGACCACTACCTCGACAGCGGCGCCACCGTGCCCGCCCTGGTCGTCTTCCAGACCGACGGCGGCCCGATCAACAAGCTCGCCGCCGAACGCTACCTGTGCAAGGCGGCCAGGCTGCCGCTGTTCTGGCAGTTCGTCGGCTTCGGCGACCCGGACAGCAAACAGTTCGACTTCCTGCGCAAGCTCGACGAACTGGCGGTGCCGGGCAAGCGCGCGGTGGACAACGCGGGCTTCTTCCACGCCGGTTCGGACCCGATGAAGGTGCCGGACGGCCGGCTGTACGACCGTCTCGTCGGGGAGTTCCCGCAGTGGCTGGCGGCGGCCCGGGCGGCGGGCATCGTGCGAGCCGACTGAGCCGGTCGACTTTACGTCGCACCGTTGGCTGTCGGGGCCTGTCATGCCACCCTGAGGGGTGATCCGGCGGGGAGGCGACGCGACGTATGGACGACGCGGCACGAACGGTGAACGGCTCGGTACGGGTGGGGACTTCGGCGAGCAGGGAGAACCCGCCGGGCAAGGGTGAGAAGCTCGCGGACTGGGCCGACGGGCGGCTGGGGATATATGGCCTGGCCAAGGCCAACATGCGCAAGGTGTTCCCGGACCACTGGTCCTTCATGCTGGGCGAGGTCTGCCTCTACAGCTTCCTCATCCTGATCCTCACGGGCATCTACCTCACCCTCTTCTTCGAGCCCAGCGGCGCCGAGGTCGTCTACCACGGCTCCTACGAGCCGATGAACGGCATCATCATGACCAAGGCGTACGAGTCGACGCTGCACATCAGCTTCGACGTACGCGGCGGACTGCTGATCCGGCAGATCCACCACTGGGCGGCGCTGGTCTTCGTCGCCGGGATGTTCGTCCACATGATGCGGGTGTTCTTCACCGGCGCCTTCCGCAAGCCGCGGGAGGTCAACTGGCTGTTCGGCTGGACCCTGTTGTTCCTCGCCATCCTCACCGGCCTGACCGGCTACTCGCTCCCCGACGACCTGCTCTCCGGCACCGGCGTCCGGTTCGCCGACGGCGCGATCCTGTCGATCCCGATCGTCGGCTCGTACCTCTCGATGTTCCTGTTCGGCGGGGAGTTCCCGGGCCACGACATCATCTCCCGGTTCTTCCCGATCCACGTCCTGCTGCTCCCCGGGATCATGCTGGGGCTGGTGGTGGCCCACCTGATCCTGGTCTTCTACCACAAGCACACCCAGTACCCCGGGCCCGGACGCGACCAGAAGAGCGTCGTCGGCATGCCCTTCCTGCCGGTCTACATGGCCAAGGCCGGCGGCTTCTTCTTCCTCACCTTCGGCATCCTCGCGATCATCGGCGCCATCGCCACCATCAACCCGGTGTGGGCCTTCGGCCCCTACCGCCCGGACCTGGTGACCACCGGCGCGCAGCCCGACTGGTATCTCGGCTTCTCCGAGGGGCTGATCCGGGTGATGCCCGGCTGGGAGATCAACGGCTGGGGCCACACCCTGGAGCTGGGTGTCTTCATCCCCTTCTCGCTCTTTCCGCTCTTCCTCCTGGCCATCGGCGTCTATCCGTTCATCGAGGCGTGGATCACCGGCGACAAGCGTGAGCACCACATCCTCGACCGGCCGCGCAACGTGCCCGTCCGCACCGCTCTCGGCGTGGCCTGGCTCAGCGTGTACTTCGTGCTGCTGATCGGCGGCGGCAACGACGTCGTGGCCACCCATCTCCACCTCTCCATCAACTCGATCACCTGGTTCGTGCGGATCGCCGTCTTCGTCGTCCCCGTCCTCGCCTTCATCACCACCAAGCGGATCTGCCTCGGCCTGCAACGCCGGGACCGCGACAAGGTGCTGCACGGCCGGGAGACCGGCCTCATCAAGATGCTTCCGCACGGCGAGTACATCGAGGTCCACGAACCCCTCAGCCAGGACGGCCTGTTCGTCCTGACCCAGCACGAACAGAACCCGCCGTACGAGATCGGCCCGCTGGAGGACGCGAACGGCGTACGCCGAAAGGCCACGGTCGTCCAGCGGGTACGCGCGAGCCTGGCGAAGGGCATGTTCGGCCCGGAAACCCACATCCCGAAGCCGACGCGGGAGGAGTACAAGGAGCTCACGAGCGGCGATCACCATTAGGCGCCCCGAGGAGAAGCGCCCCTTTGGGGGCGCGGGGCTGTATTGGATATGCGGCTACCGCCGCGTGGGCGCGACCAGCCCCCACCGGCCCGCGGTTCACGTACGGCCATTGACAACCGTGTCTCTGCACTCCTCCGGCGTCCCCCAAGCCGCCTGCAACGCGCGCGCCTTGGTCAGCCACAACGACAGGTCGTACTCCGCCGTGTAGCCGATCGCCCCGTGCAACTGCAGTGCCGCCCGCGCCCCGGCGTATGCCGCCCCGCACGCGCTGAGCTTCGCCGCGGCCACATCCGACGGAGTCATCGTCACCGCCGCCCCGAAGACAACCGGCCGGGCGAACTCCAGCGCGATCTTCACGTCGGCCAGCCGGTGCTTGACCGCCTGGAACGAGCCGACGGGCACTCCGAACTGACTCCGCTGCTTCACGTACGCCACCGTGCTGTCGAGCAGTGCCAGCCCGACCCCCAGCGCCTGCGCGGCCACCGCCAGCCGGGCCCAGGTCAGCACATCCGCCCACGCAGGCTCCGCGCTGATCAGCTCGCCGACCGGGGCGAGCGGGGTGAGCCGGCGCGCGGGGTCCAGGGACCGGCGTACCGCACCGGCGCCGGGGGAGAGCCGCACACCCTCCGGCGTCGCGGCGAGCCGCAGGTCCGCCGCGTCCCCGTCCAGCGCGTACCCGTACCCGTGCTCGGCGACCGTCACCGTCGCCAGGTTCTCTCCCGAGGCGATCCCCGGCAGAAACCGCTTCGCGAGGTCGGTCCGCTCACCGAGCAGCACCGCCGCGGCCACCGTCTCCACCAGCGGCCCGGGCACCGCATACCGCCCCAACTCCACGAAAGCGAGGGCGAGTTCGACGGCTCGGCGCCCTTCCCCTCCGTACTCCTCGGGCACCGCGAGACCGAACACCCCCGCCGCGCCGATACGCCGCCACAGCGCCCGCCCGCTCGTATGCTCCCCGCGGCTCCACTCCCGGACCACCGCCGGTGTGTCCGCCGCCGCCAGCAGTGCCCGCAGGGAGTCCGCGAAGTCACGCTGTTCGGTGTCGAGGAGGAAACGCATGTCAGCGGCGTCCCTTCGGCAGGCCGAGCAGGCGCTCGGCGATGATGTCGCGCTGGATCTCGTTGGTGCCCGCGTAGAGGGGCCCGGCGAGCGAGAACACGTATCCCTCGGACCATGAGGTGTCCGCCATCTCGCCCTGGGTGCCCAGCAGATCGAGTGCCGTCTCGTGCAGCGCCAGGTCCAGTTCGGACCAGAACACCTTGTTCAGGCTGGACTCGGGGCCGAGCGACTCGCCGTCCAGGAAGCGGGAGGCGGCCGCGTAGGTGAAGAGCTGGTAGGCGCGGGCGCCGATGACGGCGTCGGCCACCCGGCCCGCGGCGGACTCCGGGGCGCCCCGTGTCCGCCACAGGTGCAGCAACCGGTCGGCGGCGGCCAGGAACCGGCCCGGCGACCGCAGCGTCAGCCCCCGTTCGTTCGCCGCCGTCGACATCGCTGTCCGCCAGCCCTGGCCCGGCTCGCCGATCACGTCCTCGTCGGGTACGAACACCTCGTCCAGGAAGAGTTCCGCGAAGGCCGGCTTGCCGTCGAGGCGGCCGATCGGGCGGACCGTGACCCCCGGGGCGCGCAGGTCGAACATCAGATAGGTGAGCCCCTGGTGCGGCTTGGGCGCGTCTGGATCGCTGCGGAACAGGCCGAACGCGCGGTCGGCGAACGCGGCCCGTGACGACCAGGTCTTCTGGCCGCCGAGCAGCCAGCCGCCGTCCGTCCGTACCGCCCTGGAGGTGAGGGAGGCCAGATCGGAACCGGCCCCGGGCTCGGACCAGGCCTGCGCCCAGACCACCTCGCCGGTGGCCATCGGCGGCAGTACCCGCGCGCGTTGTTCCTCCGTGCCGTGGTCGAAGAGGGTCGGCGCGAGCAGGCTGATGCCGTTCTGGCCGACCCGGCCCGGCGCGCCCGCCGCGTGGTACTCCTCCTCGAAGACCAGCCAGCGGATCAGCCCCGCGTCGCGGCCGCCGTACCGCTCGGGCCAGGACACCACCGACCAGCGGTCCGCGGCCAGTTCGGCCTCCCACGCGCGGTGCGCAGCGAAGCCCTCCGCGGTCTCCAGGGAGGGGAGCGGGGGGTCGGGTACGTGCTCCGTGAGCCAGGCGCGGGCCTCGGCGCGGAACTCCTCGTCGGCCGGGGTGTGGGTGAGGTCCACGGTCGCCGTCACCATCCTTCCCTAACAAGTGTTTGGTAGGTTAGCGTGGTCGTATGACAGGCGTCGAGAGTCCGGAGTACGTGCCCGGGCACGGGCTGCTGGCAGGACGCACGGCCGTCGTCACCGCCGCGGCCGGGGCGGGGATCGGCGGTGCCACCGCACGCCGCTTCCTGGAGGAGGGCGCGCGCGTACTGATCAGCGACGCGCACACGCGACGGCTGAAGGAGTACGAGGCCGAGCTGGCGGGTGCGCATCCGGGCGCCGTGACCGCGCTCCCGTGCGATGTGACCGACGAAGCCCAGGTGCGGACCCTGTTCGACGCCGCCGTACGGGACCACGGGCGGCTGGACATCGTCGTCAACAACGCAGGTCTGGGCGGGACTTCGGCTCTGGTCGACATGGACGACGAGCAGTGGGCGCGGGTCCTGGACGTCACTCTCAACGGCACCTTCCGATGCCTGCGCGCCGCACTGCGGCTCTTCCGCGAGAGCGGACGGGGCGGGGTCGTCGTCAACAACTCCTCCGTCGTCGGCTGGCGCGCCCAGGCCGGCCAGGCGCACTACGCCGCCGCCAAGGCCGGCGTGATGGCGCTGACCCGGTGCGCGGCGATCGAGGCGGCCGAGTACGGGGTGCGGGTCAACGCCGTGGCGCCGAGCCTCGCCATGCATCCGCACCTGGTGAAGGTGACCTCCGCCGAACTGCTGGAGGAGCTGACCGCACGCGAGGCCTTCGGCCGGTACGCCGAGCCCTGGGAAGTGGCCAACGCGATCGTCTTCCTGGCGTCCGGCTACTCCTCCTACCTCACGGGAGAGGTCGTCTCCGTCAGCAGTCAGCATCCCTGACCACCGGAGTGCTCACAATGGACCCGTGCCGACCAAGAAGAAGCCCCAGGTGACCGCCACGAACAGGCGCGCGGCCGCCGCCGCTCCCGCTCGACGCCGCGAACTCCTCGAAACCGCCGCCGAGGTCTTCGCCGAGCAGGGCTACAACGCCACCACCGTACGAAAGATCGCGGACCACGCGGGCATGCTCGCGGGCAGCCTCTACTACCACTTCGACTCCAAGGAATCGATGCTGGAGGAGATCCTGCGGACCTTCCTCGACGAGCTCTGGGGCGGCTACGACATCGTCCTGGACGCCGGACTCGGTCCACGCGAGACCCTCGAAGCCCTGGTCACCGAGTCCTTCCGGGAGATCGACCGGCACCGCGCCGCCGTCGCGATCTACCAGAAGGAGAGCAAGCAACTGGTCGCGCAGGAGAGGTTCGCCTTCCTCGCCGATTCGCAGCGCAAGTTCGAGAAGGCGTGGCTGGCCACGCTGGAGCGCGGGGTCGCCGCGCACGTCTTCCGCGCCGACCTCGACGTCCGCCTCACCTACCGGTTCGTGCGCGACACCGTGTGGGTCGCCGCCTCCTGGTACCGGCCCGGCGGACAGCACAGCCCGGAGGAGATCGCCCGGCAGTACCTGTCGATGGTGCTGGACGGGATCGCCGTCCGTGAGTAGCTCACCCATTCGCTGAAAACCCCTTTCTGGTCAGGGAGTTGCTGACATGGCCGAGGCCTACATAGTCGAAGCGGTGCGTACGCCCGTCGGGCGGCGCGGGGGCGGACTGAGCGGGGTCCACCCGGCCGATCTGGGCGCCCATGTGCTGACCGCCCTGGTCCAGCGGTCGGGCGTGGACCCGGCGGCCGTCGAGGACGTCGTCTTCGGCTGCCTCGACGCGGTCGGACCACAGGCCGGTGACATCGCCCGGACCGCCTGGCTGGCGGCCGGGCTGCCCGAGGAGGTGCCGGGCGTGACCGTCGACCGGCAGTGCGGCTCCTCCCAGCAGGCCGTGCACTTCGCCGCGCAGGCTGTGCTCTCCGGCACCCAGGACCTGGTGGTCGCCGGCGGCGTCCAGAACATGTCCCAGATCCCGATCGCCTTCGCCTCCCGGCAGGCCGCCGAGCCGCTGGGGCTGACCGAGGGCCCCTTCCTGGGCAGCGAGGGCTGGCGGGCCCGGTACGGCCGACAGCCCGTCAACCAGTTCGCCGGCGCCGAGATGATCGCCGCCAAGTGGGGCATCAGCCGCCGGGACCAGGAGGAGTTCGCCCTGAACTCCCACCGCAGGGCGCTGCGCGCCATCGACGAGGGCCGCTTCGAGCGCGAGACCGTGCCCTACGGCCCGGTCGCCGTGGACGAGGGGCCGCGCCGGGACACCTCCCTGGAGAAGATGGCCGCCCTCAAGCCGGTCGTCGACGGCGGCACCATCACCGCCGCCTGCTCCTCCCAGGTCTCCGACGGCGCCGCCGCGATGCTGCTCGCCTCCGAACGGGCCGTCCGCGAAAACGGGTTGCGCCCCCGCGCCCGCGTCCACCACCTCTCGGTCCGCGGCGAGGACCCCATCCGGATGCTCTCCGCCCCCATCCCGGCCACCGCGCACGCCCTGAAGAAGACCGGCCTGACCATCGACGCCATCGACCTCGTCGAGATCAACGAGGCCTTCGCCCCGGTCGTCCTGGCCTGGCTCAAGGAGACCGGCGCCGACCCCGCCAAGGTCAACGTCAACGGCGGCGCGATCGCCCTCGGCCACCCGCTCGGCGCCACCGGCGTCAAGCTGATGACCACCCTCCTGCACGAACTGGAGCGCACCGGCGGCCGCTTCGGCCTCCAAACCATGTGCGAGGGCGGCGGCCAGGCCAACGTGACGATCATCGAGCGGCTCTGAGCCCCTCCAGCCCCCGCACCACCTCGTCCGCCTCCTTCATGACGCGGGCCACCAGCTCCGCGCACGAGGGCAGGTCGTCGATCACCCCGGCGACCTGCCCGGACGCCATCACCCCGAGATCCGTGCGGCCGTCCACCATCGCCGACCTGAGCAGCATCGGGGTGTTGGCGGCGAGCAGCACCTGGCTCCAGGACAGGTCCTTGCCGTGCCGTAGGGACAGACCGTCCCGGACCATCTGCCGCCAGCTCAGCCCGGAGAGTCTGCGGAAGGCGGCCGCATGGCGCACGGCCCGCAGCAGCCGTCGCGTCCGGCCGGTGTTCTCCAGGGAGTCGACCAGCGAGGTCCGCAGCATCCGGTGCGGCAGCCCGTCCACCGCCCTGGTCACCGTGACGTCCTTGACCGTCGCCCCCAGATATCTAGCCTTCACCGCGTCCGGCACCGTCGAGTCCGAGGTGAGCAGGAAACGGGTCCCCATCGCGACCCCCGCCGCCCCGTACGCCAGCGCCGCCACCAGCCCACGCCCGTCGAAGAACCCCCCGGCGGCCACCACCGGTATCCGCACCGCGTCCACCACCTGCGGCAGCAGCACGCTCGTCGCCACCTCCCCGGTGTGCCCGCCGCCCTCACCGCCCTGCACGATCACCGCGTCCGCACCCCAGGCCGCGACCTTCTCGGCGTGCCGCCGCGCCCCGACCGAGGGGATCACCACCACGCCCGCCTCCTTCAGCTCGGCGATCAGCTCGGGGGAGGGGGCGAGTGCGAAGGACGCCACGCGCACACCCCCGTCGACGATCAGCCGCACCCGGTCACCGGCGTCGGCCGCGTCCGCCCGCAGATTCACCCCGAACGGAGCGTCCGTACGGCACCGCACCTCGGCTATCGCGGCCCGCAGCTGGTCGAGGGTCATCGTCGCGGAGGCCAGGATGCCGAGGGCCCCGGCATTGGCAGTCGCCGAGACCAGACGGGGGCCCGCAACCCAGCCCATCCCCGTCTGCACGATCGGATACCGGACCCCGACCAGCCGGGTGAGCGCGGTCTCCATCAGCCCGCGACCTCCTTCGTCCGCGCGCCGCCGGGATCCAGCACCTCACGGAGCAGCCGCAACTCCTCCGGGCCCGGTTCGCGGGTGTACGGCACCTCGTCCGGGACGGCGAGCTCGAAGTCCGTGGCCTCCCGCACCTGGCCGACGCTCACCCCCGGATGCAGTGCGGCCAGCCGCATCGAGCGGTCCGGGGTCTCGAAGTCGAAGACGCCGAGGTCGGTGACGACCCTCGGGATGCGGTGGAAACGGCCGATGCCGGGATGCTCGGCCACCCGGTCGTACCCCACCCCGCACACCATGTCGACCTTCGCCACGAACACCCGCCGGGAGTGCTTCGGGACCCAGTAACTCGTCGGGTTGTTCAATGTGTTGAGGGGCGCCCCGCGCACGCCGAGCAGCTGGCGGCGGGGCCGGGACCAGTCGCCGATGGCCGAGATGTTCTGGTTGCCGTACCGGTCGAGCTGGCTCGCGCCCATCATCACGTGCCGGCGGCCACCGGCCACCAGGGCGAGGTGCTGCCGGTACGGCAGCCAGCCCTCGGGGGTGCCGTCCGGACGGACCAGCAGGGCCTCGCCGTCGGTCAGCAGCAGGTCAGGGGCGAAGGTGAGCCGGGCCAGCCGGGCGCCCAGGGAGGGGATCAGGCCCATCGGGCTCGCCAGGATCTCACCGGAGCCGCGCCAGGCCTCGGCGCAGGCGATGACGCAGTAGTCGGCGCGCAGTACGTCCATCAGCCCTGCTCCTCCTGCCAGTTCCGCACCGCCGAGAGGTAGGCCTGCTCGTCCCCGGCCAGGAACCGCCCGGAGAACTCCGCCCACGGGGTCGCCGCGTACAGCCGCTGGAAGTCCTCGTCCCGCCCGTAGTCGGGGGCGCAGGAGGTGAAGTGCGCGCCGCCCGGGGCCTCCACCACCCCCGTCACGTTCAGCCGCTTGACCAGCAGCGACTGTGCTGCCGCCGTCTTCGTCAACTCGGCCGTGTCCACGATCTGTTCGCAGGAGACATAGGCGGTGTCCGCCGCCTCGCAGAACAGGTCGTCGAAGTACGGGTCCGGGCCCAGATACTGCCCGTTGCCCAGCCGGTCGGCACGGTTGACGTGGACCAGGGCCGCGTCCAGGCGCAGGGCGGGCATCGCCACGAACGTCTCCCCGTCGTCGTACGGCGACGTCACCGTCCGCAGGCCGGGGTTGACCCGCATGACGTCCGAGCCGAGGCCCGCGCGCACCGGCAGGAAGGGCAGCCGGTGCGCGGCCGCGCGCAGGCCCCACATGAACATGCCCTCGTCGACCTCCGTCAGCTCGAACGCCCCGCGCTCGCGCGCCGCCCGGTAGTGCGGTTCCAGCGGGATGGAGTCGAGGGTGACGAAGGCCGTCACCAGCTTGCGCACCCGGCCCGCCGCGACCAGCATCCCGACGTCCGGGCCGCCGTAGGAGACCACGGTGAGGTCGTCGATGCCGCTCCGGAGCACGGCTCTGACCAGGGACATCGGCTTGCGTCGGGAACCCCAGCCGCCGATGCCGAGGGTCATGCCGCTGGTCAGCCGGGCGACGGCCTCGTCCGCGGTCATCGTCTTGTCAGTCACTCCCCGCACCCTCCTTCCCGAAGGTGTCACGGACCCGGTCGGCCACCCCGCTGAGGGCGGCCTCGAAGGTGAAGCCCTGTTCCCATCGGTAGCTGCGCCGCACGTCGACGGGGTCGATGCCGTTGAGGGCGGCCTTGGCCAGGCGCAGCAGCCGGCCGTCCTTGGCGGCTATCTCCCGGGCCAGCTCCAGTGCCGCCGAGAACAGTTCCCCGCGCGGTACCACCCGCCACACCGAGCCATGGGCGTGCAGTTGGGCCGCCGTCGCCGTGCGCGAGGTGTAGTACAGCGTCCGCATCAGATGCGGCGGGACCAGCCGGGCCAGATGCGTGGCCGCGCCCAGCGCGCCCCGGTCCAGCTCGGGCAGCCCGAAGACGGCGTCCTCGCTCGCCACGATCGCGTCCGCGTTGCCCACCAGGCCTATCCCGCCGCCCAGACAGAAGCCGTGCACGGCCGCCACCACCGGGGTCTCGCACTCGTACACCGCCGCGAAGGCCTCAGCGCAGCCCCGGTTGGCGCCGAGCAATGCCTCGTTCCCGTCCGCCTGTATCTCCTTGATGTCCACGCCCGCGTTGAATCCGCGGCCCTGCGCGGCGAGCACCACGCACCGGGTCCCGGGGTCGCGGCCCGCCGCGCGCACCGCCTCCGCCAGCGCGAACCAGCCGCGCACCGGCAGCGCGTTCACCGGGGGGTGATCGACCGTGACCAGCGCGACGCCCTTTTCCGGAAACGAGGTGGAGACACCCATGGACGCATCAGCTACCTTCGCACTCAGCTACCTTTCCACCAAACATTTGTTAGGTGTGAGGCTTCGAAGCTAGCAGCCGCTGCGAGCAAGCGGGAGGCCCTGTGGAAAACCCGGAACGAGGCCCTGTGGACGACTCGTTGCGCGGCCGGACCGTCGTGGTCACCGGCGGAACCAGGGGCGTGGGCGCCGGGATCGCCCGGGCCTTCGCCGAGGCCGGCGCACACGTTCTGACCTGTGCCCGCCGACCGCCCGGACAACCCCTCGACGGCGTCGAGTTCACCCCCCTCGACCTGCGCGACCCGCCCGCCGTGCGCGCCTTTTTCGACGCCCTGCCCCGGGTCGACGTGCTCGTCAACAACGCGGGCGGCACCCCCTACCGGCGGCTCGCCGAAGCGGACGCGGAGCGGCACGCCCGGGTGATCGAGCTGAACCTCCTCACCCCGCTGACCGCTTCCCTCGCCGCGTACGAGCACCTGCGGCGGGCCCGCGGAGCCGTGGTGATGATCGGCAGCGTCAGCGGCGGCCGCCCCTCGCCGGGCTCCGCCGCCTACGGCGCGGCCAAGGCGGGACTGGAGAACCTCGCCCGGTCCATGGCAGTGGAGTGGGCACCGGAGGTCCGGGTCAACACGCTGGTCGTCGGCATGGTCCGCACCGAGCTGGCCCACCTCCACTACGGCGGCCGGGACGGCGTCGACGCCGTCTCCCGCACCGTCCCGCTGGGCCGCCTCGCCGCCCCGTCCGACATCGGGGCCGCCGCCGTCTTCCTCGCCTCCGACGCGGCCGCCTACATCAGCGGGGCGAGCCTGCTCGTGCACGGCGGCGGGGAACGGCCCCCCTTTCTCGATGCCGCGACTGCCAACAAGCCGTCCGACCAGGAGGACTGAGATGAGCGGAATCTGCACGGGCCGGGTCGTGGTCGTCACCGGCGCCGGGCGCGGGCTCGGCCGGGCCCACGCGCTGGCCTTCGCCGCCGAGGGCGCCCGGGTCGTCGTCAACGACCTCGGTGTCGGCCTCGACGGCGTGCCGGGGCCGGACCATCCCGCCGGGGCCGTCGTGGACGAGATCCGCGCGGCCGGCGGCGAGGCGGTCGCGCACGGCGGTGACATCGCGACCACCGCCGGGGCCGCCTCGCTGATCGGCACGGCCGTCGAGACCTACGGCCGGCTCGACACCCTCGTGAACAACGCCGGCTTCCTGCGCGACCGTATGCTCGTCAACCTCGGCGAGGACGACTGGGACGCGGTCATGCGGGTGCACCTCAAGGGCCACTTCCTGCCACTGCGGCACGCGGCCGGGCACTGGCGGGCCGAGGCCAGGGCGGGCCGCACCCCGGTGGCCCGGATCGTCAACACCAGCAGCGGAGCCGGCCTGCTGGGCTCGGTCGGGCAGGGCAACTACAGCGCCGCCAAGGCCGGCATCGTCGGCCTCACCCTGGTCGCGGCCGCCGAACTGGCCCGCTACGGCGTCCAGGTCAACGCCGTCGCCCCGGCCGCCCGCACCCGGATGACCGAGCGCGCGTTCGCGGCGACCATGGCCGCCCCCGACTCCGGCTTCGACGCCATGGCCCCGGAGAACGTCTCCCCGCTCGTGGTCTGGCTGGGCTCCGCCGCGAGCGCCGGAGTCACCGGGCGGGTGTTCGAGACCGAGGGCGGCCGGATCACCGTCATGGAGGGCTGGCGAGCGGGACCGACCGCCGACAAGGGCGCCCGCCGGACCCCGGCCGAGGCGGGGGAGACGGCACTGAAACTACTGGCGGAGGCGGCGGCGCCGGGGGCGGTGTACGGGGCCTGACCGGCGGATCGGCCTAGGTGTCGCACTCCAGTACCGTCCGGCACAGCGAGCACCGGGCCCGGACCCGGCCCCGTACCGGAACCCTGATCCGCTGGTGGCAGGTCGGGCACGGGAACGAGACCCGCAGTTGACCGCCCCCGTCGGGGGTGAAGGTGTAGGGGGTGCCGGAGTGCGGAGCCGGGGCCGCGGGGGCGTGCCGGCGGTCCCGGGCGTAGCGGCGGCGGCCCGCCCAGCCCGCCGCGGTCAGCGGCGGCTGCTCCTCGTCCTGGCGGGCCCGGGCCATGCCCTTCTCGTACGC
Source organism: Streptomyces sp. NPDC048417 (assembly GCF_040651615.1). Lineage (NCBI taxonomy): Bacteria > Bacillati > Actinomycetota > Actinomycetes > Kitasatosporales > Streptomycetaceae > Streptomyces > Streptomyces sp. NPDC048417. The sequence continues at coordinate 46,775 of NZ_JBEZKI010000013.1, read as the reverse complement.
CGTATAGGCCTGCGGGCTGGTGAACCAGACGGACGGGTCCTCATGGAAGACCAGGGCTCGCTTCGCCAGGACGTAGCCGAACTCCTCCGGGGTGAGATAGCCGAGCTTCTGGGACGCCTCCCCGTGCTCCCGGTAGGCGTCGAGCAGCAGCCAGCCCGCGCCCAGGTAGGTGGTCGCGGTGTCCGTGAGGATCTCGTTCTCCGGGATGCTCGGGAAGGACAGGTCCAGCCGATGCAGATAGACGTGCATCACCTCGTGGGCGAGGGCCGCGCCGATGTCCCCGCGGTGGGTGCGGAAACGGTCGTTCAGCTCGACGAAGTACTCGGGGCCCGCGGTGAGTTCGACGTTCGCCGCGTGGGTCATCTCCCGGAAGCCGACGATCATCCGGGCGTCCGGCAGCCGGAAGTGCCGGACCATCTCGTGGGCGACCCGCTGGGCGCCGAGGTGGAGGTCGTCGGTGTCGCAGAACGCGACGTCGGCGGGGAGCACGCTGGTGGCGAAGGTCTGGACGGTGTCGTAGGACAGGCGCCGGTACAACGCCGTGATGGCGGCCCGCACGGTGTCCAGGTGCGGGTAGCCGTGTTCTACCGGGCCGCCGTTCGCCACGTCCCTTACCCCCACAGACGCTGCTGGAGCTGTCTTCCACAGTATGCGGGGGACGGGGGAAATAGGGGCGGAAGGTTGGTCGATGTCTGCGGGCTCGCGGTGGCTGATCGCGCCCACGCGGCGAATAGCCGCACATCCATACAGCCCCGCGCCCCTAGAGGGGCGCCAGCCGCACTGTTCGCTGGTCTGTCTCCTGGAGTTCCAGGATCCACACCTCGTTCTCGCCCTCCCTCAGGACCGGACCCGGCACGTACAGCGACTCCTGCGGGCCCGCCGACCAGTAGCGGCCCAGGTTGAAGCCGTTGATCCACACGAAGCCCCGGGTCCAGCCGGGGAGTTCCAGGCGGGCGTCCCCGGCGCCGTGGACCGTCACCGTGCCCCGGTAGAGCCCGGGCGTGCCGTCCTCCGGGAGCGAGTCGAAGGCAACCGCCCCGACACCCCCCTCGAACGCATCAAGATCCAGCCCCCGCGCGCGTACCCCGTGCAGGAACTGGCGCTCGTGCAGGAGGCCGCCGGTGATGCCCTTCGTCTCGCCCGAGCGGGGGCCGTAGTTGACACGGCCCAGGGACTCCACCCAGAGCTCCACGCGCGCGGGGCCGGCGATCGGCTCCTTGAGCTGGGGTTCCTCCTCGGTGAGCACGCCGGCCCGCTCCCCGTCGACGTACACGACGGCCAGGTCGCGCAGCCCCCGCGCGGTGAGCGGATACGGCCGGCGGGGTCCCGGCACGTCCGCCGCGTAGCGGACCAGGCCCCGGCCGATGCCCAGCTCCTCGAAGGTGGGCGGGACGGCGTGGACGCGTTCCGGGCCGCCGAGTGCTTCCAGGACACCGGCCAGGGATGCCCAGCCGGTGACCGTGACGTCGGCCGCGGAGACCAACCCGGCGGGCGCGGGCGGCGGTTCGGGCAGCGGCTCGGCGTGGTACCCGGCCAGTACCTCCCGGAAGCGCCAGAACTTCTCCGTGGGGCGGCCGTACTGGTCGATCGGCGCGTCGTAGTCGTACGACGTCACGTCCGCCTCCAGCGGGCCCTCGTGCAGGTCGCCGCCGGGCCGGTTGGCGCCCGCCCAGCCGGCGAAGTTGGTGCCGCCGTGTGCCATGTAGACGTTCACGGAGGCCCCGCGGTCGAGGATCTCGCGCAGTGCCGCCGTCGCGTCCCCGGCGTCCCGTACGACGTGCTCGCCGCCCCAGTGGTCGAACCAGCCGCACCAGAACTCCATGCACATCAGCGGGCCCCGCGGCTGGTGCCGGCGCAGGGTCTCGAAGGCCACGCGCGCGTGGGAGCCGAAGTTCACCGTCGCGAGCAGCCCCGGGACCGAACCGCCGGTGAGCATGTGGTCCTCGGGGCCGTCCGAGGTGAACAGCGGCACGGTGACGCCCTCCGCTCGCAGCAGCTCGGTGAGATGGGCCAGGTAGTCGGCGTCGGAGCCGTAGCTGCCGTACTCGTTCTCGACCTGGACCATGATCACCGGGCCGCCCCGGTCCAGCTGCCGGGGCACGACCTCGGACAGCAGCCGGTGGAACCAGCGGTCCACGTACTGGAGGAAACGCTCGTCACGCGTGCGTGCCCGTGCGCCGAGCTCGCCCGTCACCCAGTGCGGCAGACCGCCGTTCTCCCACTCCGCGCAGATGTACGGCCCCGGGCGCACGATCGCCCACAGGCCCGCGTCCCGCGCCGCGTCCAGGAAGCGGCCGAGGGCCCGGACGTCCTGGAAGGAGCCCGGGCGCGGCTCGTGCAGGTTCCACGGGACGTACGTCTCCACGCAGTTCAGCCCCATGGCCCGCAGCAGCGCCAGCCTGTGGTCCCACTGCTCCTCGTGCACCCGGAAGTAGTGCAGCGCGCCGGACAGCAGCCGTACCGGGCGGCCGTCGAGCAGGAAATCCGTTTCGCCCACCGTGAAGTCGCTCATAGGCTCACCTTGGCCCCCTGGCGGGCGCCGAGACCATGGACAAAGATCGGCAGCAGTTGGACTGAAGGGCCGAGAAGAAGGAGCGCGCAGTGCCGGGAGGGGCGCCGATCTTCCGCACCTGGATGCGGTTCTTCACACCCGGCCCCGTCCACCACCGCCTCGGCCTGGTCTGCCAGGGCGTCGGCCTCCAGTACGGCGCGGTGCCCGCCGTCGGCCCGCGCGTGCTCGACGGGCACGTCGCCGTGGTGATCAGCTCCGGCCGGGGCTGGTACCGCACGCCCGACGGGCGCCGTACGCCGGTCAGCGCGCCCGCGCTGGTGTGGCTGACGCCGGGCGTCCCGCACCACTACGGGCCCGACCCGGACAGCGGCTGGGACGAGGCCTTCGTGACCTTCACCGGACCCGACACCGCCACCTACACGGAGCTCGGCTACATCGAGCCCGAGCGGCCCGTGGTGCCCCTGGCGGACGCCGCCGGACCCCGGGACGTCATCGCCCGTATCGCCAGGGCCGCCCGCCGCGGCAACCCCCTCCTGGAGGTCGAGACCGGTGCCGCCGTGCACGAACTGCTGGTCGCCCTGCGTCGCGCGCGTGCCGACCTCGCCCCCGACGGGGATCCGGTGCTGCCGGCGCTCGCCCGGGACGCCTGCACGGACATGACCGTCGCCGACCACGCGGCCCGGCACGGCATGACCCCGGCCGAGCTGCGCACCGCCGTCCGCCGGATCGCCGGGTGCAGCCCCAAGGACTATCTGATCGGCATCCGGCTCGGCCGCGCCCAGGAACTCCTCGCCACCACCGAACTCTCCGTCGCCGCCGTCGCCCGCCGCGTCGGCTACGACGACCCGGCCTACTTCTCCCGCCTGTTCACCCGCCGCGTCGGCATGGCCCCCGTACGCTTCCGTGCCCAGCAGAGCCGAGCCGTCCCCGACGACTGGAACGACGGCCTCGGCGCCGACGGCCTCGGCGCCGACGGCCTCGGCGCCGACGGGCTCAGCGAGGACGGGCTCAGCGAGGACGGGCTCAGCGGCGGCGGCTGAACGGCGGCGGCCTCGGCGACGGCGGCCTGGAGGACGGCGGCCTGGAGGGGACGGCCCTTAGTGATCACGGGGTCGTCCCCTTAGGGTTGACGCCCATGACCACCAGCAACACCGGTACCGGTGACGTCGACCCCGCCGTCCGCGCCGAGCTCGGCCGGCTGCGCGACAGCATCGACAACATCGACGCGGCCGTCGTCCACATGCTCGCCGAACGCTTCAAGGCCACCCAGCAGGTCGGCCGCCTCAAGGCGGTCCACCGGCTGCCCCCGGCGGACCCGGCCCGCGAGGCCCGCCAGATCGCCCGGCTGCGCGCCCTCGCCGAGAACGCCAAGCTAGACCCGGCCTTCGCCGAGAAGTTCCTGACCTTCATCATCGCCGAGGTGATCAGACACCACGAGTCCATCGCCGAGGACACCGTCGGCGGCCGGCCGGCGGACGCGCACTGACCCGACCGCACGCCCCGCAGAGCGTCCGGCCCCGCCGGGCCACCGGCGGTGACGAGGCGCTCGAACAGGTGCTCACCGGCCGGGCCGGCCGCCGGCCGCACCGCGTCCACCGGCGCCGTCCCGTCCCGCCGCACGACCAGAGAGCGGACATAAGCCGCGTACCGCTCCCGCCTCTGTGCGTTGTCGGTGTCATCGGGCAGCATGGCCCGCATGTCCGTACTGACTCGCGACGAAGCGCAGAGCCGCGCCGAGCTCCTCGACGTCCACCGCTACACGATCGACCTCGACCTGACCACCGGGGACGAGACCTTCGACTCCCGAACAGTGATCAGGTTCACGGCCCGGTCCGACGGCGACACCTTCGTCGAGATGAAGCCCGTCGAAGTGCGCGCCGTCAGCCTCGACGGACAGCCCCTCGACCCCGGGGCGCTGGACCAGGACCGGCTGCCCCTGAAGAACCTCACCGCCGGGGAGCACGAGCTGCGCGTCGACGCCACGATGCGCTACTCCCGCACCGGCGAGGGCATGCACCGCTTCACCGACCCCACGGACGACGAGACGTACGTCTACACGCAGGTCTTCCTGGACGACATACAGCGCGTCTTCGCCGCCTTCGACCAGCCCGACCTGAAGGCCGTCTTCGAGCTGTCCGTCAAGGCCCCCGAGGACTGGACCGTGCTGGCCAACGGGGTCACCGAGCACCTCGGCGAGGGCCACTGGCGGGCCGCCGCCACCCCGCTGATCTCCACCTACCTGGTCGCCGTCGCCGCCGGCCCCTGGCACTCGGTGCGCACCGAGCACCGCGGCCTGCCCTTCGGCATCCACTGCCGCCGCTCGCTCGCACCGCACCTCGACGCCGACGCCGAGGAGATCCTCGACATCACGCGCGCGTGCTACGACCGCTACCACGAGAAGTTCGAGGAGCCCTACCCCTTCGACTCCTACGACCAGGCGTTCGTCCCCGAGTTCAACGCCGGCGCCATGGAGAACCCCGGCCTGGTCACCTTCCGCGACGAGTTCGTCTACCGCTCCGCCGTCACCGACACCCAGCGGCAGACCCGTGCGATGGTCATCGCCCACGAGATGGCCCACATGTGGTTCGGCGACCTCGTCACCCTGAAGTGGTGGGACGACATCTGGCTGAACGAGTCGTTCGCCGAGTACATGGGCTACCAGACCCTCACCGAGGCCACTCGCTTCACGGAGACCTGGGTCGACTTCGGCGTGTCCCGCAAGGCCTGGGGCTACGACGCCGACCAGCGCCCCTCCACCCACCCGGTCGCCCCCGACGCCGTCGACGACACCGCAGCCGCCCTGCTCAACTTCGACGGCATCTCCTATGCCAAGGGCGCCTCCGCGCTGCGCCAACTGGTCGCCTGGATGGGCGAGAAGGACTTCCTCGCCGGCATCAACATCCACTTCCGGCGGCACCGGTTCGGCAACGCCACCCTCGCCGACTTCATCGACTCCCTCGCCACCGCCACCGAACGCGACGTGCACGCCTGGGCCGACGCCTGGCTGCGCACCACCGGCGTCGACACCCTCACCCCGGTCCTCGCCGCCGCCCCCGACGGCACCCGCACCCTGACCGTCGAGCGCACCGGCAGCCGCCCGCACCGCGTCTGCGTCGGCGTCTACGACCGGGACCTCGCCGACGAGGGCCGGCTCACCCTGCGCGAGCGCATCGACCTCGACATCCCGCAGAACGCCCCACAGGCCCTCGGCAAGCGCCCCGCGCTGGTTCTGCTCAACGACGGCGACCTGACCTACGCCAAGGTCCGCTTCGACGCCGAGTCCGCCAGGACCGTCCGCACCGACCTGTCGGGCCTGCCCGACCCGCTCACCCGCGCGGTGGTGTGGAACGCCCTGCGGGACGCCGTCCGCGACGGCGAACTCCCGCCCGCCGACTACCTGGAGGCCGCCCGCGCCCATCTCCCGCGCGAGAGGGACCTCGCCCTCGTCCAGGGCGTGCTGGCCTTCACCGCGGTCCACGTCGTCGACCGGTACCTCAGGCCGGAGGACCGCCCGGCCGCCCTCGCCACCGTCTCCGCCCTGTGCCGCGACTTCATCCGGCGCACCGAGGACGGCGACAACCCCGGCCTGCGCCTGATCGCCGTACGGCACTTCATCCGCGCGGCCGCCCATCCCGACGCCATCGCCGCCTGGCTCGCCGAGGGCACCGTGCCGGGCGGCCCCGAGCTCGACCCCGAGCTGCGCTGGCGCATCCTGAGCCGGCTCGCCGTCCTCGGCGCCACCGACGAGGCGCAGATCGCCGCCGAACTGGCCCGCGACCCCAGCGCCAGCGGCCAGGAGGGCGCCGCCCGCTGCCGGGCCGCGCTGCCCGACCCCGAGGCCAAGCGCAGGGCCTGGGAGGCGATGTTCACCGGCGACGACCTGTCCAACTACCTGTTCACCGCCACCGCCCAGGGCTTCTGGCACCCCGAACAGGCCGACCTGGTCCGGGAGTACGTGCCGCGCTACTACCAGGACGCGGCCGCCGTCGCCGCCCGGCGCGGCCCCGCCATCGCCGCCGTCGCCGGCCGCGAGGCCTTCCCCGCCCACGCCGTCGACGCCGAGAACCTCGCCCTGGGCCGGGCCTGTCTGCGCGACGCCGACCCGGTCACGGCCCTGCGGCGCCGCCTGACCGACGAACTCGACGACCTGGAGCGGGCACTGCGGGTCCGCGAGGCGTAGGGCGGCGGACGTAGGACGACACGAGCGCGGCTGGTCCCCGATGACGATGCGGGGATCGGCCGCCGCTCCTAGGCTCGGTGCCGAAGATGCATCAGAGACCCAGGGAGAGACCCGTGATCGTAGTCACCGGTGCCACCGGCAACGTCGGCCGTGCCCTCGTCGGCCGTCTCGTCGCCGCCGGGCGGCCCGTGCGGGCGCTCACCCGTGCCCCGGAGCGGGCCGGACTGCCCGACAAGGCCGAGGTGGTGGAGTTCCGGCCGGACGACCAGGGCGCCCTGTTCGAGGGCGCGGACAAGGTCTTCCTGTACGTCCAGGGCGCCGGTGGCCGGATGCCCGAGCTGCTGGAGGCGGCTCGCGCGGCCGGGGTGCGGCAGGTCGTCCTGCTCTCCTCCGGGATCATCCGGGAGGGCGCCGACGAGACCCACCCGATCCACGCCATGCACGCCACCGCCGAGCGGCAGATCCGCGACAGCGGCCTCGCCTGGACGTTCCTGCGCCCCAACGCGTTCGCCACCAACGCCCTCCAGTGGGCGCCGCAGATCCGGGCCGGCCACACCGTCCGCGGTGTCTTCGCCGACATGCTCACGGCACCCATCCACGAGGACGACATCGCCGCCGTCGCGGAACGCGCCCTCCTCGACGACGGCCACGAGGGTGCCGTCCACCGCCTCACCGGCCCCGCCGCCACCACCAACACCGACCAGATCGCGGCGATCGGGCGAGCCGTCGGCCGGGACCTGGCCTTCGTCGAGGTGGGGCCGGCGGAGGCGGGCCCGCTGCTCTTCCCGCAGACACCGCCGGAGCTGGTGAGGGGCCTCCTGAAGACCTTCGCGGACACCGTCGGGGTCGCTCCCGAGATCACCACCACGGTCGAGGAGATCACCGGCAGCCCGGCCCGCACCTTCGAGCAGTGGGCCGAGGACCACACGACCGACTTCCAGCCCTGATGCTCCTGGAGGCGGTGAGGCGGTGAGGCGGTGAGGCGGTGAGGCGGTGAGGCGGTGAGGCGGTGAGGCGGTGAGGCCGTGAGGCTGTGAGGCCGTGAGGCCGTGAGGCCGTGAGGCCGTGAGGCCGTGAGGCCTTGGAGGCGCTGGAGGCCCTGAGGCCCTGGATGCCTTGAGTTTCTGACGTCCCCGGCCGGGGACGTCAGCCCGCCGCCAGCCGTAGCTCCGCCCGGCGCACGCCTCCTTCCCAGGGCCCCGCGCGCCGGTTGCCCACCTCGGCCGCCCTGGGCACCTCCGCACCCAGCGTGAAGCCCAGGCGCTCCAGGAAGCGCTCCCCGGACCGCCAGCCCGGCGGCACGCTCGCCGTCACCAGGGAGACCCCCTCGGCATGCGCGAGCAGCGACTCGGCCAGCGCCCGCCCGAGGCACCGGCCCCGCGCCCAGGGCGCCACCAGGAACAGGCCCACCGCGACCGTGCCCGGCACCGGATGGTTGCGTACCGCGTCCACCAGGCCCGAGACGACCCCGTCCCGCTCCAGCACGAGCAGCACCTTGTCGTCCGGGTCGGCGCCCTCGGGCAGCCCGTAGAAGAGGCTCTGTACATCGCCCGGCCCCGACGGCAGTCCCGTCGCCGCCACGAACCAGTCCTCGCACGCCTCGAACAGGTCGAGCAGCGGCCCCTCGTCCGAGGGCAGCGGCTCCCGCACCAACACCCGCTCACCGGGCACGTCGATCATCCACGCGTCAACCACCCGACCGACGTTAACCCCGGTCAGCCCCGGTCTCAACGCCCTGTCACGGCCTGCTCCGACACGCCTGGGCACACCGCCCCCGACACGTTTTCCCCGCACGGCAGTACCCACTTTCGGGTTCCGATCGTTGAGCTTTGGGGACGCGCAGACCAATCCCGTACAAGCTGGAACTCCCCCGCGGACAACCCCTTTCGGCCGGCGCCCCGAGGAGACCCATGAGCACGCCGCCTCTCGCATCCGGACCCCAGGGCCCCGACGCCCTGCGGCCCCTGCTCGACACCGTGCTCGACGCGCTGCGCGACGGCGGCCGGACCCGCGGCGGACCGCTGCCGGCGGGCGGTCCGGAGGCGGTGGCCGAGCAGGTCGCGGACGCCGTCGGGGACGTACTCCCGGACGACGGCGACCCCGACGCCCTGCGCACCTTGGTGACCGCCCTCGCGGCGGGCGCGGCCGACCCCGCCGACCCGATGTGCGCGGCGCATCTGCACTGCCCGCCGCTCGCCGTCGCCACCGCCGCCGACCTCGCCGCGAGCGCCCTCAACCCCTCGCTGGACTCCTGGGACCAGGCCCCGGCGGCCTCCGCCCTGGAAGCCATGGTCACCCGCGCCCTCGCCCATGCCATCGGCCTCTCCGACGCCGTGGTCACCAGCGGCGGCACCGAGTCCAATCAGCTCGCCCTGCTCCTCGCCCGCGAGGCCCTCGGCGGCGGCCTCCGGCTGATCTGCGGCGCCAACGCCCACCACTCGCTGCCCCGGGCCGCCTGGCTGCTGGGCCTGCCCGACCCGGTCGTGGTCCCGGCGCCGAACGGCACCCTCGACCCGGCCGCCCTGCACGCCGCCCTCACCCACCTGCCGAAACCGTTCGTCGTGGCCGCGACCGCCGGCACCACCGACGCCGGTCTCATCGACCCGCTCCCCGAGATCGCGGGCCTGTGCGCGGCCCACGGCGCCCGGCTGCACATCGACGCCGCCTACGGAGGCGCTCTCGCCTTCAGCGACCGGCACCGGGACAAACTCGCCGGCCTGGAGCGCGCCCACACCGTCACCCTCGACCTGCACAAACTCGGCTGGCAGCCGGTCGCCGCCGGCCTCCTCGCCGTCGCCCGCCCGGCCGAGCTCGGCGTACTCCACCACCGCGCCGACTACCTCAACGCCGACGACGACACCGAGGCCGGCTACCCCGACCTGCTCGGCCGCTCCCTGCGCACCACCCGGCGCCCCGACGTCCTCAAGATCGCGGTCACCCTCAGGACCCTGGGCCGCTCCGGACTCGGCACGCTGATCGACCAGGTGTGCGCACGGGCCCGGGAGTTCGCGGCCCTGGTCCGGGAGCACCCCGGTTTCGAACTCTACGACCGGCCGAACATCAGCACGGTGCTGTTCCGCCCCGCCAAAGCCACCGACGACGACGTCGCCGGCATACGTCGCAGGCTGCTGCACGACGGACGGGCCGTCCTCGGCCGGGCCCGGCTCGACGGCCGGCTCTGGCTCAAGGCCACCCTCCTCAACCCCCACACCCGGCCGGACGAACTGGCCCTCCTCCTCAAACTCGTGGAAGGAACGACGCCCCAATGAGCTCGCTGCCCAACCCCCCACACCAGGAGACGGAAGCACCCCGCGACCTGGTCGGCATCGGCGTCGGACCGTTCAACCTCTCCCTGGCCGCCCTCGCCCACCCGCTCGCCGAACTGGACGCCGTCTTCTACGAGCAGCGCCCCGGCTTCGACTGGCACCCCGGGCTGCTGATCGACGGCGCCACCATCCAGGTCCCGTTCCTCGCCGACCTCGTGACCCTCGCCGACCCTGCCAGCCCCTGGTCGTTCCTCAACTACCTCAAGTCCCGCGACCGGCTCTACCCGTTCTACTTCGCCGAGCGCTTCCACATCCAGCGCGCCGAGTACGACGCGTACTGCCGCTGGGTCGCCGAGAGCCTGCCCGGCCTGCGATTCTCGCACCAGGTGGACGCGGTCCGCTGGAACTCCGAACGGGACCTGTTCGAGGTCGACTTCACCCAGCTCGACGCCGAGGGGGAGGCCGAGTCCCTGGGCCGTACGTACACGAAGAACGTCGTACTCGGGGTCGGCACGGTTCCCCATGTACCCGACCCGCTCAAGCCCCTGGTGGAGGCACCGGGCGTGCCCGTCGTGCACGCGGCCGACTACCTAGAGCACCGCGAGGCCTTCCTCGCCGCCGAGCACGTCACCGTCGTCGGCTCCGGACAGTCCGGCGCCGAGGTCTTCCTCGACCTGCTGCGGCACCGCCCGGCAGGCCGCGAGAAACTGCACTGGATCGGCCGCAGCGAGGCCTTCGCGCCCATGGAGTACTCCAAGCTCGGCCTGGAGCACTTCACGCCCGACCACACCCGCTACTTCCACGCCCTCGCCGAGCCCGTCCGGGACCGGCTGGTCACCTCCCAGTGGCGGCTGCACCGCGGCATCGACGCCGACACCATCGCCGCCATCCACGAGGAGCTCTATCGCCGCACCCTGCACGGAGGCTGGCCCGACGCCGTCCTCACGCCCGGGGTCCAGGTCCGTACGGCCGGACGCATCGCCACCACCAAGCTCGAACTCCACCTGGAACACATCCAGCAGGGCAGCCGCTCCCGGCTCGCCACCGACGCCGTGGTGCTGGCCACCGGCTACCGCGAGCGCCCCCTGGGCCGGCTGCTCGCCGGACTCGACCCCTATCTGCGCCGGGACAACAGCGAACGCCCGCGCGTGGACGAGCGGTTCCGGCTCGTCCTCGACCCGTCGGTGACCGGATCGGCGTATGTGCAGAACGCCGAACTCCACACCCACGGCGTCGGCGCGCCCGACCTGGGCCTCGCCGCCTGGCGCAGCGCCACCATCCTCAACTCCCTCACCGGCAAGGAGCCTTACCCGCTGCCCGCCCGCACGGCCTTCACCAGCTTCGGCCTGGAGCGGTCGGAGGAGAGGGTTCCGACGCAGAACGGGCAGCGGCCAAGGCAGCTCACCCCCCTGGCCGACTGAGCGACGGGCGCCGGTCCCAGCCAGGACCGGCGCCCGCCGACCCTGTCAGAACACCGGCGTGCCGTCGCGGGTCAGCTTCCAGTCCGCCGACGCGAAGTCCTTCGGGTCCAGGACGCCCTTGGCGGTCACCCACTCCGCGATCCGGGTGCGGATCTCCGTCGACTCCGACCACAGCTCCTTCGCCGAGGCGACGTGCGGGAACGCGCCACCGCCGTTGGCACGGTAGTTGTTCACCGCGAGCACGAACTGCTGAGTGTCGTCCAGGGCGGCACCGTCGTAGGTCAGGTTCCTGATCCGGGACCCGGCCGGCTGCGCGATGTCGATCTCGTACCGCAGGCCCGAGACATAGTCGTAGTTGTAGTCCGGACGGTTGTCCGCGTTGGTCAGCTTGTCCACGTCGACGACGGCGCCCGCGGCCGTCTGCACGAAGTACTGCGCCGAGTACTCCAGGTACGCCCGGATCTGAGCACCCGTCATCAGCTTGGCGACCAGCGTGTTGTCGTAGACGTAGAGGCTCGACAGGTCCCGGATGGTGACCTCGCCGGCCGGGATCTGAGAGGTCCGGGAGAACGGCGAGGCCTGGGCCAGCACCGGGAGCGCGGCGTACGCGGTGCTCGCCAGGGCCGCCTTGACCACGTCCTCCTGGACCTTGGTGATCAGGTCGATGATCGGGGCGTCCTGGTAGCGGGCCGCCACGGTGGTGAGGGTCTCGGTGGCGGTGCCGACGACCTGGTTGACGTACGCCACCACCTTGGCGTGCTCGTCCTTCAGCAGGCGGGTGATCTTCGGGTCGTCGGCGACCGTGTTGGAGTTGCGCAGCGACGCGGCGACCGACTCCACCTCCCAGCTCCCCTTGTCGAACACCAGCTCGATGTCGAAGAGGGTGAGACGCTCGGCGTAGCACAGCGGCTCGGAGAGGACGACCGTCCTGCCGGTGGCCTCGTTGGTGACCCTCAGCTCCGGGATCTCCACGTGCGCGTGGCCGACCAGGATCGCGTCGATGCCCGGCACCTGCTTGGCGACGTTCGCGGCCGCGTTCTCCACGTACGGCACCTGATCGCCGTAGGACGAGGTGCCCGAGGTGCCGGAGTGGGCCGAGACCACGACCACGTCCGCGCCCATCGCCCGCAGCCTGGGCACCCACTTCGCGGCCTGCTCCTCAAGACCCGGGAAGGCCAGCTTGCCCTGGACGTAGGCCTTGTCCCAGATCGCGATGCCCGGGTTGGTCAGACCGAGCACGGCGACCTTGACCGGCGGGGCGCCCGGGACGTGGAACTTCTTCATGAAGTACGGCGGGAAGGCGGGCCTGAGGGTCTTCGCGTCGACCGCGTTGGCGCCGAGCAGCGGGAAGCGCAGCTGGTCCTCGAACATGCGCAGGGTCTCGATGCCGTAGTTGAACTCGTGGTTGCCGAGCGCCGCCGCGTCGTACCCGATCGCGTTCATGGCCTGCGCCATCGGGTGCACCGGGCCGCCCTTGGCGGTGATCGGGTCGACCTTGGCGTAGTAGTACGTCAGCGGGGTGCCCTGGATGGTGTCACCGGCGTCCAGCAGCAGGGTGTTGTGGCGGCCCTTCTCCTCGCGCACCTGGTTCACCAGGGTCGAGATGCGCGCCAGGCCGAGCGCGTTGCCTTTGGTGTCCGTGTACGCCGCGTCCTTGAAGTAGTCCCAGTTGAAGACGTTTCCGTGCAGGTCGGTGGTGCCCATGACGGTCAGGGAGTACCGCTTGGGGTGCTTGGCGGGCCTCGGAGAGGCCTGGGCGGCCTGCGCCGGAGCCGCCGCCGCTCCGGCGACCGCCACTCCCGCCCCGGTGGCGGCGGACTTCTTCAGGAACTTCCGGCGGTTCAAGGGCATGTCTCGATCTCCTCGGGAAATGGTCAACGACGCGCGTAGATTCTGTCCTGGGCATGGCCGACGGCAACAGGTCCCGGAGGTTTCGATCCGGTGACCTGGACGGTGAACTGCGGGACACACAAGCGGGGATGACATGACAGAGTGGGGCGTATGACCTCACCTGAGGAACACCGGCCGGCCGGCACGCCCGACGCCCCCCTTCTCGTCGTGCGCGGCGAGGCCGAGCTCGAGGTCGAGCCCGAGCTGGCCCGGATCGCCGTCACCGTGAGCGCCCGCGGCCGCGACCGCCGCTCGACCCTGGACGACCTCACCCGCCGCAACACCGCCGCCCTCGACCTGATCAAGTCGTACGGTGACGCGGTGGAACGGCTGTCGACCGGGACGTTCTCCATCGCCCCCGAATTCGCCGAACGCGGCCGGGGCGAGCGGGTCCGCAGCTATCAGGGCCGGGTCCAGCTCACCACCGAGTTCACCGACTTCACCGTCCTCGGCGAACTCACCACCCGCCTCGCCGACTTGGAGCTGACCCGGGTCGACGGCCCCTGGTGGTCGCTGCGCTCCGACTCACCCGTGCACGGCGAGGCCCGGCGGCAGGCGGTCGCCGAGGCGGTGCAGCGCGCCCGGGAGTACGCGAGCGCCCTCGGCACCTCCCTGGCCTCCCTGGTCGAGCTTGCCGACACGGGAGTCGACGGTCCTCAGCCGCGCCGGCCGGCTTTCGGCGGCGGGGTCCGCCGGATGGCGGCCGCCGCCGAAATCGCCGAGCCCGCCGAACCTCTCGATCTCGAACCTCCGCAACTGCGCGTGACCGCTCAGGTCAGCGCGCGATTCACGATGGCGCCGCCGAAGCTGTGACCCGGGAAGCGATGTTCGGTATTTCGAATGGATGAGCGCCCGCATTCCCGCGTTCAACATATGTGAGATGCTCATCAGAGCGGGTCGCCGCACAATTCAACACTTGTCAATAGGCCTTCACGCAAAGGTTGTTGGGTCGTCATGTACGGCCAATTCTCTACCCGCCGGTAAGGCCTAGGCTCGAAGCATGCGCCGAGCAAAGATCGTTTGTACTCTGGGGCCCGCCACCGACTCCTACGACCAGATCAAGGCCCTGGTCGAGGCCGGAATGGACGTCGCCCGATTCAACCTCAGCCACGGCGACTACGCCGAGCACGAGGAGCGCTACCAGCGTGTCCGCAAGGCCTCCGACGAGACCGGTCGCAGCGTCGGGATGCTCGCCGACCTTCAAGGTCCGAAGATTCGCCTCGGCAGCTTCACCGAGGGACCGGTACTCCTCGAACGCGGTGACACCTTCGTCATCACGGTGGAGGAAGGCGCCGAGGGCGACCGCCGGCAGTGCGGGACGACCTACGCCGGCCTGGCCGACGACGTCACCCCCGGTGAGCGCGTCCTCGTCGACGACGGCAAGGTCTGCCTAGAGGTCACCCATGTCGACGGCCCCCGGGTGCACACCACGGTCGTCGAGGGCGGCATGATCTCCGACCACAAGGGCCTCAACCTCCCCGGCGTCGCCGTCTCCGTCCCGGCCCTCTCCGACAAGGACGAGGCCGACCTGCGGTGGGCGCTGCGCACCGGCTTCGACGTGATCGCCCTCTCCTTCGTACGCAGCGGCCGGGACGTCGAGGACGTCCACCGCATCATGGCCGAGGAGGGCCGCCGCCTCCCGGTGATCGCCAAAGTGGAGAAGCCGCAGGCCGTCGAGAACATCGACTCCATCGTGGCCGCCTTCGACGGCATCATGGTCGCCCGCGGCGACCTGGGCGTGGAGATGCCGCTGGAACAGGTGCCGATCGTCCAGAAACGCGCCGTCAAGCTGGCCAAGCGCAACGCCAAGCCGGTCATCGTCGCCACCCAGATGCTCGACTCCATGATCGACAACTCCCGGCCCACCCGTGCCGAGGCCTCCGACGTCGCCAACGCGGTGATCGACGGCACGGACGCGGTGATGCTCTCCGGCGAGACCAGCGTCGGCAAGTACCCCATCGAGACCGTCCGGACGATGGCGAAGATCGTCGAGGCGGCCGAGGAGGACATCCTCGCCAAGGGGCTGCCGCCGCTGACCGAGAGCAACAAGCCCCGCACCCAGGGCGGCGCGGTCGCCCGGGCCGCCGCCGAGATGGGCGACTTCCTGAACGCGAAGTTCCTGGTCGCCTTCACCGAGTCGGGAGACACCGTCCGCCGGCTCTCCCGCTACCGCTCGCCGATCCCGCTGCTCGCCTTCACCCCGGAACCGGCCACCCGCTCCCAGCTCAACCTCACCTGGGGCGTCGAGACCTTCCTCGGCCCGCACGTCGACTCGACGGACAAGATGGTCGACCAGGTCGACGAACTGCTGCTGAAGTACGGCCGCTGCCAGAAGGGCGATGTCGTGGTCATCACGGCGGGGTCGCCTCCGGGGGTGTCCGGCTCGACGAACATGGTGCGCGTCCACCACATCGGCGAGGACGACAGCCCTAAGTGACGGGTGCGGGGCCCCTCTGTCCGGCGGAGGGGCCCTTTGCGTTCAGTGTTTGGGGCCTACGTGGGTGTCCATGAGGGCTACGGAGGCCTTCTTGGCGACGGAGGTGTTGTACGGGATGCCGTCGCGACGGCAGTGCGTCCACTCGACGCCGAGCTTGTCGAGGGCGTCGGTGTAGAGGGTCCGGATGTCGTCGGACTTGTTGGTGAAGAAGTAGCGCGGGTATTCGTAGCGCTTGCGCTCACCGGCGACCACGCGGGTCGTCCAGTTGGTGATACGGCAGCCGTCGGAGTGGATGAGGCCGCGGACGAATTCCCAGGGGTGGGCATCGACGATCGCCTGCTGCCAGGGTTCGAGGACGATGGGGCGCTCGTGTTTCTTGCCGGGGCCGTGTTGGGGGAAGAGCGCGGGCCAATGTCGGCTGTAGCTCGTGACCATCGTGCAGCCCTCCTTCGGCATGAGGTAGACACCCGTGGCAGGCCGCACCATCTTGATGGCGTCGCGACACAGCTCGATGAGCCCTGGCCAGGCGTCAGCGCAGGCGATCCGCAGGTAGTAACCAGTGCCGCGCGGATGGGGGCTGATGCAGCCGTCGCCGAGATAGAGGCCCAGTAGGTAGGCGTACGCGCGTTCATCGGCAGGCGGCCCGGGATCTGCCGACGCCATGCGCGGCAGGGGCTCGATGCGGCTTTGCCAAGAGCGGATAGCGGCTCTGGAGATGCCCGTTTCTCGGCTCACCGAGTTCAGGCTTCGCCCCTGTGCAACTAAGGCGAGAGCTCGCTTGCGTGTGCTGACGTCGTGCATGTGAACACTCTGGGAGAGCGATCGTCGCGACATGCAGCAGAAAGCGGATGTTCACGAGAACGGGAACATCCGCTTATGGGAGTCTACCTTCGAAGTGAAGGAAAAAGTGCCCCGGGTGGGACTCGAACCCACACTGTGCGGGTTTTGAATCCGCTGCCTGCTGCCAAATTGGGCTACCGGGGCTAATGAATCGAAGGTTTCTCTCGACCCGCCGTGACCCCACCTTACCGCAGCTAGGTAGGCTCTTGTCAGCAGTACCCCTGCCCTGAACGAGGAGCCCCCGTGACCGCCGCCGAGTCGCCCAAGCCAGTCGACGTACCCGACGACGACAAGTCGCATGTGCCTCCGCTGACGACCCGTGTCGTCATCGCCGAGGACGAGGCCCTGATCCGGCTGGACCTGAAAGAGATGCTGGAGGAGGAGGGGTACACCGTCGTCGGCGAGGCCGGCGACGGTGAGCAGGCCGTCGAGCTGGCCCGCGAGCACCGCCCCGACCTGGTCATCCTGGACGTCAAGATGCCCAAGCTGGACGGCATCTCGGCGGCCGAGAAGATCGCCGCGGAGTCCATCGCCCCGGTCCTGATGCTCACCGCGTTCTCGCAGCGCGACCTGGTGGAGCGGGCCCGGGACGCCGGCGCGATGGCGTACCTCGTCAAGCCGTTCAGCAAGAGTGACGTGGTCCCGGCGATCGAGATGGCCGTCTCCCGCTTCACCGAGCTGAAGCAGTTGGAGAAGGAGGTCGCCGACCTCACCCTGCGCCTGGAGACCCGCAAGCTGGTCGACCGTGCGAAGTCCATCCTGCAGACCGAGTACGGCCTGAGCGAGCCGGCCGCGTTCCGCTGGATCCAGAAGACGTCGATGGACCGCCGGATGTCGATGCAGCAGGTCGCGGAGGCGGTCATCGCGGACAGCGACGAGAAGAAGTCCGGCAAGGGCTGACCGACCTCCGTACATACGACGAGGCCCGCGCTCCGGAGAAGAGGGAGCGCGGGCCTCGTCGTATCGAACCGGGGTGTCAGTCCTCGCCCAGGTAGGCCTTGCGGACCGACTCGTCGTGCAGCAGGTCCTGGCCGGTTCCCGACAGCACGATGTTGCCGACCTCCATCACGTGCCCCTGGTCGGCCAGGGAGAGCGCGGCCTGGGCGTTCTGCTCGACGAGCAGAATCGTCGTGCCCTCGGACTTCAGCTCGGCGATCGTCGCCATGATCTTCTGCATCATGATCGGCGACAGGCCCATGGACGGCTCGTCCAGCATCAGCAGCTTCGGCTGGGACATCAGCGCCCGCCCCATCGCGAGCATCTGCTGTTCGCCGCCGGAGAGGGTGCCGGCGGCCTGCTTGCGCCGTTCGCCGAGGATGGGGAACAGGTCGTACGACCGCTGGATGTCCTTCTCGATGCCCGGCTTGTCGTTGCGCAGGAACGCGCCGAGGCGCAGGTTGTCCTCGATGGTCATGCGCGGGAAGATGTGCCGGCCCTCGGGGGAGTGGGCGAGGCCCAGCGAGACGATGTTGTGCGCCGGGATCTTCTTCAGCGACTTGCCGTTGAACCGGATCTGTCCGCCGACGGGCTTGAGCAGCCCGGACAGGGTGCGCAGGGTCGTCGTCTTGCCGGCGCCGTTGGTGCCGATGAGGGTGACGACCTGGCCGGCCTCGACCTTGAAGGAGATGCCTTTGACGGCCTCGATCTTGCCGTAGGCGACCCGCAGGTCCTCTACTTCGAGCAGTGCGGTCATCGGTCGTTCTCCTTGCCGGGCACGGCGTCGGTCGGGGACTCGGCGTTCGCCTCGGCCGCCTCGACCTCGGCGGCCTCCTCTTCGCCGGGCTCGTTCTCGAACGGCTCGCCGAGGTAAGCGGCGATGACCCGGTCGTCGCCCTGCACGGTCGCGCTGTCGCCCTCGATGAGCTTCTCGCCCTGTACCAGGACCGCGACCCGGTCGCAGAGGTTGAAGATGAAGCGCATGTCGTGCTCGATGACGAGGACGGCGATGCCCTTGTCGCGGATCTTGAAGACCAGTTCCTCGGTGGTCCGGGTCTCCTGCGGGTTCATGCCGGCCGTCGGCTCGTCGAGGAGCAGCAGCCCCGGCTCGCTGGCGAGGGCGCGCGCGATCTCCAGCTTGCGCTGCTCGCCGTAGGGCAGGTTGCGGGCCAGGTGCTCGGCTTTGCGTTCCAGGCCGACGAACTCCAGGAGTTCCATGGCTCGGGCCCGGGAGGCCGCCTCGGCGCGGTGGAAGCCGGGGCCGCGCAGCAGGGCCGACCAGAGGCCCTCCTTGGTGCGGGTGTGCCGGCCGACCAGTACGTTCTCCAGGACCGTCATGTTGGCGAACAGCCGGATGTTCTGGAAGGTGCGGGCGATGCCGGCCGCCGTGACCTTGAAGGACTTCGGCGGCAGCACCTGGCCCTTGTAGCGGACCTCGCCCTCGGTGGGGATGTACAGGCCGGTGAGGCAGTTGAAGAAGGTGGTCTTGCCGGCGCCGTTGGGGCCGATCAGACCGACGATCTCGCCGCTGTTGACGGTGAGGTTCACATTGCGTACGGCGGTCAGGCCGCCGAAGCGCATGGTCACGCCGCGTGCGTCGAGCACGGTCTCGCCGGGTGCGGTGGCGCCGGACGCGGCGTCCTGGACGGTGGTGTCGGTGGTCATGGTGGTCAGGCCCCTGCCTTGGTGAGGACGGCGGGCGCTTCGGCATCTTCGTGGAACTCGAGCTGGCGGCGCCGGTTGGGGATGAGGCCCTCCGGGCGGAAGCGCATCAGCAGGATGAGCGTGACGCCGAAGGCGAAGAGCTGGTAGTCGCCGAGGAACTGGAGCTTGGCCGGGATCAGGTAGAGCAGGGACGCACCGACCAGCGGGCCGGAGATGGTGCCCATGCCGCCGAGCACCACCGCGGCCAGCAGGAAGGCCGAGTTGGGCGGGACGACGTAGGCGAACTGGTACTGCTCCGGGGTCACCGTGTAGGTGACGTGTGCCTGCACCGAGCCGGACAGGCCGGCGAGGCAGGCACCCAGGGCGAAGGCGATCAGCTTGACCCGGAAGCCGTTGATGCCCATGGCGAGCGCGGCGGTCTCGTCCTCGCGGATGGCGACCCAGGCACGGCCGATACGGGAGTCGCTGCTGCGCCGGAACACGATGACCACGATGAGCGTGATGATCAGCATGAGCAGCAGGTAGTTGGCGAACCGGCCGATGGTGGAGCCGAGGATCTGGTGCTCGGCGCCGAAGTCGAAGCCGAGGATGTTCAGGTTCGGGATCGAGGAGATGCCGTTGGAGCCGTTGGTCACGTCCGGGCCCGAGGTGCCGTCGAGGTTGAGGACGGTGATCCGGAAGATCTCACCGAAGCCGAGCGTCACGATGGCCAGGTAGTCGCCGCGCAGCCGCAGCGTCGGTGCGCCGATGAGGACACCGAAGATCATCGCGACGACCGCGCCGAGCAGCGCCGACGCCCAGAACGGCCAATGCACGTGCAGCGGGGAGGACGGTGAGCCGGAGACCAGGGCGGCGGTGTAGGCGCCGACACCGAGGAAGGCGACGTAACCGAGGTCGAGCAGGCCGGCGAGGCCGACGACGATGTTGAGGCCGAGCGCGACGGTCGCGAAGATCAGGATGTAGACGCCGATGGTCGCGTACTGGTCGTTGGACTGGGTGAACGGGAAGGCCGCGGCGGCGAGGAAGGCGCCGGCCATGGTGATGTTCCGGTGCTTCGCGGTGATCGCCGAGACGCGGGCCACGAGCCCGGCCTTGGAGACGGCGGCGAAGCCGAAGCCGGCGGTGATCAGGAAGCCGATGAACAGTTCGTCGTACGAGGTGCCGATGCCGTAGCTGAAGACGAACAGGCCGATGGCCATGGCCGCCACGATCACCAGGATCTCGATCCAGGAGGCCAGTGGGCGCGCCGGGGCCGGTGCCTTGGTGGCGAAGGCCGCGCGGAAGGTGTTCCACTTCTGCCGGGAGTTGTGCCTGAACAGTTCCCAGCCGGTGTCGTCCGGGTCGACCGGGTCGGGCTCCGGCCGCTCGAACGGCAGCGCCAGCGCGCCGACCACGGAGGCGAGCGTGGCGATCGCGACGACGAAGCCGCCCGGGTCCAGGTTCACCACACCGCCGAGTTCGTCGCTGATGGCGATGACGGTGTACCAGGCGGTGCCGAAGGTGCCGAGTGCGGCCATCTTCAGGGCGCTCTCGGCGCTGCCCGGCGTCAGTGCGCCCAGGCCCTTCACGCCGTAGGAGGCGAGGCCGAACAGGGTGGTGAGGATCCCGCCGATCAGGACGAGGACCTGCAGGCCGCCCGGGTAGCCGTAGACCGTGAGGTCACCGGGGAACTCGGAGGTCCAGGTCCAGGACATGAACGCGGAGACGACGGCGAGGGCGCCGCCGCCGGTGGCGAGGGCTCGGCCCAGCGGGGCGGGGAGGCCGATGAGGCCGGACGCGGCGGGCGCGGGGTCGCTCTCGGTGGTCGGGGTCCCCGGGGTCTCGGGGGTCTCGGATGCGGTGGTCTCTGTGGTCATCGGTGTCACGCCCTGTCCGCGACGCGTTCGCCGAGCAGGCCCTGTGGCCTGAACAGCAGTACGAGGATGAGAAGTACGAACGCCCAGACGTCGGCCCAGGACTGGCTGCCGAACTGGCCCATGCCGGGGATGTCCGAGATGTATGCGGTCGACAGGGCCTCGGCGACACCGAGGACGAGGCCGCCGAGCATGGCGCCGTAGATGTTGCCGATACCGCCGAGGACGGCCGCGGTGAACGCCTTCAGGCCGAGCAGGAAGCCCATCTTGAAGTCGATCTGGCCGTACTTGAGGCCGTAGGCCACACCGCCGACGGCGGCGAAGGCGGCACCGAGGGCGAACGCGATCACGATGATGCGGTCGGTGTTGACGCCCATCAGCTTCGCGGTGTCCGGATCCTGGGCGGTGGCCTGCATGCCACGGCCGGTCCGGGTGCGCATCACGAAGTAGGCGAGGAAGGCCATGCTGAGCGGGGCCACGACCACCAGGAAGATGTCACCGGTCTGGATCGTGACGTTGCCGATGTTGAAGGGGCCGCCCGGGATGGTCGGGAAGGTCCGGGCGGACTTCGCCTCGGGGTACCAGGCCCACACCGCCTGCTGGAGGGCCAGGGAGAGGCCGATGGCGGTGATGAGGGGGGCGAGACGCGGGGCGGTGCGCAGCGGGCGGTAGGCGAACCGTTCCGCTCCCACGGCGACCAGGGTGGCGACGATGATCGCGCCCACCAGCATCAGCGGCAGCGCAATCCACATCGAGGTGCCGCCTGGCAGCACGTACGCGTAGACCGTGAGCGCACCGAAGGCGCCGGTCATGAAGATCTCGCCGTGGGCGAAGTTGATGAGCTGGACGATGCCATAGACCATCGTGTAGCCGATGGCGACCAGCCCGTACATGGATCCCAGTAGCAGGCCGTTGACCAGCTGCTGCGGCAGTTCGTTCACCGCATGTCCTCCGAGACGGTTCGGAAAGTTCGACGGATGAGGCCGGATGCGAGTCCGCGCGGGGCGCCAGTGGAACAGCGCCCCGCGCGGCTCGGTGTTCGTGCGGGTGTGGGTCAGCTGCTCGGCGTGTATGTGCCGGAGGTAGCGGCCTTCCAGGCCCCGCCCGTGACCTTGTAGACGGTGAGCTGCTTGTTGGTCGCGTCACCGTACTCGTCGAAGGAGACCTTGCCGGTCACACCGTCGAAGGAGACGTTCTGCACCGCGGCGGTGATCTTCGCGCGGGCGTCGGACGGCAGCTTGCCGCCGTTGTCGTCGACGACCTTCTTCACGGCCTCGATGATCGCCCAGGCCGAGTCGTAGGAGTAGCCGCCGTAGGCGCCGTACGCCTCCTTGTAGCCGCCCGCCTTGTAGTTGTTGATGAAGTCCTTGGCGGAGTCGAGGGTCTCGACCGGGGCGCCGACCGAGGTGGCCATGTCGCCGGTGGCGGCGGTGCCGGCCAGCTTGATGTAGTCGTCGGCGTAGATGCCGTCACCGCCGACCAGCGGGATCTTGGCACCCGCGGCCTTGAGCTGCTTGCTCAGCGGACCGGCCTGCGGGTACTCACCGCCGTAGTAGACCACGGTGGCGCCCGAGTTCTTCACCTTGGTGACGACCGCGGAGTAGTCCTTGGAGTCGGGGTTGATGTGCTCGGTGCCGACCACCTTGCCGCCGAGCTTCTTGAACTCGTCGGTGAAGGTCGCGGCGAGGCCGGCGCCGTAGGTCTTCTTGTCGTCGATGATGAAGGCCTTGGTGAGCTTGGCCGTGTTGTAGACGTACTGCGCGGCGAACGGGCCCTGGATCGCGTCCGTGGTCGCAGTGCGGAAGTACGACTTGTAGGGTCGCGACTTCGACGTCTGCCAGTTGGCGCCCTGGGTCAGGTCGGGGCTGGTGTTGGCCGGGGAGACCTCGACCAGCTTGGCGTCGTCGAAGACCTTCTGCATCGACTGGGCGACCGAGGAGTTCAGCGGGCCGACCACGCCGTAGACGCTGCTGTCGCCGACGAAGGCGGTGGCGTTGGCCTGGCCGGAGGAGGGCTGCGCCTGGTCGTCCTTGGCCGCGATCTTGAAGGTGACGCCGTCGACGTACTTCTTCTTGTTGGCCTGGTTGACCGCCAGGTCCACCGAGTTCTTGATGCCCAGGCCGAGCGCGGACAGGTCGCCGGTCAGCGGGGCGTCGACGCCGATGGTGACCGTGGTGCCACCACTGCCGGAGTCGGAGCCCTTGTCGCCGCTGTCGCGCGAGCCGCAGGCGGTGAGGGTGAGTGCTCCCGCTGCCAGAGCTGCGGTGATGGCGATGAGCGAACGTTGACGCACGATCAGTCCTTTCCCCTGAACAACCGCATCCCCGTGGAAACGGTCGAGCCGCGCGCCCCCTCGAAGTGAAGAATCCGACGGCGCCGTGACTGGCCGTGACTCTAGGCGGGCGGAGGGAACGGGGAGGAGGGTCTGACCCATGCTGTGACGCTCTTGTTATGACACGAGGTAATGCAGAGCGGTACATGGTGTGGAGAAGAGCGGAATTCAGGCCGATTCGCACCGTCCGCATGCTGAGAACCCGCAGGACCCGCCGTAATCGGATCAGGCGTCTCGGGACTTTTGGTGATTACAAGAAAGCGCTTACCCGTCGTTGCTGCAGGCGACTTTCAGGGAGTGTGAGAGGTGTTGTGCATAGCGGGACCCCAAGATGAAACTCTGTACTTGTATTGCGCGCGTATTACGCAGAGTTACGTCCAGGAAAGGGAGCCCGGCGTCCTTCGGAACCGTCGCGCAGTCGGTCACATGCATGGTTATCGTGATCTCGCGCGGTGAGCCCGCTTTTGTCCCGAAGGGTACGGGTGGCGTCTCGGTGAGTGAGAGGCCGGAGTAGGGCTGGCCGATCCGCGGCACGGTGACCGGCGGCCCCTCCAGCACGCTCATCCGCACCGCGAAGCTGAAGCTGCGGGGCGGGGCGTCGGTCGGAGGGACCCGGTCGCCCAGGAAGGCGAACGCCACCGTCTGCGCGGGGTACGGGACTTCGGGCGGCGGCGGCTCGTGCGGCCGGGTCGCGTAGAGGTAGCCGCCGGCGGCGAGGAGGGCGGCGGTCACGGCCAGGGCGAGGGCGGCGCGACGGCGGCCGGGACGCGGGGTAGGGGCGGCTTCCGGCTCGGGCAGGTCTCCGCCATGGGTGCCCTCGCCCGGCTCGACGGGGCCGATGCCGGTCGTTCCGCTCACTGCCAGGGGCCTCCCGTCGGTGCGCCGTCGCGGTATCGCTCGGTGCAGGCGGCACGCGACCGCCGTTCGATCAACTGGTCGGCGGCAGCAGCCCTTTGACGGCGCTTCACGGCCCGCGCGGCGTCCACGACGTCCCGGAGGATCTCGTACTGTCCGTTGGACAGCCCCATCGACTGGTAGTCGCCGTAGGTGCGGCTGTCGAGCACCTCGCGTGACCAGTGCGCGACGATCGCGGCGCACAGTGCGGCGTCGGAGGTCGCCGAAGGTGACGTGGAGCCCGCGGTGGTGTGAGCGGGGGTGCCCGTGGTTCCGCAGCCGGCCAGCAGCGCGAGTCCGAGACCCAGTGCGGTCGCTCCACCCGGCAGGGTGCCTCCTCGCCGTCCCATGCGCCGACGTTAAAGGCGGGGACGGCGGGGAGCAATGGGCCCGTCGGCGACGGGTCTCGGCCTCGGGTGGCGGGGGGGCTAAGCCCTGCGGGCGGGCGGGGCTCAGCCCTGCGGAGCGGGGGCTCGCAGCCGTGCGGGGCCGGGGGTGCTCAGCCGTGCGGGGCCGGGGGTGCTCAGCCGTGCGGAACCGAGGGCGCTCAGCCCTGGGCCGCTGAGGGGAGCGACTCGCTCTTCAGGTCACGCAGCAGACAGGTCAGCCGGGCCGTGCACACCCGCCGGCCCTCCTCGTCGCTGATCACGATCTCGTACGTCGCGGTGGACCGCCCCCGGTGGACGGGCGTGGCCACACCGGTGACCAGGCCGGAGCGGACCCCGCGGTGATGGGTGCAGTTCAGGTCGACGCCGACCGCGATCTTCGAACTGCCGCCGTGCAGCATCGACCCGACCGACCCCAGGGTCTCGGCCAGCACCGCGCTGGCCCCGCCGTGCAGCAGCCCGTACGGCTGGGTGTTGCCCTCCACCGGCATGGTGCCGACGACCCGGTCCGCCGAGGCCTCCACGATCTGTACGCCCATGCGGTTGCCGAGGTGGCCCGCCGAGAACAGGGCCGGCAGGTCGACACCGAGCGCGGCGTACTCGTCGATGACCTCCTGCGGGAACTTCACACGCTGCTGCTCGCCCATGGGCCGGCTCCGATCGTCGTACCGCTGTCTCTCCACTGAGCAAACGCTCAGTCGGCCGTCGATTCTTCCAGACGGACTGAGCGTCTGCTCAGACGGCGGGAGCCGGCTGCGGTGTGCCGCTCTCCAGGCGGATCACGACGGACTTGCTGGCCGGGGTGTTGCTGGTGTCGGCGGTGGCGTCGAGCGGCACCAGCACGTTGGTCTCCGGGTAGTACGCGGCCGCGCAGCCACGGGCCGTCGGATAGTGCACCACCCGGAAGCCCGGCGCGCGGCGCTCCACGCCGTCCTTCCACTCGCTCACCAGGTCGACGTACGACCCGTCGGCTGCACCCAGCGCCCGCGCGTCCTCCGGGTTCACCAGGACCACCCGGCGGCCGTTCGTGATACCCCGGTAGCGGTCGTCCAGGCCGTAGATCGTGGTGTTGTACTGGTCGTGCGAGCGCAACGTCTGCAACAGCAGCCGTCCCTCGGGCAGTTCGGGGTACTCGACGGCCGCCGCCGTGAAGTTCGCCTTGCCGGTGGCGGTCGGGAAGCGGCGCTCGTCGCGCGGGCCGTGCGGCAGTGCGAAGCCGCCCGGGTGCGCCACGCGCGCGTTGAAGTCCTCGAAGCCGGGGATCACGCGCGCGATGCGGTCGCGGACCGTCGCGTAGTCCTTCTCGAACTCCTCCCAGGGAGTGGCGCTGTCCTCACCGAGCACTCGGCGCGCGAGCCGGCACACGATCGCCGGCTCCGACAGCAGATGCGTGCTCGCGGGCTCCAGGCGGCCGCGCGAGGCGTGCACCATGCCCATCGAGTCCTCCACGGTGACGAACTGCTCCCCGCTGCCTTGGAGATCGCGCTCGGTCCGGCCGAGCGTCGGCAGGATCAGCGCCCGCGCGCCCGTCACGACGTGCGAGCGGTTGAGCTTCGTCGACACGTGCACGGTCAGCCGCGCCCGGCGCATGGCCGCCTCGGTGACCTCCGTGTCGGGGGTCGCGGAGACGAAGTTGCCGCCCATCGCGAAGAAGACCTTCGCCTCCCCGTCGCGCAGCGCGCGGATGGCCCGGACGACGTCGAAGCCGTGCTCGCGTGGGGGCGCGAAGCCGAACTCCTTCTCCAGGGCGTCCAGGAAGGCCGGGGCCGGGCGCTCGAAAATGCCCATCGTGCGGTCGCCCTGCACGTTCGAATGGCCGCGGACCGGGCACACGCCCGCGCCGGTACGGCCGATGTTGCCGCGCAGCAGAAGGAAGTTGACGACCTCGCGGATCGTCGGGACCGAGTGCTTGTGCTGGGTGAGCCCCATGGCCCAGCAGACGATCGTGCGCTCCGAGGCGAGCACCATGCCGAGGGCCTTCTCGATCTCCGCGCGGGTGAGGCCGGTGGCGGCGAGCGTCTCGTCCCAGTCGGCGGCGCCGGCGGCCCTGGCGAACTCCTCGTACCCGTGCGTGTGTTCGCGCACGAACTCCTCGTCGACCGCGCCCTGCGTCTGAAGGACGAGCTTGTTGAGGAGCCGGAACAGGGCCTGGTCGCCGCCGATGCGGATCTGCAGGAAGAGGTCGGTGAGCGCGGCGCCCTTGAGCATGCCCTGGGGGGTCTGCGGGTTCTTGAACCGCTCCAGGCCGGCTTCCGGGAGCGGATTGACGCTGATGATCTTCGCGCCGTTGGCCTTGGCCTTCTCCAGGGCGGAGAGCATCCGGGGGTGGTTGGTGCCCGGGTTCTGCCCGGCGACGATGATCAGATCCGCCTTGTACAGGTCCTCGAGCAGGACGCTGCCCTTGCCGATGCCGATGGTCTCGCTGAGCGCCGAGCCCGAGGACTCGTGGCACATGTTGGAGCAGTCCGGCAGGTTGTTGGTGCCCAGCTCGCGCGCGAACAGCTGGTACAGGAACGCGGCCTCGTTGCTGGTCCGGCCCGAGGTGTAGAAGACGGCCTCGTCGGGGGAGCCGAGAGCGGTGATCTCCTCACCGATGATGTCGAAGGCACGCTCCCAGCCGACCGGCTCGTAGTGCTCGGCGCCCTCGGCGAGATACATGGGGTGGGTGAGCCGGCCCTGCTGGCCGAGCCAGTAGCCGCTGCGGTGGTGCAGATCGGCGACGGAGTGCTCGGCGAAGAACTCGGGCGTCACCCGGCGCAGGGTGGCCTCCTCGGCCACGGCCTTGGCGCCGTTCTCGCAGAATTCGGCGGCGTGCCGGTGATCGGGTTCCGGCCAGGCGCAGCCGGGGCAGTCGAAGCCGTCCTTCTGGTTGACCCGGAGCAGCGTCAGGGCGGTGCGCTTCACCCCCATCTGCTGTTGGGCGATGCGCAGGGTGTGCCCGATGGCCGGCAGCCCCGCGGCCGCGTGCTTCGGCCCGGCGACCTGCGGCGCGTCCTGAACCGGATCACCCTTGGGCGGCTTCGTCGCCATCGCACGATCTCCCTCTACGCCGGCACCTGTGCCTTGGACATCCGATACTCGCACGCGCCGCCGACAACGATCGAGGGCGGTCGGCCGAGCGCAACGGAACCAATGCTTGACAGAACCGCGCCTCCCAGCCCACCCCCGCTCCTGAGTTTTTCCGCCGCAACGGCGATCAGCCACGACGGGTGCTGTCCGGCGGTGCCGGCCCCACCTCGACCCGAACCGTCGGCCCTCGCTGTCAGTGGGGCGTGGCAGGATCGGGGGCGTGGCAGAAACAGCATCGAAGAAGACCGACAAGACCTCCGGCGCAGACCGTCCCCGGCTGATGCTCATGGACGGGCACTCGCTGGCCTACCGCGCGTTCTTCGCGCTGCCCGCGGAGAACTTCACCACCGCGACGGGCCAGCCGACGAACGCGATCTACGGTTTCGCGTCGATGCTGGCCAACACCCTGCGTGACGAGGCGCCCACGCACTTCGCGGTGGCCTTCGACGTCTCCCGCAAGACCTGGCGCTCCGAGGAGTTCACCGAGTACAAGGCGAACCGCTCCAAGACCCCGGACGAGTTCAAGGGCCAGGTGGAGCTGATCGGCGAGCTGCTCGACGCGATGCACGCGCAGCGCTTCGCCGTCGCGGGCTTCGAGGCCGACGACATCATCGCCACCCTCGCCACCGAGGCCGAGGCCGAGGGCTTCGAGGTCCTGATCGTCACCGGTGACCGCGACTCCTTCCAACTGGTCACCGAGCACACCACGGTCCTCTACCCGACGAAGGGCGTCTCCGAGCTGACCCGGTTCACCCCGGAGAAGGTTGTCGAGAAGTACGGCTTGACGCCCGCCCAGTACCCCGACTTCGCGGCCCTGCGCGGCGACCCGTCCGACAACCTCCCCGGCATCCCCGGCGTCGGTGAGAAGACCGCCGCGAAGTGGATCAACCAGTTCGGTTCCTTCGCCGAGCTGGTGGAGCGCGCGGACGAGGTGAAGGGCAAGGCCGGCCAGAACCTCCGCGACCACCTGGACTCGGTGAAGCTCAACCGCCGGCTCACCGAACTGGAGCGCCGGGTCGAGCTGCCGAAGACGGTCGCCGACCTGGAGCGCGCGCCGTACGACCGCAAGAGCGTCGCGATGATCCTGGACACCCTGGAGATCCGCAATCCGTCGCTGCGCGAGCGGCTCTACGCCGTCGACCCCGGCGCCGAGGAGGCCGAGGCCACGCCGGTCGCCGAGGCGGGCGTGGCGGTGGACGGCACCGTCCTCGGCACCGGCGAACTGGCCGGCTGGCTCGCCGAGCACGGCACGCAGGCGCTGGGCATCGCCACCGTCGGCACCTGGGCGCTCGGCACCGGCTCGGTCGCCGAGGTCGCGCTGGCCGCGGCCACGGGAGCGGCGGCCTGGTTCGACCCGGCGGAGCTCGACGAGGCCGACGAGAACGCGTGGGTGGCGTGGCTGGCCGACGCCGGGCGGCCCAAGGTCTTCCACAACGCCAAGGGCGCCATGCGGGTCTTCGCCGAGCACGGCTGGAGCATCGACGGCGTCACCATGGACACCGCGCTCGCCGCCTATCTGGTCAAGCCCGGCCGCCGCTCCTTCGACCTGGACGCGCTGTCCCTGGAGTACCTGCACCGTGAGCTGGCCCCGGCCGCCGCGGCCGACGGCCAGCTGGCCTTCGGCGCGGACGACGGTGCCGAGGCCGAAGCCCTGATGATCCAGGCCCGCGCCATCCTCGACCTCGGCGAGGCCTTCGAGGAGCGGCTCCAGGAGGTCGGCGCGGCGGACCTGCTCCGTGACATGGAGCTGCCGACCTCCGTCCTCCTTGCCCGCATGGAGCGGCACGGCATCGCGGCCGACCGGGCGCATCTCGAAGCGATGGAGCAGATGTTCGCGGGCGCCGTCCAACAGGCGGTGAAGGAGGCGCACGCGGCGGCCGGCCACGAGTTCAACCTGGGCTCGCCCAAGCAGCTCCAGGAGGTCCTCTTCGGCGAGCTGGCCCTGCCCAAGACCAAGAAGACCAAGACCGGCTACACCACCGACGCCGACGCGCTGGCCTGGCTGGCCGGCCAGACCGAGAACGAACTGCCGGTGATCATGCTCCGGCACCGTGAGCAGGCCAAGCTGCGGGTGACGGTCGAGGGCCTGATCAAGACGGTGGCGGCGGACGGCCGTATCCACACCACGTTCAACCAGACGGTCGCCGCGACCGGCCGGCTCTCCTCCACCGACCCGAACCTCCAGAACATCCCGGTCCGCACCGACGAGGGCCGGGCGATCCGCCGGGGCTTCGTGGTGGGCGAGGGCTTCGAGTCGCTGATGACGGCCGACTACAGCCAGATCGAGCTGCGGGTGATGGCCCACCTCTCCGAGGACGCGGGCCTGATCGAGGCGTTCACCTCCGGCGAGGACCTGCACACCACGGTCGCCTCGCAGGTGTTCTCCGTCGGCCGCTCGGCCGTCGACGCGGAGATGCGCCGCAAGATCAAGGCGATGTCGTACGGCCTCGCGTACGGACTGTCGGCGTTCGGCCTCTCCCAGCAGCTGAACATCGACGCGGGCGAGGCCCGGGCCCTGATGGACACCTACTTCGAGCGGTTCGGCGGGGTCCGTGACTATCTGCGCCGGGTGGTCGACGAGGCACGCGCCACGGGGTACACCGCGACCCTCTTCGGCCGCCGCCGCTACCTCCCCGACCTCAACAGCGACAATCGCCAGCGCCGTGAGGCGGCCGAGCGGATGGCGCTCAACGCCCCCATCCAGGGCACCGCGGCGGACATCGTCAAGATGGCCATGCTGAAGGTGGACGGGGCGCTGCGCGAGGCGGACCTGAAGTCCCGGATGCTCCTCCAGGTGCACGACGAAATCGTCCTGGAGATCGCCCCCGGCGAGCGCGCCGAGGCCGAGGCGATCCTCCGCCGCGAAATGCCCGACGCGGTCCAGCTCAGGGCGCCCCTGGATGTCTCGGTCGGCGTCGGCCCGGACTGGGAATCAGCGGCGCACTAGTACCGCGGCACTGGCCTCCGGCGAGAGCCGGCAGCGGGCGCCACTCCACGACACCGGTGGAGCGGCGCCCGCTGCCGGCTCTCGGGGCGCCGTCGTCACTCAGCTGGACCCCGTCAGAACGCCCCCGCCCCCGGCAGCGGCAAGGATGCGGGGCATGGGTATACGCATGCTTCACGGCCGGACGCCCCAGACCAGGCCCCCGGCCAAAGCCCGCTCCGCCGCGGCGCAGGTCACGGAGGCTTCGTCGGCCCCGGCCATGGCACCCGGCGCCAGCTCCGCCCGCATCCCCACCGACCTGGCCGTCACCGTGCGCAAGGCGATCGCCCGCCTCCGGCGGAGACTGCGCACCCGCCCCGCCCCGCGGCAGTGGCTCGATGTCGCCCGCAGCTATCTCGCGCTGCTCCTCAGCGCGCTCCCCGGCCCCCGCCGCCCCCGCACCATGACCGTCTTCGTGGCGACCCTCACCGAACGGCAGAAGGGCGCCGGGGCACGCCGTCGGCCACCGGCGCCGGACGCCACACCCTGACCGCCACGGCGTACCCGAGTACCCCGAGCAGCAGCCCCGCGCCCGCTCCGAAGAGCACCGTGGGCAACAGCTCCCAGGGCTTCGCCGTCGACCCCCAGTAGGCCCGCCCGTCGCCCGCCACCACCCTCGCAGGAGCCGCTATGCGGCGCAGTTCCGTAAACCGCGTTGCCCGCTGCACCGCGGCGACCAGGGCGCAGCCGCCGATCCCGACCCCGGCCCACCACCGGTCCCCGGCGGACAGCAGCGGCACTCCCACCGGCTCCCCGGCCGGCGCCCGCCGTAGCGCACGGAGCACGAACACGGCGAGCACGGCCGCGGCCACCGCCGAAGTCCCGTACTGGAGCAGGGTGTAGAGCGGCACGCCCGCGACGTTCCGGCCGATCGCGGGGATCAGTCGGGTCCCCCAGCGGTCGTGGTGCGTGAACGCGTCCCAGACGACATGCGTGAGCGCGCCGAGGACGGCGGAGACGTACCAACGGGTTGCGCTGGAAAGGCCGGCACGCGCGCGTGGCGCCCCGCAGCGCAGCAGGGTCGCCGGGCGTCCCTGCCGGGCCCGGGGCACGAGGGCCACGAGCGGCTCCCGTACCAGCACCCACAGCGCCACCAGCGCCCAGGAGATGAGCACGTCCACGGTGAGGACGCCGATGAAGGAGTGCGTGAACTCGCCGAACTCCATCGCGTCCGGCACCGCGCTCGCCGCGTAGTAGGTGAGGTCGGGGGAGAAGGACCCCGCGACGAGCACCGTCGGCACCAGCCGCCCGCGCCCGGTCCCGTCACCGCGCACGGCGGGCAGGACGGCGGCGGCGTGGCTGAGAGTGAACGGCACCCGGTCTCCCTGGAGCAGTCGTCGGCCGGAGCGCCGAACAAGTGATCGCGTACGACAAGTATCCGCGACACCACCTTCGTTCAACGGGGAATGGCCAACTGGTGAAAATCGGGCACCGCCGGGTGTCCGCGGAATGGAAGTTGTCGTAGGGTCGCCTGGGTCGCCGCCTCGGCGTGCACCGCGGACGTGCTACCTCACGACTCGAAAGAGGTAACAGGGGGCAACCACAGCACCAGGTCGACCGTCACACCAGGGGCGAGCAGACAGACGGAGACGGGCGCTCAGAAGGCGCCCACGGGAGGGGTTCACCTTATGGCGGCGCAATTCGGCAGGCGGCTGCGCAAGGGAGCGGCGACGACCGCCGTGGCCGCGTTGGCGGTAGCGGCTCTGTCCGCGTCCCAGGCACCCGGCGCGACGGGCGGCGACCCTGGCCGGCAGACGAACACCGGCGCCAGCACCTCCGCATCCGACGAAGCCGGCGCGGCCGACGGCGCCACCGGCAACTCGCCGTACTACACGGACCTGCCGCCGCTCAACAGCCCGAACCCCAGCGCCAGTCCCACCGCCCCCTCGTCGAGCATCGGCACCCCCGTCTCCCGGGGCGCGGCCGAGGCCGGCATACCCGCCACCGTCCTGGACGCCTACAAGAAGGCCGAGGCGGAGCTGCGCGGCTCCAAGCCGGGCTGCAACCTGCCCTGGCAACTGCTCGCCGCCATCGGCAAGGTGGAGTCCGGGCAGGCCCGCGGCGGCGACGTCGACGCCGAGGGCAACACCCTGCACCGGATCCTGGGCCCGGAGCTCGACGGCAACGGCTTCGCGCTCATCAAGGACACCGACGGCGGCCAGTACGACGGCAACAGCCAGTACGACCAGGCCGTCGGCCCCCTGCAGTTCATCCCCTCGACCTGGGCGTGGGCGGGCCGCGACGGCAACGGCGACGGCGTCAAGGACCCCAACAACGTCTACGACGCGGCGCTCGCCGCCGGCCACTACCTGTGCCGCAACGGCTGGGACCTGTCCGTCCAGGCCGACGTGAACAGCGCGATCCTCAGCTACAACAACTCGCAGGACTACCTCAACCTGGTGCTGTCCTGGTACGAGTTCTACCGCAAGGGCACCCACTCGATCCCGAACGGCACCGGCAGTGTGCCCAGCCACCGCAGCGACGGCGGGTCCGGCAGCGGTTCGGGTTCCGACGGCTCCCCGACGCCCAGTACGCCGGGCACGAGCACGCCGGGCACGAGCACGCCCAAGCCCGACGAGCCGAAGCCGGGCACGCCGAGCACGCCCCCGACCCTGCCGCCCACGGCCACCGACACCGTGGACCACCTGGAGGACGCGGGCACCGCCAAGCTCACGGCGATGGCCGGTGACGCGTTCACCAAGAAGATCAGCACGCGCGCCGAGACCAAGGCGGACCGGATCGTCGCCAAGGTCCGCGTCCGCTTCACCATCGTCGGGGACACCGACGCGACCTTCACCGGCGGCGAGAGCGTCGCCACGGTCACCACCGACAGCAAGGGCGTCGCGGTCGCACCGGCGCTCCAGGCGGGCGAGAAGACCGGTGACTTCACGGTCCGTGCCACCGTCGTCGGCCGTACGGTCACCCCGGTCGAGTACGACGCGACGGTCACCGCGCGTGCCGCCGACACCCTCGCCCTCGTCAACACCACCGCGCTGACCTGCACCCCGGGCGCCGAGTTCGCCGACCAGGTGCAGGCGAAGGCCACGTACCAGGGCGCCGTCGCCGACCAGGTCGCCGCCACCGCCATGCTCGTCAAGTCGGCGGACGACACCGGCGAGAACGACAAGGGCCCGTACTTCAAGGACGCGAACGGCAACCCCGTCCGGACCCTCACGGACCTCCAGACGGACGCGAACGGCCTGCTCAAGCTGCCCAAGCTGTACGCGGACGACACCACCGGCACGTTCCTGCTCCGCATCACCACCACCGGCGGCGCGTCCCTCACCGTGGAACTGACGGTCGCCGCGGCCGACACCTCGCCGAGCCCGTCGCCGAGCCCGTCCGCCTCCGAGTCCGCATCGGCCTCCGCCTCCCCGAGCGCTTCCGCCACCCCCTGATCCACGGTCGTACGACGACGAGGGCGCCCTCCCGCCGACGCGGGACGGCGCCCTTCGCCGTCGTACGACCTGTTCTCATCTCACCCTCCCGTTGCTACGGTGCCCGGACCTGACGATCCATCAGGAAGATCGTCGGGAAACAGTCGTCCGTCGGGAGGCCCCGCATGCGTGCCCTGATCGCCGCCGCGACCGGTCTCGCCCTCGCGCTGGTCCTGGTCGTCACGATCAGCGCCCTGGGGTCGCCGGCCGGCAAGACGTCCCCCAAGCCGCTGCTCACGACGGTGCCTTCACATCCGTAACCGCCGCCCCGGGAGGCCGAGATGCGCCGCAAGGCCAGTCTGGTCCTGCTCGCCTGTGCCGTGTTCTTCACGGCGCTGTCCCCGCTGCTGCGCTGGTACGCCTTCCCGCGCCTGGCCAAGATCCCCGCGAACCAGTACCAGGACATGGTCCTGGAGGCGAAGGGCGCCACGCTTCTCGACTACGGCACCATGAAGGCGAAGAAGGTCCCGAAGGTCACTATCGTGCAGACCCTCAAGGGCGATGTGGCGGCCGCGAAGAAGATCGAGAAGACGGCGGGACGGGACGTCGTCGTCTGGGACGGCCTGTCCTACGTCCAGGGACCCGACGGCAAGATGGTCTCCGAGATCCCCGAGCGCTACATCTTCGACGCCCACAGCCAGGAACCCGTCCACGCCACCGGCGAGATGGTCGACGGGGACCCGGTGAAACGGGACGGCATCGAGTTCAAGTGGCCGTTCCTGACCGAGAAACGGGACTACGAGTACTTCGACGCGCAGACCCGCACCACCAACCCCATCCACTACAAGGGGACGCAGACCTTCCGGGGCGTCGAGGTCTACTACTTCGAGCAGACCATCCCCTGGACCAAGGTCCCCATGCCCAAGAAGATGCCGGTGCAGGGCATCACCCCCGAGACGGTCGCCAAGACCGGCACCACCCGCTGGTACACGACGGTCCGCAAGTTCTGGGTGGAGCCCGTCACGGGCGCGCCCGTCTACGGCGAGGAGATCCACAAGGAGGAGCTGCGCGGCGGCACCCTCCTGGGCGGCCGCGCCAAGGTGACGGCCTTCGCCGGCGACGTGAAGATGCGCGAGGACTACATCGAGCACACCGTCGCCCTGGTCAAGCAGAACCGCACGCTCGTCCTGATGCTGACCTCCTACCTCCCGTGGGGCTTCCTGTCCCTCGGCGTCGCGCTGCTCGCCCTCTCCCTCTGCCTGGAAGCCCTCGGCCGCCGCCCGGCCGATCCGGAACCGGCAACGCCCGCGGTTCCGGAACCGGTCAGCGCCTGAGCCGCGCGTTGGTGTGCCGGGTGGGCTCGGCGGCGGCGGGATCCTCGGGCCACGGGTGCTTCGGATAGCGACCGCGCAGTTCGGCCCGTACGCCCTTGTACCCGCCCTTCCAGAAGGAGGCGAGGTCGGCGGTGACGGCCGCGGGGCGCCCGGCGGGCGACAGCAGATGCACGAGCACCGGCACCCCGGCCACGGCCGGTGACTCCTCGGCCCCGAACATCTCCTGCAACTTCACGGCGAGGACGGGCTGCTCGGGGTTCTCGTAGTCGACCCGGATCCGCGACCCACTGGGTACGACGATCCGCTCCGGCGCCAGCTCGTCGAGCCGCCCCGCCTCCCCGCTCGCCCACGGCAGCAGCCGCCGCAGCGCCTCCCCGGCGTCGATCCGCCCGAGATCGGCCCGGCGCCGGGCCCGCCCGAGCTCCGGTTCCAGCCACTCGTCCACGCGCGCGTGCAGCGCGTCCTCGCAGACGTCGGGCCAGGGTTCCCCGAGGCGCAGGCGCAAAAACGCGAGCCGCTGCCGCAGCACGGCCGCGTCGGGCGTCCACCGCAACAGGCCGAGCCCCTCCTGCCGCAGCCCGTCGAGGAGCGCGGCGCGGACGAGGGCGGGGTCGGCGTCCCGCAGCGGCCGCACCACGAGCTCGATCGCGCCGAGCCGCTCCACGCGCCGCGCGACGACGTCCCCGTCGGCCCAGCGGACCTCCTGGTCCTCGGAGTACAGCGACGCCGCCGCCGACCTGGCCGTGCCCTCGTCCACCACCGCGGCGAGCCGCACGCGCGCGTGCCCTCGGCCGACCGGACGGTCCGCGACGGCCACGGCGAGCCACGGGGCACCGCGCAGCGGGCTGCCGTCAGCGAGCTCCGCCCGGGTGCCGGAGGCCATGAGATACGACCCGCCGTCGGCCTTGGCGACGCGCTCGGGGAAGGCGAGAGCGGCGACGAGTCCCACGGTGCGTTCGTCCACCGTGCCGGCCGGCGTGCCCTGGTCGCCCGCCCGGAGCCGGCGTACCTCCGCCAGCCACCGGCCGGCGTAGGCGTCGCCGCCGCGCCGGGCGTTCCGCAGCGCGCCCGCCAGGTCGTCCCCGTACTCCCGCGGCGGCTCCTCGCTCAGCAGCGCGACCACCTCGGCGCTCCCGCCGGGGCCGTCCAGCAACGCCCGCCCCAGCCGCGGATGCACCCCCAGCCGGGCCAGCCGCAGCCCCCGTTCCGTGGCCCGTCCGGCGGAGTCGACCGCCCCGATCGCCGTCAGCACCTCCCGCGCCGCCGCCATCGCCCCGCCCGGCGGGGGATCCAGCAGCGCCAGCCCGGCCGCCCCGGGATCGCCCCAGCAGGCTGTCTGGAGTGCGAACGCCGTCAGGTCGGCCACCTTGATCTCCGGTGCCGGAAAAGGCGTCAGCCGGCCGTCCTCGGCCTCGGACCAGCAGCGGTACACCGTCCCCGGAGCCTCCCGCCCGGCGCGGCCCGCCCGCTGCCGCCCGGCCGCCCGTGACGCCCGTACCGTCGCCAGCGCGCTCAGCCCGCGCGCGTGGTCGACCCGCGGCTCCCGCGCCAGCCCGGAGTCGACGACCACGCGGACCCCGGGGACGGTGAGCGACGACTCGGCCACCGCCGTGGCCAGGACCACCCGGCGCCGCCTGGCGGGCGCCAGCACCGCGTCCTGGACGGACGCGGGCGCCCGGCCATGGACCTGGAGCACCTCCACGTCCCCCGGATCACCCAACTGGCCCGCCACCCGCGCGATCTCGCCCACGCCCGGCAGGAAGCACAGCACGTCCCCCGGCCGCTCGGCCAGGGCCCGCCGCACCACCGACGCCACATGGGTCAGCAGCGCCGGATCCACGCGCATCCCGTGCGGCGGCCGCACCGGCCGCACCGGCGGTGCCCACACCACCTCCACGGGGTACGACACGCCGTCCGCCTCGACCACCGGCGCACCGCCCAGCAGCCGCGCCCACCCCTGCGCGTCCGTGGTCGCCGAGGCGGCCACCAGACGCAGCTCCGGGCGGAGCGTCTCCCGTACGTCCCAGAGGAAGGCCGCCACCGTGTCGGCGTCCAGATGCCGCTCGTGGCACTCGTCGAGGATGACGACGTCCACGCCCGACAGCTCCTGGTCGCGTTGCAGTCGCTGCAACAGCACACCGGTCGTGACGACCTCCACGCGCGCGTGCCGGCCCACCACCCGTTCGCCGCGCACGGTGTAGCCGACGCTCTGCCCCACCTGCTCACCGAGCAGCCAGGCCATCCGGCGGGCCGCCGCGCGAGCCGCGATCCGGCGGGGCTCGGCCACGACCACCCGCCGCGCGGGCCGCCCCTCGTCCAGCAGCCCGGCCAGCGCCAGTGGCACCAGCGTCGTCTTGCCGGTGCCGGGCGGTGCCACGAGGACGGCGGTGCCGTGCTCTTCCAGGGCGTCGTCCAGACTGGGCAGTGCCTGCCGTACGGGCAGCGCGTCCAGGGCGTCGTAACGGATCACGGCCCCAGTGTCTTACGGCCGCCGAAGCGCCCCTACGCGCGCGTGCCCTTTCCGAGTCGCCTTCCGACTCGCCGGCCGCTCAGTCCCGCTCGCACACGAAGATCGCCGTCCCGGGGACGAGACTGCCCCGCAGCGGCGACCAGCCGCCCCATTCGGCGGTGTTCCAGGCCGGCCACTCCGGCTCCACCAGGTCGACCAGCCGCAGGTCCGCCGAGACGATGTCCCGGACCCGGTCGCCGAGCGTGCGGTGATGCTCGACGTACACCGCGTGGCCGTCGTCGTCCTGCTCCACGTACGGCGTGCGGTCGAAGTAGGAGGCGGAGACCGAGAGGCCCTCGGGACCCGGCTCGTCCGGGAACGCCCAGCGGATCGGGTGTGTCACGGAGAAGACGAAGCGGCCTCCCGGGCGCAGTACCCGCCGCACCTCGCGCAGCACCAGGCGCGGGTCGGCGACGAAGGGGAGCGCGCCGTACGCCGAGCAGGCCAGGTCGAAGGAGCCGTCGGCGAAGGGCAGCGCGCCGGCGTCGGCGCAGACGAGGGGAAACGATCCGCCGATGCGCAGCGCGTGCTGGAGCTGGCGGTGCGAGAGATCCAGGGCGACCGGACGGGCGCCCTGGGCGGCCAGCCAGCGCGAGCACTGGGCCGCGCCCGCGCCGATCTCCAGGACGTCCTTGCCCTTGAGGTCCTCCGGCGGGCCGAGCAGCTCCGCCTCCACTTCGTCGAGACCCTCGGGGCCCCACACGAAACGGTCGTCGCCCAGGAACGTGCCGTGCTCGACCTGGTACTCGTCGGCGTTGCGGTCCCACCAGCCGCGGTTGGCCCGGCTGCTCTCCGTGATACCGGCGGCACGCCGGGTGGCTTCGGGTTCGGTCTCGGTTCCGGTCTGTGACCCGGCCTCTTCGAGGTCGAACGAATCGGGCTCTTGGATGATCGGCTCCCTCGTCGTACTCTTCCGTGCAACCCGTTCAGGGGGGTGTCACGGAGGAGGTCTGGCAGGCCTACGTGGCCTCGCGGGACGGCTTTTGTGCCGGGTATGCGGCGATCCGCCCCGGGTGTGCGCCTTCGCGCATTGACCCTGTCCGGCTGCCCCCGTATGCTACAAGTTGCGCTGCGGGCCTGCGCACCTCAGACCTAGCAGGCTGCGCTCGCATCTGTTGTATGTCCCCTCGGTTGTCGAGGCGTCACCAGTGGTTCAGGTGGCGCTTCCTAGGCTGTCCGGCTTCTACAGAGCGAAACAGGCTCCCGGCGTAAGCAGTACCTACGACTTCAATGTCCGTACCGGAGCCCTTTCTCACATGACGAGCAGCACCGAGACCACCGCCACCACCCCGCAGGTAGCGGTCAACGACATCGGTAACGAGGAAGCCTTCCTCGCCGCGATCGACGAGACGATCAAGTACTTCAACGACGGCGACATCGTCGACGGCGTCATCGTGAAGGTCGACCGGGACGAGGTCCTGCTCGACATCGGTTACAAGACCGAAGGTGTAATCCCGAGCCGCGAGCTCTCGATCAAGCACGACGTCGACCCCAACGAGGTCGTCGCCGTCGGTGACGAGATCGAGGCCCTTGTTCTCCAGAAGGAGGA
Organism: Streptomyces sp. NPDC048417; assembly: GCF_040651615.1. Classification (NCBI taxonomy): domain Bacteria; kingdom Bacillati; phylum Actinomycetota; class Actinomycetes; order Kitasatosporales; family Streptomycetaceae; genus Streptomyces; species Streptomyces sp. NPDC048417. The sequence goes on along the minus strand of NZ_JBEZKI010000013.1, from coordinate 7,342 downwards.
CAAGGAAGGCCGCCTGATCCTCTCGAAGAAGCGCGCCCAGTACGAGCGTGCCTGGGGCACCATCGAGAAGATCAAGGAAGAGGACGGGATCGTCACCGGTACCGTCATCGAGGTCGTCAAGGGTGGTCTCATCCTCGACATCGGCCTCCGCGGCTTCCTCCCGGCCTCCCTGGTCGAGATGCGCCGTGTCCGCGACCTCCAGCCCTACGTGGGCAAGGAGCTCGAGGCCAAGATCATCGAGCTGGACAAGAACCGCAACAACGTGGTCCTGTCCCGCCGTGCCTGGCTGGAGCAGACCCAGTCCGAGGTCCGCCAGACGTTCCTCACGACCCTCCAGAAGGGTCAGGTCCGCTCCGGCGTGGTCTCCTCGATCGTCAACTTCGGTGCCTTCGTGGACCTGGGTGGCGTCGACGGTCTGGTCCACGTCTCCGAGCTGTCCTGGAAGCACATCGACCACCCGTCCGAGGTTGTCGAGGTCGGCCAGGAAGTCACCGTCGAGGTCCTCGACGTCGACATGGACCGCGAGCGCGTCTCCCTGTCGCTGAAGGCGACCCAGGAAGACCCGTGGCAGCAGTTCGCCCGCACCCACCAGATCGGCCAGGTCGTGCCCGGCAAGGTCACGAAGTTGGTTCCGTTCGGTGCGTTCGTCCGCGTCGACGAGGGCATCGAGGGTCTGGTCCACATCTCCGAGCTGGCCGAGCGCCACGTGGAGATCCCGGAGCAGGTCGTCCAGGTCAACGACGAGATCTTCGTCAAGGTCATCGACATCGACCTGGAGCGTCGCCGGATCTCGCTGTCCCTCAAGCAGGCCAACGAGTCCTTCGGTGCCGACCCGGCCTCGGTCGAGTTCGACCCGACGCTGTACGGCATGGCTGCCTCGTACGACGACCAGGGCAACTACATCTACCCCGAGGGCTTCGACCCCGAGACCAACGACTGGCTCGAGGGCTACGAGACCCAGCGCGAGGCGTGGGAGCACCAGTACGCGGAGGCGCAGCAGCGCTTCGAGCAGCACCAGCAGCAGGTCATCAAGAGCCGCGAGGCCGACGCTGCCGCTGCCGCCGAGGGTGGCGAGGCTGCCGCTCCGGCCGCTTCGGGTGGCGGTTCGTACTCCTCCGAGGGTGCGGACACCTCCGGTGCGCTGGCCTCGGACGAGGCGCTGGCCGCGCTGCGCGAGAAGCTGGCCGGTGGCCAGAGCTGAACGCTAGCCGCTGGGCTTAGCCGGTGACTGAGGGGCCGTACCTTTCGAGGTGCGGCCCCTCGGTGTTTTTCTGGGGGATGCGCGTTCATGGTTTTTCCGGGGGTGCGCGTTCATGCGCATGCGCGGGCCCGCTGTGGCTGATCGCGCAGTTCCCCGCGCCCCTGCGGGACGCTTCACTTCCCGTTCGCAGAAACGTGCGAGATACACGAGTAACCGCTGGGCCGTAACGCGGCGCTGGGACGCTTCCCCGGTCTTCGTTCAAGATCGGGAGAGGACCCCAGGCATGGCACAACCTCAGTACAGGTCAGGGACGAGCCGGCGGACGTTCCTGCGGAACGTCGGTCTCACCGGAGGCGCCGGCACGATGCTCGCCACGATGGGAGCCCTCGGCCTCGCTCCCACCGCCCAGGCCGCCCAGCGTGAACAGGCCTTCCGGGCGCCGGGCGCAAGCGACTTCACCCTCACCGGGCGCGCCGCGGCCCGGGTCGTCGTCCTCGGCGGCGGCATCGCCGGCCTCGCGACCGCGTACGAACTGGGCAAGGCCGGCTACGACTGTACGATCCTGGAGGCCAGGGACCGTACCGGCGGACGCAACTTCACGGTGCGCGGCGGCGACACGACCACGGACCTCTACGGCCAAACGCAGACCGCGAGGTTCGCCGACGGCCACTACATGAACGCCGGGCCGGCCCGAATACCGCAGTGGATGATCACCCTCGACTACTGTCGTGAACTCGGCGTCCCCATCGAGGTGTTCACCAATGTCAACGCCGACGCGTACCTCTACAACGAGTCCGCCGGCATGACCAAACCCGAGCGCTACCGCACCGCCAAGGCCGATGTGTACGGCTATGTCTCGGAGTTGCTCGCCAAGGCCACCGACAAGGGCGCCCTGGACAAGGAGTTGACGGCCACCGACCAGGAGCGGCTCGTCGAGTTCCTCAAGGACTGGGGCGCACTCGGCGACAAACTGACGTACGAGGGCGGTGAACGGCGCGGATACACGACCGTACCGGCCGCCGCCGGCACCCCCGGGGTGCTCCTCGGCGATGTCCCGGCCGCCTCCGAGGTGTTCGCGAGCGGTGTCGGCCGCTACTTCTCCTTCGAGTTCGGCTTCGACCAGGCGATGCTGATGTTCCAGCCGGTCGGCGGCATGGACCGGATACCGAAGGCACTCACCCGGGCGATCGGCGCCCACCGCATCCGCACCGGAGCCGTCGTCTCCAGAATCACCGACAAGGGCGACGGCGTCACCGTGACCTACACCCAGGGCGGCCGTACCAAGGCCGTCGACGCCGACTACTGCGTGGCCGCCATGCCGCCCAACATCCTCGCCAAGGTGCCGCACAACCTGGGTTCCGGCGTCCAGAGCGCCCTCGCGGCCGTCACCCCGTCGTCCGCCGCCAAGATCGGCCTCGAATACCGCTCCCGCTGGTGGGAACTGGACCACCGCATCTACGGCGGCATCACCGAGACCGACCAGGACGTCACCCATATCTGGCACCCCTCGTACGGCTTCCACGGCGAACGGGGCGTCCTCATCGGCTACTACAACTACGATACCGACGCCGACTCCTACGCCGCGCTCACCCCGGCCCAGCGCGAGAAGCGCGCGGTGGCCGCCGGCATGAAGATCTACGGCGACAAGTACCGCACCGAGCTGGTCTCCTCCTTCTCCCACCACTGGCGCCAGACCCCCCATCTGGAGGCCGCCTGGCACGACACCCCCGGCGGCCCCGACGACGTGCGCTACAAGCCGCTCAACGAGCCCACCGGCCGGGTCTACTTCGCCGGCGACTGGCTCAGCTACACGGACGCCTGGCAGCACGGCGCGTTCAGCTCCGCGCGGAAGGCGGTCACCGCACTGCACGCGCGCGTGCTGTCCGCGTAGGGCCCGACCGGGCGCGACAGGGCGGGGCGCGGGCACGGCAGGCGGGGTGCGGGCACGCGCGTGTGCCCGCATCTGCGGCATGAGAAGTCGGTGAGTGGTCGGTTGAGGGGAGCGGCGGCGGGAATGCTCGCCGCCCCGGCCATGTTGTCCCGTACGAACACGAGGAGGAGCGGTCACAGTGCTTGATCCGCAGGGTTTGTACGCATGGGAGCCGAAGGGCCTCGCCGTGGTGGACATGGCGCTGGCCCAGGAGTCGGCCGGTCTTGTCATGCTCTACCACTTCGACGGATACATCGACGCGGGCGAGACCGGCGACCAGATCGTCGACCGGCTCCTCGACTCGCTGCCCCACCAGGTCGTCGCCCGCTTCGACCACGACCGGCTCGTGGACTACCGGGCCCGCCGCCCGCTGCTGACCTTCAAGCGGGACCGCTGGACCGAGTACGAGGAGCCGACCATCGAGGTCCGGCTGGTCCAGGACGCCACGGGCGCGCCGTTCCTGCTGCTGTCCGGCCCCGAGCCGGACGTCGAGTGGGAGCGCTTCGCCGCGGCCGTACGGCAGATCGTGGAGCGGCTCGGTGTCCGACTGTCCGTGGACTTCCACGGCATTCCCATGGGCGTTCCGCACACCCGTCCCGTCGGCCTCACGCCGCACGGCAACCGCACCGACCTCGTCCCGGGCCACAGCAGCCCCTTCGACGAGGCCCAGGTGCCCGGCAGCGCCGCGTCGCTGCTCGAATACCGTCTTATGGAGTCCGGCCACGACGTCCTGGGCGTCGCCGCGCACGTCCCGCACTACATCGCGCGCTCCGCCTACCCCGACGCCGCCCTGACCGTTCTGGAGGCCATCACGGGCGCCACCGGCCTGGTGCTCCCGGGTATCGCCCACGCCCTGCGCACGGACGCCCACCGTACGCAGACGGAGATCGACCGCCAGATCCAGGAGGGCGACGAGGAACTCACCGCCCTGGTGCAGGGCCTTGAGCACCAGTACGACGCCGCCGCCGGCGCCGAGACCCGGGGCAACATGCTCGCCGAGCCGGTGGAGATCCCCTCGGCGGACGAGATCGGCCTGGAGTTCGAGCGTTTCCTCGCGGAGCGAGAGGGCGACGGCTGAGTCCCCCTGCGGGGCCCGGAACCAGACCGGTCCGGGCCTCGAAACAGGGGCTGTCCGGTCGGGCCCGGCTGGAACCAGGGCCTGTCCGGACCGGTGTCGGTGGCAGGGCCTAAGCTTCGGGGCATGCTGAAAGTTGGCCTCACCGGCGGGATCGGCGCCGGCAAGAGCGAGGTGTCGCGGCTGCTCGTCGGGCACGGCGCGGTGCTGGTCGACGCGGACCGTATCGCGCGGGAGGTCGTCGAGCGGGGAAGCCCCGGCCTGGCGGCCGTGGTCGAGGCCTTCGGGGCGGACGTGCTCGCCGCCGACGGCACGCTGGACCGGCCGAAGCTCGGCTCGGTCGTCTTCGCAGACCCCGAGAAGCTCGCCGTACTGAACTCGATCGTGCACCCCCTGGTCGGGGCCCGCTCCCGCGAGCTGGAGAACGCTGCCGCCGCCGACGCGGTGGTGATCAACGACGTACCGCTGCTCGCGGAGAACGGCCTCGCAGGGCTCTACGACGTCGTGGTCGTCGTGGACGTGGCACCCGAGACCCAGCTCGACCGGCTGACACGGCTGCGGGGGATGGCCGAGCCGGACGCACGCGCGCGCATGGCCGCGCAGGCGACGCGCGAGAAGCGCCTGGAGATCGCCGACATCGTGATCGACAACGACGTGCCCCTGGACGTGCTCGAACAGCGGGTCGCGGAGGTGTGGACCGACCTCGTGCGCCGGGCGCGGGTGTCCGGTCAGAGATAGCGGCCGTGCGTCTTCGAAATAGCGGGCACCCGTCCGGGCGTTGAACCGCTTCAGTGAGGGAAGGACTTTGCCGTGCCCGAGACCAGCGGTTCGACCGGACGTACTCCGGAGACGCATGTCATCGACTTCCGTGCCGCCGAGCAACTGCTCAACGCACGGGACCCGCGGGGCGCGGTGAAACTGCTCGACGGAGTGATCGCCGCGCACCCCGAGAACACCGCCGCCCGGCTGCTGCGCGCCCGTGCCTTCTTCGCGGCCGCGCAACTGCGCCCTGCCGAGCTGGAGTTCACCATCGTGCTGGAGCGCGAGCCGGACAACGCGTTCGCGCACTTCGCCCTCGCCCGTACCTACCAACGCCAGGGCCGCGCCGACCTCGCGATACGCCACTTCCGGCTGGCGGCCGCCCTGGACCCGAACCCGGAGTACCTGAAGGCGGCCCGCTTCGACAACGGAGCGTGACCGGCCGCTCCGCTGGGCGGCCGGGATCGGTGGCGCGTGCCCGGGCGTTCCGCTGGGCTGCCAGGATCGGTGGCGCGTGCCCGGGGCCCGCTCCCCGGGGCGGCCCGGTTCCCGGCGCGTGAGCGGAGTTCAGCAGGGCCGCTCGGTCCGGACGGCGCGTTGACAGGGCCGCTCGGTTCGCCGACGCGTGCGGGGAAACCCGTTCACGGGTGACGGTGCTGCGGTGGGCGCCGCAGCCGCCGTGGGTCGCCGTCCACCGGCCGGTACGGTGGCACATCGCGGCCCGGCTGATAGTGCGGGCCCTGCCTGATGTGCCTGAGGATCATGGTCATGTCGGCGGTGGCCACCAGCCACAGCACCCCGCAGGCGGCCGCCCAGCCGGGACGGCCGACGAGTACGAAGGCCGCCGTCCCGAAGATCGCCCAGGCCACGCCCCACACACTCAGCCACAGCCGCGCCCGCAGCGCACTGCGCGCGGTCGTCGGTTCACTGCCCGTACGCATCACAGATCACCACTCCTCCTTGCAACGTACTCTTCGACCAGGACGTTCACCAAGGGGGACCCCGCCGTGCTGCCGGACGCCGACGACCTGCCCGACCTGCTCCTCGACCTCGCCGTGCCGCACGAGGACATCAACGAGGTGGTGGCCCTGCACCGGACGGTGACCGCCGATCCCGGTATCCGGCGACTGCTCGCCGAATGCGCCGACGAGGTCACCGGCGCCGCAGCCGCCCCGGCCGCCGCGGGGGCCGCAGGCCCCTCCGGGCTGGGTGAGCGGGCCGCCGCCGCTCCGGCCGCGCTGGACGGCTACTTCCTGGTCTACGTCTTCCTCGCCGCGCTGCCCCACGCGCGCGCGTACCACCATGCGCGGGGCGTCCCCGCCGACGTGTCCCGGCACACGCTCGCCGACCTGGGCCGTGGCATGACGCTGCACCGCAGGCGCTACGGCAGGGGAGGACTGTCGGTCTTCCAGGCGTCCTGGCTCGTCCACCACTTCCGCGGCGAGCTGTACCAGCTGGGCCGGCTGCAGTACGAACGGGCCCGGCTCGGCGAGCGCACGGCGCGGGCGGTCACGGCGACGGGAACGGGCCCGGCCGAGTCCGTGGCTCCCGGGCAGCCCTGCCTGAACCTGCACATACCCGACTACCGCGGGCCGCTGGCCCCCACCGCCTGCGACCGCTCGCTGGCCCTGGCACGGGAGTTCTTCCCCCGGCACTTTCCCGAGGAGGACTACCCGGTCGCCACCTGCCACTCCTGGCTGCTCGACCCGCAGCTGAGGCGGTACCTGAGGGCGGAGTCGAACATCGTCCGCTTCCAGGACCGGTTCCGGCCCGGCCACCAGGACACGGAACCGGCCGACACGACCGCGGTCCAGTTCGTCTTCGGCGCCCCGGACCTGTCGGTACGGGACCTGCCCCGGCGTACGTCGGTGGAGCGGGCGGTCGGCGACCATCTGCGGGCGGGCGGCCACTGGTATCTCGGACACGGGTGGTTCCCGTGGGGAGGGTGACGTCACCGCGGGAACGACCGTGCGCAGGTGGGCCGTTGTCCGGGTATGGCGGTTGCCATGCGTGAGGGACACAAGGGGACGGGGCCCGGTGCGATCACCCCGGACGGCTGCGCGGTGGAGCTCTGCTCGCGGCTGGCCGTGGGGGACGCGCCGGACATCCTCGAGGCGGCGGTCCCGGCCGGCGCCCACATCCTGGAGCTGGGCAGTGGCGTGGGGGCGGATGACCCACCCGCTCCTGGAGCGCGGGAACAGCCCGGAAATCCTGGCGGCAGTCGATGAGTTCCCCGTCGGCGGCGGGTCTACCTCTGTGACAGCAACAGGGACCGCTTCCCCCAGGAGTCTCAATGACGAAGTCAAGCCGCCTGCGTGACCGGTGGGGCGGAGGTGAAGACCCGTCCGTCACGCAGCAGCGCCCACAGCACGCTGGC